>JAEEIS010000125.1 GCA_016281475.1 Bacteroidales bacterium
GGAGCACAAAGATACACATTTTTCCGCAATCAAGGGGGAAGTCGCATTTTTTTTGCGCTTCTCCTTTGAAAGTTTAAAGGCTTACGCGCTCCTTTTTCTGTTATTTGACCAAAGTGTTGCATTTATTAGTTGAACTTAAGGAATTGTAAAAAAAATTAAAGATAAATGAAAACATCAATTATTAAAATGAGCATCATGCTTATATGCATGACATTAGGATTCGCCAACGTGGCGAAAGGGCAAATCTACAGTAGCGAGGATTGTTTCTATACAGAAGCAGGACGTAGTAGTGTCGAATATGTAGTGAAATTTCGAGGCTCAAAGAAAACGGTATGGCTGAAAAGAGTTAGCCATGATAATGTTCGCAAAAACTTAGCAAAGTCTTCAAACTACTATGAGAACGAGGTCTGGTATGAGGATAAAGATGGAGTTTGGATGTATGAATACGTGCCATCAATGTCGACTTCTCAGAGAGAGGTATATAAAAGAGTTGAAAAGATAGCCATATGGAGCCAAGAATGTGCCAACTTAAGAGGTTTCGGTCAAACAGATGTATGTGAATCCTTCGGTTTTATGGGGGGAGCTCCCAGAGGGTGCGGTAGACATGGATATCGTGATGGGGACACATATTATGTGGCTTTTTCAAAGGATAAATCGTCTTTTATCGAGTGGTATGTTGATGCCGATGATGTGGACAAGGAAGTAAAAGGGAAGTATACATACACTCAAGTTCCAAAGAAAGATTTATTGCCTAAAGCTGCCAATTATGATTTCCTCAATGAATAAGAATGTACTCTTTATCGTGCTGATATTGTTTGGTATGGCAGTTTCGGCACAGGATGTGCGGTACTACAAGTTGGTGCATACAAAGATAGATGGTGTGTCCAACAAGAATGTATCGGGTGGACAGTTTATCACCTTTGTCAGCGACATCTGCTTTGAGTCGAACAGCAAGGGTGTAGGTGTTGACCACGGAACACTGACTCGCAACAACAACTACAGCAACGCACAATATACCACCTATCAAGGGTCGAGCTACTGGGGTTCGGCCACTACGTTCAAGTTCAATGCTGACAAGAGCGTACTGAATGTGATATTGGACAATGGCGACATATACGTCTACAAACGTACCTCTCCGCCAGCGGGTGTAACAACATGCTCTCTTATCCGAAAGAAGCAGAGCGGTGGTGGAGCTACCACAGGAGGTTATTATCCCCCAATAATATATCCACCAGTGCAACAATATCCCCAAGGGCAGTATCAGCAACAGCAGTACCAGCAACCCCAAACACCCACCCAGACCCGTACACAACAACAGCAGCCAACTAGAACAAAATGCGTACCCTGCGACGGAACAGGTGAGATAATAAAGGAGGATGGTTTTTCTCTCGGCCTGGGTACAAAGTATTGCGACAAATGCAAAAAGGCTGTTTCGAGCGACCATTATCACGCCCCATGTCCTTACTGTCATGGGAATGGTTACCAGTAGCTTTTAAAGTCCCTGAAAGGGGACATAAAAACACAGGCAGGGGTGTAAACCCCTGCTGTGCATATACACCCCGAAGGGGTGACAGAATCGCAACGAACCTATTCTGTCACCCCTTCGGGGTTTTATCTGTGCTTGCCGTTTTTGCGGGGGTTGACACCCCCGCCTGAGATATGTGTCCCTTTCAGGGACTCTTATAACGAGATTATAGCCTATCTACCAACGACGATGTCTGTAGTTCCTGACTCATTAATGCAACGCAGGTTACAGTAACGTGGGTTGCAATATCCAATATGCAAATATACAGATATTTCTAGATATGACAAAATTATTTTTCGCTTAGTAATTCAGGCCGAATGCCCAGAGGGGGATGATGTTCTTGTGGGCATACTCAATGTCGTCTTTCACAACATATCCGTTCTCGATGTCGGCAATCTGCCGTTGGGTCTTCTTCTTCCCACCAACCTCGAAGGTGCAGTCGCCTATCGTGAAGTCCGACACCTCAGAGCTGAAGACTTTGTTGCGCACCTTCATCTGGTTGAAGAAGAATGTCTCCCGCAAGTTGCCTGTGTCTACCTGTCCCCCACTGAGGGCATACATCAGGTTGGTGTTGTCAAGATATATCTTCTCTGTCTTTGCCAAAAGATTCATCCCTTTGTCGGGCGCAATAAGGCTTTGTATCATGCCTGATTTCTCAAGATAGTAAAGATAATCTTTCAAGTCGCTCCGATTGACCGTTAAGTCACGAGCCAAATCGCTATAGTTTGGCTTGAAAGGTGATATTTGAGAAATAATCTGCATCAACTGTTTCAGTTTGCGCATCACGCCGACACTCAAGCCGGCAAACTGCGGAATGTCGGTCTCAATGCTTTGGTCAACCACGGCATTGAGACGCTCCAGATAGTCCCCCTCTTTGCAAAATGGGTAATAACCACGCATCAGATACTCCTTAAAGAGTGGCAGCGGACG
Source organism: Bacteroidales bacterium (assembly GCA_016281475.1). The sequence continues at coordinate 2,456 of JAEEIS010000125.1, forward strand.
ATGCTGGTCGTAAGGGAATGTTATCTTTCCGGCAAGCAGCTGCTCCAAAGTCAGTTCGGGTACCTCTATACCCTTCACCATGTGCAGCCACTCGCGGAAAGACATCCCATACATATAGTTTTTCAACTGACGACGAGAGTGGTCTGCACCGCCCTTCTCGAGGTCAAGTATGGATGACCCGGTATAGACTATGTTTAAGCCAGGAATCTGGTCATAGATATTCTTGATTTCCGTAGACCAGTTGGCATACTTGTGTACCTCGTCAACATAGAGATACCTGCCGCCCTCTTTATAAAAAGTCTCGGCCAAGTCCAGCAATGTGTGGTGAGCAAAATAGATGTCGTCGGCAAATACCACCAACGATGTGTCCCGCTGGTCGGATAACTTAATGTGCTGAAACAGCAGTGTCGTCTTTCCCACCCCTCGTGCACCAAGTATTGCGTTCAAACGAGACTCCCACCGAATGGTTTTTTGTGGGTAACGGACAAAGTCTAATTTTGTATTATCAATTTGATTATAATACCGTTGTAGCAGTTTATCCATAGTATTGCTATTTTATTTCGCGCTACAAAGATACGAAATTGTATGAAATAAGGTACAATTTATTTAAATAATTGTACCTTATTTATATCAATTTTAGCATAAGATTGAACTTTATTGGGGTCAACTTTTTTTCAGGTTAAGACACTTCTTCGAGGAGGCCAGTTTCGCTGTCGATGATGAAGCCACGGACGGTGATGTCGGATGGCACTAGAGGATGGGTGCGGATGGTCTCGACGGTGCGACGTACGGATTCGTGGGTATCATTGAAGCCTTCGAGCCAATGGCTGAGGTCAATGCCGCACTTGCGGATGGTGTCGAGCGTTTGGTCGGTGATGCCACGGGCAAGCATTTGGTCGTGGAAATGGTCGTAGCTCATGTGGCAGGCTCCGCAATGGGAGTGTGCCACTACCATGATGTTGGTAACGCCTAGTTCGTAGATGGCGACGATGAGGCTGCGCATGGCTGAGTCGAAGGCGGAGATGACCAGCCCACCAGCGTTCTTGATTATCTTGGCATCGCCGTTTTTAAGTCCTAATGCAGCTGGGAGCAGTTCGGTGAGGCGAGTGTCCATGCAGGAAAGAACCGCCAGCTTCTTATCAGGGTATTTGTCGGTGACATATTGTTCGTAGCCTTTGTTGGCGACAAATGTCTTGTTGTATTCTATTATTTGATCTATCATTTTGAAATTGAAAAGTAAAATTTTGACTTTACATACCCCACCGCTATCGCGGCATCCCTCTAAAGAGGGGACGGCTAACGCAGTCACTTGCTTATCTATAGAAAAAGCCGTGGCGCTGTTGCTGCCACGGCTTTTTCTATATGTAAGCAAGCCGGCTTAGGCTTTGCCCAAGATGTCGTATGGGACGGTATCGACATTGCCGGGAACGCTGGGTTCAACGATGGTGCCAAAGTTCTGCTCATACTTTTGGATGTTGTCGGCCAGCGCGTTCAACAGCCGCTTGGCATGAATGGGATTCATGATGATGCGCGAGCGGACGTTGGCATTGGGTGTGCCGGGCAGCATTTGGGCGAAGTCGAGAATGATTTCGCTAGGGCTGTGAGAGATGATGGCGAGGTTGCTGTAGGTGCCCTTTGCCACATCGGGAGCCATATCGAGCTTGAGGTCTTTCACCGGGCCGTTGTTGTGATTGTTTGCCATAGTTGTAGAGGTTTATTTGTTAGCTGCTTCCATTTCGTCGATATTGCCCACGATAAGGTTCTCATAATCGCGTATACCCGTACCAGCGGGGATGAGGTGACCGACGATGACGTTCTCCTTCATGCCCTCAAGGAAGTCGCGCTTGGCGTTGATAGCAGCTTCTGTGAGCACCTTGGTGGTCTCCTGGAAGGAGGCCGCGGAGATGAAGCTCTTGGTCTGCAACGAGGCGCGAGTGATACCCTGAAGAATCTGCTTGGCTGTGGCGGGCTTAGCATCGCGTGCGGTGATAAGCGTCTTGTCCTGACGGCGCAAGATGGAGTTCTCGTCGCGCAGACGGCGGGCAGTGATAATCTGACCGTTCTCGAGGTTCTCGCAGTCGCCCTTATCCTCAACTACCTTCATACCGAAGATTTCGTCGTTGGTCTCGTGGAAGTCGATCTTGTTGACTAGTTCGCCCTCGAGGTAACGGGTGTCGCCCGGGTCTTCGATTTCGACCTTACGCATCATCTGACGCACAATGACCTCGAAATGCTTGTCGTTGATTTTCACACCCTGGAGACGGTAAACTTCCTGAACTTCATTGACGATGTACTCCTGAACCTTCATGGGACCCTTGATGGCAAGGATGTCAGCAGGAGTGATAGCACCGTCGGAAAGCGGAGTACCGGCCTTGACGTAGTCGCTGTCCTGTGCGAGAATCTGCTTGGAAGTGGGGATGAGGTAGGTGATACGCTCGCCCGTCTTGCTAGTGATGGTAATCTGACGGTTGTTGCGCTTGAGCTTCTTGTCGATGCTGACGATACCGTCGATTTCGGCCACCACGGCAGGATCTGAGGGGTTACGGGCCTCAAACAGCTCGGTGACACGGGGCAGACCGCCGGTGATATCACCAGCCTTACCGAAGCTACGCGGAATCTTGACCATGATGTCACCAGCCTTGAGTTGTTGCCCCTTGTCGACGCCGATGTGGGCACCCACAGGAAGGTCATAGACCTTGAGGACATTGCCCTCGTCGTCGATGATGTTAAGGGTGGGGTTCTTGGTTTTCTGGCGCGACTCGATGACTACCTTATCCTGCAGACCAGTCTGAGCATCGCTCTCAACACGGAAGGTAACATTCTCGATGACGTTCTCGAAGGCTACACGACCAGCCACATCGGAGATGATGACGGCGTTGTAGGGATCCCACTCAGCAATGAAGTCGTTCTTTGCCAAGTGGTCGCCCGACATCTTATAGAGTTTGGCACCGTAAGGCAGGAGTGCTGAAAAGAGGGTGACGTTGGTGTTCTCATCAACGATGCGCATCTCGGCAGAACGGCCCATAACGACATGGTAGCTGTTGCCCTCGGCATCGGTGTAGGGGATGGCACGGAGCTCATCGATTTCGAGACGACCTTCATGCTTTGCCACCAGGCTGGAGCTAGTACCGATGTTGCCACCAGCCACACCACCAACGTGGAAGGTACGCAGGGTCAGCTGTGTACCAGGCTCACCGATGGCCTGTGCCGCGATGACACCAACGGCCTCGCCCTTCTGAACCATCTTGCCAGTGGCAAGGTTGCGACCATAGCACTTGGCGCAGACACCATGCTTGGCCTCACAGGTAAGAACGGAACGGATTTCAACCTCCTCGATGGGAGACTCCTCTATAATCTTGCAAATATCCTCGGTGAGCTCCTCACCAGCACGGACAATGAGTTCGCCCGTGTGAGGATGGTAGATGTCGTGCACAGAGGTACGACCCAGCAATTTCTCACCCAGAGAGACCACAATGTCCTCACCTTTCTTCAAAGCGGTGGTGGGCAAACCACGCAGGGTACCACAGTCCTCCATGTTGATAATGACATCGTGTGCTACATCGACCAGTCGGCGGGTAAGATAACCAGCGTCAGCGGTCTTCAGAGCGGTATCGGCCAAACCCTTACGGGCACCGTGGGTAGAGATGAAGTACTCCAACACGGAAAGACCCTCCTTAAAGTTGGAGATAATGGGGTTTTCGATAATTTCGTTACCGGCGGCACCTGCCTTCTGGGGCTTTGCCATCAGACCACGCATACCAGAGAGCTGACGGATCTGCTCCTTACTACCACGAGCACCCGAATCGTACATCATATAGATGGGGTTGAAACCCTGATTGTCCGCCTTGAGCTGACGCATGAGAGTCTCGGTGAGCTTGTTGTTTGTATTGGTCCAAATATCAATAACGTGGTTATAACGCTCGTTGTTGGTGATAAGACCCATGGAGTACTGACCCAACACCTCTTCGACCTCTTCGTTTGCCTTCTCAATGAGTTCTTCCTTCTCGTTGGGGATGATAACGTCGCCCAGGTTAAACGAGAGGCCGCCACGGAATGCCTGACGGTAGCCCATGTTCTTGATATCATCAAGGAAGTTGGCAGTGACGGCATTGCCACAAGCAGTGAACAGGTCGCCAATGATGTCGCGCAAGGACTTCTTGCCTAACACCTGATTGACATAACCATATTCTTTAGGCACAACCTCGTTGAAGATGACACGACCCACAGTAGTGCGGATGCGGTCAGTCTTAATAAAATGACCCTTAGCATCAAGAATCGGGTTGCCGTCGTTGTCACGACGGATTTCATATTCGGTGCGGCTACGCTCGGCTATTTCGGCCGGAGTACTGCAATCAATGTCAGTAAGCAGCTTGCCATCCTTATCCTTTATGACCTCGGTAAAGGTGTTGTCGGTCTTGACGAACTGGAACTCGTCGCGCCCGCCAGCATCAACCTTAACGCTGATGCAGGCATTCAGCGAGACACGTTTCTCGTTATAAGCAATAATCACTTCTTCAGGGGAGTAGAAGCGGTATCCTTCGCCCTTAACAACCTCCTTGTCGGTAGTGCGACGCGGCTTAGTCATGTAGTACAGACCCAGCACCATGTCCTGCGAAGGAACAGTAATAGGAGCACCGTTGGCAGGGTTAAGGATGTTGTGGGTGGAGAGCATCAACAACTGAGCCTCGAGGATGGCAGCATTGCCCAGAGGCACGTGGACAGCCATCTGGTCACCGTCGAAGTCGGCATTGAAACCAGTACAGACGAGCGGGTGCAGACGGATGGCCTTACCTTCGACCAATTTGGGCTGGAAAGCCTGAATACCCAGACGGTGCAACGTAGGTGCACGGTTGAGCAGGATGGGATGGCCTTTCAAGATATTCTCCAAAATTTCCCACACGACGGGATCCTTGCGGTCTACAACGCGCTTGGCCGACTTAACAGTCTTGACCAATCCACGCTCAAGGAGTTTACGGATAATAAAGGGTTTGAACAGCTCGCTTGCCATGTCTTTAGGAAGACCACATTCGTGCATCTTCAGTTCAGGACCGACGACGATAACGGAACGACCCGAGTAGTCGACACGTTTACCAAGTAGGTTCTGACGGAAACGACCTTGCTTGCCTTTCAGCGAGTCGGAGAGGGACTTGAGCGAGCGGTTGCTTTCAGATTTGACACTAGAGACCTTACGGCTATTGTCGAACAACGAGTCCACCGCTTCCTGAAGCATACGCTTCTCGTTACGCATAATGACTTCGGGAGCCTTGATTTCGAAAAGGCGTTTCAGACGGTTGTTACGAATGATGACACGGCGATAGAGCTCGTTGATATCGGAAGTGGCAAAACGGCCACCATCCAGTGGCACCAAAGGACGCAGGTCGGGCGGGATAACAGGAATGATGGTCATAATCATCCACTCGGGACGATTGTCCATACCGCGGGCCTGCATCTGCTTGCGACTCTCGCGGAAAGACTCAACCACATTCAGACGTTTGAGGGCATCCTGCTTACGCTGGTTAGAAGACTCCTTGGAGGCACGGTCGCGCAATTCGTAGCTGATACGGTCGAGGTCGAGGTCGCAAAGCAACTTGTACAGAGCCTCAGAGCCCATGCCCACGATGAACTTATTGGGGTCGCTATCATCAAGTTGATCGTTGCCCTCGGGCAATGTCGACGTAACATTGTAATAATCCTCCTCGGTCAACAAATCAAGCTTTTTCACTGGCACCTCGTTGAGCATAGCCTTACCTGGCTGGAGGACGATGTATTTCTCGTAATAAATCACCTGCTCAAGTTTCTTGCTAGGGACATCGAGCAGTGTGCCAATCTTATTCGGTAAGGAACGGAAGAACCAGATGTGGGCGACGGGGACAATCAGTTCGATATGACCCATACGTTCACGACGCACCTTTTTCTCCGTGACTTCGACACCGCAACGGTCGCAAGTAATACCCTTGTAGCGAATACGCTTGTACTTTCCGCAATGGCACTCCCAGTCGCGAGTGGGACCGAAAATCTTCTCGCAGAACAAGCCGTCGCGCTCAGGCTTATAAGTACGATAGTTGATTGTCTCGGGCTTGGTCACTTCGCCATACGAGCGTTTCTTAATCGACTCGGGAGAAGCCAAACTGACGGTTATCGAATTAAAATCGTTCTTTAACTGTGATTCTTGTTTAAAAGCCATCTTATATTATGAATTAAGAATTAAGAATTAAGAGTTGTTTTATCTAAAAACTTAATTCCGAATTAATCAAATGTTACCTCCAAGCCTAAGCCGCGCAACTCATGTACCAACACATTGAACGACTCAGGGATGCCCGGCACAGGCATGTTGTCGCCCTTGACGATGGATTCATAAGCTTTGGCTCGACCCACAACATCGTCGGACTTGACGGTGAGCACTTCCTGCAGCACATGGGAAGCACCAAAGGCCTCGAGAGCCCACACCTCCATCTCACCGAAACGCTGACCACCGAAGTTGGCCTTACCGCCAAGGGGTTGCTGGGTGATGAGGGAGTACGGTCCGATGCTACGGGCATGCATCTTGTCGTCAATCATGTGATGGAGCTTGAGCATATAGATATAGCCCACGGTAGCCGGCTGGTCGAAACGGTCGCCAGTCTCGCCATCATACAGATAGGTGCGGCCGTTCTCGGGCAGACCTGCCTCACGCATGTAGCCATTAATCTGCTCAAGGGTGGCACCGTCGAAGATGGGGGTCTTGAAACGCTTATTCAGTTTCTTACCAGCCCAACCAAGGACGGTCTCATAAATCTGTCCCAGATTCATACGCGAAGGCACGCCAAGCGGGTTCAGCACAATGTCGACTGGCGTTCCGTCGGCAAGGAAAGGCATATCCTCAGCACGGACAATCTTCGACACGATACCCTTGTTACCGTGACGGCCTGCCATCTTATCACCGATACGCAGTTTGCGCTTCATAGCGATGTAGACCTTTGCCATCTGGACGATTCCACTAGGCAGGTCATCACCCACAGTAAGGGCAAACTTGTTACGCGTGAAGCGACCGTTAATTTCTCGGTACTTGATATTGTAATTGTTCAACAGATCCTTAATGAGGTTGTTGGTCTCCTTGTCCGAGGTCCACTTATTGGGACTTACCTCGGTATAGTCGATGGCCTTGAGGGCCTTGGAAGTGAACTTCACCTTTTTCGGTATCAGTTCTTCCTTGTGGCTGGTATAGACACCGTTGGATGTCTTGCCCGCCAAGATAATCAACAGGCGGTCAACCAGTTTCTCCTTCAACTCGGCAATCTCGTTGTTGAATTCCTCTTCGGGCTTGGCAAGCAGTTCCTTTTCCTTGGCACGCTGCTTACGGTCACGGACAATGCGGGCAAAGAGTTTCTTATCGATGACGACACCACGCACCGAGGGCGGGACTTTCAACGAGGCATCCTTCACATCGCCAGCCTTGTCACCAAAGATGGCACGCAACAGTTTCTCCTCGGGAGTGGGATCCGACTCACCCTTAGGCGTAATCTTACCAATCAGGATGTCGCCTTCCTTCACCTCGGCACCTATGCGGATAATACCGTTTTCGTCCAAATCCTTGGTAGCGTCGTTACTGACATTGGGGATGTCGCGAGTGAGTTCCTCAAGACCGCGCTTGGTCTCACGAACCTCCAGCGTATATTCCTCAACATGGACAGAGGTAAAGATGTCTTCGCGAACCACGCGTTCCGAAATCACGACAGCATCCTCGAAGTTGTAACCCTTCCAAGGCATAAACGCCACCATCATATTACGACCCAAGGCCAACTCACCTCCCTGCGTAGCATAGCCCTCGCAGAGCACCTGGCCCTTTTTCACCTTGTCGCCCTTCTTAACGATAGGACGCAGGTTGATAGACGTAGAATGGTTGGTACGCTGATAACGGGTCAGCTTATATTCACGGATATCGTCGTCGAACGAGACCAGACGCTCCTTCTCGGTACGATTGTGACGGATGACAATCTTGGTCGAGTCGACAAACTCCACCACACCGTCACCCAAGGCATTCAACAGTACGCGGCTGTCCTCTGCCACCGATTTCTCAATACCGGTTCCCACAATAGGAATTTCGGGATTAAGCAGCGGCACAGCCTGACGCATCATGTTCGAACCCATCAATGCGCGGTTGGCATCGTCGTGCTCCAAGAACGGAATAAGAGATGCGGCTATAGAGGCAATCTGGTTGGAGCCCATGTCAATCAAGTCAATCTCCTCGGGAGTGACAATGGGGAAGTCGGCCTGACGGCGTGCCTTGACACGCTGGGCCAAAATATTGCCGTTCTCGTCCTGCGGCGTAGTAGCCTGTGCGACAGTCTTGTTCTCCTCCAGTTCAGCAGTGTAGTAGGTAGGAGCCTCGTCCAGAACGACGCGCCCATTCTCAACACGGCGGTACGGCGTCTCGATGAAGCCGAGATTATTAATCTTAGCATACACGCAAAGCGACGAAATCAGACCGATGTTAGGACCTTCAGGAGTCTCAATGGTACAGAGTCGGCCATAGTGGGTATAGTGGACGTCACGGACCTCGAAGCCTGCACGCTCACGCGACAAACCACCAGGACCCAAAGCCGAAATACGACGTTTGTGGGTCACCTCAGCCAGAGGATTGGTCTGATCCATGAACTGCGACAGCTGGTTGGTGCCGAAGAATGAGTTAATCACCGACGACAGTGTCTTGGCATTAATCAGCTCCGTGGGAGTGAACACCTCATTATCGCGAACGTTCATACGCTCACGGATAGTGCGCGACATACGGGCCAAACCGACACCAAACTGGTTGTACAGTTGCTCACCCGAAGTACGCACACGACGGTTCGACAAGTGGTCGATATCGTCCACGTCAGCCTTCTGGTTAATCAGCTGGATCAGATACTTGATAATCGAAGTAATGTCCGTCTGAGTCAGCACGCGAGTTGTGTCGGGAATATCCAGATTCAACTTCGTGTTGATACGGTAGCGACCCACCTCACCCAAGTCGTAACGCTTGTCGGAGAAGAACAGCTTCTCAATGATGCCGCGCGCAGTTTCCTCGTCTGGCGGTTCGGCATTACGCAACTGACGGTAGATATACTCCACAGCCTCTTTCGAGTTGTTGGTCGTATCCTTCTTCAGCGTGTTATATATAACGGAATAGTCGATGCCGTCGCGATCCTCAATCTTCACGAGAATCGTTTTGACATCGAGCTCCATAATTTTTTCAACATCCTCTTCGGTAATCTCCTTGTCGCGCTCGATGACCACCTCGGTACGTTCCATCGAAACGACCTCGCCGGTATCCTCGTCGACAAAGTCCTCCGTCCATGTATCTACCACACGGGCGGCCAGTTGCTTACCAACAACTTTTTTCAAGCTGGCCTTGGTGACCTTCACTTCTTCGGCCAGGGAGAATATGTCAAGAATATCCTTGTCTGTCTCATAACCGATAGCCCTCAACAGCGTGGTGATAGGCAGTTTCTTCTTTCGGTCAATGTAGGCATACATGACATTGTTAATATCGGTGGTGAATTCCATCCACGAGCCCTTAAACGGGATGATACGGGCAGAATAGAGCTGCGTACCGTTAGAATGGAACTGCGTACCGAAGAAAACGCCGGGGGAGCGGTGCAGCTGCGAAACCACGACACGCTCGGCACCGTTAATAACAAATGTGCCCTTGGGCGTCATATAGGGTATCATACCCAGATAGACCGGCTGTTCGATTGCCTGAAAGTCCTCGTTCTCTGGGTCATTGCACGACAACTTGAGCTTGGCCTTTAGTGGTACACTATAGGTCAGACCTCTCTCGATACACTCCTCAATCGTATAGCGGGGAGGGTCGATAAAATAGTCGAGAAACTCTAGCGTGAAATTGTTACGTGCATCTGAGATAGGAAAGTTCTCTTTGAAAACCTTAAACAAACCTTCGTCAAGACGGTTGTCGGGGTTAGTCTCTATCTGGAAGAAATCCTGAAACGATTTAAGCTGTATATCAAGGAAATCAGGATATTCATATTTGCGTACAGATGCAAAATTTACTACTTCGATAGGTTTATTGTTAGCCAAGGGACTTGATTTTAATTACGTATAAGAATATAATATTCAGATTCAGGATTGCTACTGCTCACAACGGAGAGAACGAAGACATGTCATCCACAGCAAAGGCGCTACAGCCTTTCTATCGATTTGCATAGCAAAGAGGAATAGGCACTCCGGATTTCACCGGAGGCCCTATTCCTCGTAGAAATCCAATAGTATTGACTATTTGATCTCAACTTCGGCACCAGCCTCTTCAAGAGCCTTCTTCAAGGATTCGGCCTCGTCCTTGCTCACGCCTTCCTTAACGGGCTTAGGAGCGTTGTCAACGAGTTCCTTGGACTCTTTCAGACCCA
>JAEEIS010000126.1 GCA_016281475.1 Bacteroidales bacterium
AGGTTGTTCTTCATGGTGATCTTGTAGGAGCTGCTTGCGTTGTAGGCGTAGATTCCGTAAACGGTCCCTGAGGTTGATTTTACGAAGATGCTGTTGTGGTACAGCTCCCAGCTCTGGTACGGATAGTAGAAGTAAAGACCGTATTTGGTTCCTCCGTTGCCCTCAACCATAATTTCGTTGTTCACCATGGTGCCAGGGCTGCCGCCGTATGTTGCGTAGTTCTTGTAGTAGTACCAGTACACACCATAGCCGGTGCTTGAGGTCACCACGTGTATGCGGTTGTTCTCCATCCTGTCCACATTAGAGTAGTAGTATGCGTAGATTCCGTAATAGGTTCCGGTGCTGTTCTTACGGTTGGTTATGGTGTTGTACGACATGCTCTTGTAGTGTGAGTAGTAGTAGGCGTAGATTCCGTAGTAGTAGGCGTCGCTGAGAATGTTGCTGTCCACCGTGATGCTTGATGCGGTCATGTTACCGGTGCCGCCTGCAAGGTAGTAGAGGTACATGTTATAGTATCCTCCGCGGATGTTGTTGCCAATGAACTCCACATCCACGGGGTAGGTGGTCGCGCCGGAGGCGTTCGGATAGGAGACCGCCCTGTGTGTGGAGGCGGTGGCACTTGTGCTGGCGTAGATGTTGCAGTGTTTGAAGCTGACATCCTCAACATCCCCCATCAGTTCCACACCGACCGTACCGTTGGTGGTGTTGCCGAAGGTGATGTCGCGGAAATGCCAGTGTGAACTGTTCTGAAGGCTGAATGCTGTTCCGCTACCGCCGTCGATGACCACTTTTGCTCCGGCATCCGGAATCACAGTGATGGTGTTGGTCGAGCTTGCTCCGGCAACTGGTCCGGAGATGGAGACGGCACCGTAGCTGCCGGATTGGATGCTCACGGTGACAGGTGCGGATATGCCGCAGAGGTTGATCATCCTGAAGGCTTCGGCCGGGGTGGTGAAGTCGCCTTTGTTCGTGCCTACGTGGTAGCTGCCTGCCAAGGGGCCGGAGCAGGTGAAGGTGTTTGCATGGACCGTGTCGTCTGCTGCAATCGAATCCTTCAGGCTGCCGATTCCGGTAAGATAGGCTGTGATCCGGTGGCTTCCGTTTTTAAGCCTGAAGTTGCCGAGGGGCACAGTGTCCATTTCGCTGATGGCAAGCTTACCTTTCCACACAAGGTCGCGGCCTTGTGCAACACCGTCGAGCTCCACGCGGATAGTGGCCTCGGTCAGAGTCTCGGTACCAGCGTTCATCAGTATGACATAAGGTCTTACAGTGTCTGTGATCATTGTTGTTCCCGGCAGGTTCAGGATCTCTGTCAGTGCGCCGTTCATCTTGGGCAGTTCGTTGGTGTAGGCTCCCATCAGGGTCTGCGCCACACGGAGCATACCTCTCCTGTCGTTGTCAACTCCCCTCACTTTTGGGCAGAGCAGCCCTGTGTTGTCCTTCAGCATTGCGGAGGAGTCGGAGTTTGTGAAGAGCGGCTGCTTGTAGAGGTCGTGCACTGCCGACGGCATTGAGGTCTGGAAGGCGGCCAAGGATGTTTTTGCAGCCCCGACATATCCGACATTGGTCTTGCTCCACCAGCAGTTGTAGTCCACGTCAAAGTTTGTTGCGGCCGTTGTGCTGGTGAAATAGTTCGGGTAGCAGGTGCCGCTGCTCAGGCAGACCGAAATGTTGTTGTGGATTTGTGCACGGTAGGTTGTGCTGCCGGTATAGACGTACATTCCGTAGGAGGTGGCCTTGCCGTTCAATATGATGCTGTTGTTGACGACCTTGCTGCCGTAGGTGTAATACACATACATTCCGTACGAGGTCGTTCCTGTGTTCTTCAGCACTATCTCGTTGTTGCTGATTACCGTGAAGGAGTCGGTGTAGTAGGCACGCATACCGTAGACGTAGCTGTTCAGCGCTCTGTTGCGGACACGGTTCGCGTCAAACAGTCCGCTGTCGGTGTAGTATGCGTAGAAACCGTAGTCGTAGTTGTTTCCGGAACGTGCCCCTTCGATGAAGTTATGCGTGAACTTAATGTTGCTGTTGTAGTAGAAGTAGGTGGCGTATGAATAATAATCCATGATGTGGTTGCTGTCGAACAGGATGTTGCTGTTCTTGGCGGAGGTGCTGCTGCCGTAGAAGTAGATGCCGTAGCTGCCGCCCAGAATTTCGTTGCCGATGAAGCGGATGTCATAGATGGGGCTTCCCGACGCCCTGTAGATGTTGGAGAAGGAATTGTTGCTGACAGCCGTGTCGAAACCGTACATCTTGCAATGGCTGAACTCAATGTCTTTCAGCTGTGAAGTCAGCTGCACGCAGTTGGGTTTCGCCTTTGTTCCGTCGAAGGTGAGGTTCTTGAAGACAAGTCCTGAGCAGCTGCCGATGGAGACAACCGGACCGGTTTTCGGACGGAACACCACGCTGTCCGCGTTGTCCGCCATGGAGGTTATGGTTATGTGGTATTTGCCCGAGGTGTTGATGTTGCTGAGATTGATGGCCTCGGTGTAGGTGCCGCTTGCCAGTTTGAGGGTCACATCACCGCCTATACCGCAGCGTTCCAGAATGCTTAAAGCGTCCGTCAGGTTCTGGAAATTGTATTTTCCGCCCTGGCCTATGGTATAGGTTCCCTTTATCAGGCTGTCGCAGCCGAAGGCGATGACGGTCAGTGTGTCGTCATCTAAGACGGAATCCACCTGGTTGTTGGGTTTGCTCACCCATACGGTTATGGTGTCGTAGAGCATTGAACGCTGGATGTAGCTGCCTAATGTGACAGTGTCGACAAAATCGGTGTAGAGATGGCCCGTCCAGGTCTTCGGGGTCTGCAGAACGCCGTTGACCGTCCAGTTGATCTGGCAGGCGTCCAGCCAGCCGTCACCCATATTCTGGATCGAGACCTTCACAGTCTGTTTGCCGGCGATGGTGCCCTCTGTCGGGTTGTCGATGCTGGCTAAGGCCACGGAGTTGGAGTCGAAGTTGGCGCCTCCGCCCATACCAAGGCGGATCAGCGGCACCATGGTTGACGATGACCAGCTTCC
>JAEEIS010000127.1 GCA_016281475.1 Bacteroidales bacterium
TGGTCATGCCTGGCGACAACCTGACGATCACTGTGGAGCTGATCTCCGACATCGCTCTGAACGAGAACCTGCGCTTCGCTATCCGCGAGGGTGGCCGTACCGTCGGTTCCGGTCAGGTGACCAAGATTATCGAATAGTTTCGAGAAATCACTGTGGAGCCGGGTTCACCCCGGCTCCCATACAGGGGCATAGTTAAATGGTATAATGGCGGTCTCCAAAACCGTGGTTGGGAGTTCGATTCTCTCTGCCCCTGCCAGAAAAGAAAAAAACTAGTTTAAAGAAATGTCAAAGTTTGGTGAATATGTGAAGTCGAGCTACGACGAACTTGTGCACAAAGTGTCGTGGCCGTCGTTCAAGGAGCTGCAGAGCAGCGCTGTCGTCGTTGCCGTGGCGTCCTTGGTTATCGCCCTCATAGTGTTTGTCATGGACATCACTTTCGGTATCCAACCTTCGGGCTGGGAGGGTATTCTTGGATACTTTTATCACCATATCGCCTAGCAGTGTCGTCTGCAAAGAGTCTTGCTTCCCAAATCTTTTTGAGACCCTTGGCAGCGAACGGCAGGAGAGAAGGTATTTAAGTATATTTCACTGTCCTTATACTACCGTGTAACAATGGAACAACAGGAAAAAAAGTGGTATGTCGTCAGAGCAATCAGCGGCAAGGAAAAGAAAGCTAAGGAGTACATCGAGAACGAAATGGCCAAGCGTGGCTGGAGTAACGATGTGCCCTCGGTGCTGATTCCTACCGAGCAGGTGGTGTCGATCCGCAACGGGAAAAAGGTGGTAAAAGACCGCAACTATTTCCCCGGTTATGTGATTATAGAGGCCGACCTGCGTGACGAAATCATCCCCGTCATCCAGAACTTGCCCAATGTGCTCGACTTTCTGCGCGAGCGCGAAGGCAAGCCTATCCCCATGCGTCAGTCGGAAGTCAACCGCATCCTCGGCAAGATGGATGAGCAGTTGGACGGCACAGACGCCATGGATCGTTTTATTGTTGGCGAGAACGTGAAGGTCATCGATGGACCGTTCAACAGTTTCATCGGTGTCGTCGAAGAGATCAACGAGGAGAAGAAGAAACTGAAAGTTACGGTCAAGATCTTCGGTCGCAAGACCCCTCTGGAACTCGGTTTCTCGCAGGTGGAGAAAGAGCAGTAAACGGATCAACTAACCTATATTAAAATTTAACTCAATGGCAAAAGAAGTTGCAGGATTGATTAAATTGCAAATCAAAGGCGGTGCTGCGAACCCCGCTCCTCCTGTCGGACCGGCTCTCGGTGCGAAGGGTGTGAACATCATGGAGTTCTGCAAGCAGTTCAATGCCCGTACACAGGACCAGGCCGGCAAAGTCGTCCCCGTCATCATTACTGTGTACACCGACAAGTCCTTTGACTTTGTACTTAAGACTCCTCCTGTTGCTGTCCAGCTGAAAGAGATGTCCAAAGCACAGAAAGGTTCTGGCGAACCCAACCGTGTGAAGGTCGCCTCCGTCACTTGGGAGCAAGTGCGCCAGATTGCTGAAGCCAAAATGCCCGACCTCAACTGTTTCACTGTTGAGAGCGCCATGAGCATGGTGGCCGGCACTGCCCGCAGCATGGGTATCACCGTTACGGGTGAGAATCCCCTGAAAAAGTAAAAAGAGTTAAGAAACAGTGGTAGCATAAGTAACGGTTAACGTTTGATGGTTAGCGTTAAAAATGACGGAAAACGTTGGACGAAAAGCAGTGAAAGTGCGGTGACCACAAAAACAGACCAAAATGGCTAAATTAACCAAAAAACAAAAAGAGGCTGTTGCCAAATTTGACGGTAGCAAAGTCTATTCGCTCGAGGAAGCCGTCAGCATCGTCAAGAAGATTACCTTCACCAAATTCGATGCATCCGTTGATATCGACGTTCGTCTGGGTGTTGACCCCCGCAAGGCCAACCAGATGGTTCGTGGTAGCGTCACCCTGCCCCACGGCACGGGTAAGACCGTCCGCGTTCTCGTACTTTGCACCCCCGACAAGGAGGAAGAGGCTAAAGCCGCCGGTGCCGACTACTACGGCCTGGACGAGTACGTCAACAAGATTAAGGGTGGCTGGACCGATGTGGATGTTATCATCACCATGCCCAGCTGCATGCCCAAGATTGGTGCCCTCGGCCGTATCCTCGGTCCCCGTGGACTGCTGCCCAACCCCAAGACCGGTACCGTCACTATGGAGGTCGGCAAGGCTGTTCAGGAAGCCAAGGCTGGTAAGATCGACTTCAAGGTCGACAAGTTCGGTATCATCCATACCGCCGTTGCCAAGTGCTCCTTCGACGACCAGAAGATTGTCGAGAACGCCCGCGAAGTGCTCCAGATGATTATGAAGCTCAAACCCAGCGCCGCCAAAGGCACCTATGTGAAGAGCATCGCCATCAGCAGCACCATGAGCCCTGGCGTCAAAGTCGACACCAAAGCCGCTACCTTGTAAATCCAATTAATTAAAGAAACATTATGAGAAAAGAACTGAAAGACCAGCACATCGACGCTCTGTGCGAAGAGATCAAGGCCTATCCCAATCTCTACATTGCAGACATTGGAGGCTTGAACTCGGTACAGACCAGCAAACTGCGTCGTTCCGCCTTCCGCAACGAGGTGAAGCTGGAAGTTGTAAAGAACACTCTTCTCATCAAGGCACTCGAGAAGTCGGGCTTCGACTACAGCGAGTTGTTCCCTGTGATCAAGGGTGAGACCGCCATAATGCTTTCGAACACCAACAATGCTCCGGCAAAGCTCATCAAGAGCTTCCGCGCCGCCGAGAAGAACGCTGAGAAGCCCATTCTTAAAGGTGCCTATGTCGAAGAGTGCTTCTATATCGGTCACGAGAACCTCGAGGCTTTGGTCAACATCAAGTCCAAGAACGAGCTCATCGCCGATGTCGTCGCTCTGCTGCAGTCGCCCATCAAGAACGTCCTCTCGCAGGTTCAGTCGGCTGGCAATACCATTACCGGTGTGCTGAAAACTTTGGAGGAGCGCGCCTAAACCCGCGCAAACAAGAGGGTTGGCCACCCCTGAAAAGGCCGAATAAAAAAATTAAATAACAAATTTGTAAAACATTTAAAAACAATAAAGTCATGGCAGACATCAAAGCTATTGCTGAAGAA
>JAEEIS010000128.1 GCA_016281475.1 Bacteroidales bacterium
CGCCATTGCCGCCGACGACAGCCGCTTCTCTTACGAAACTGGCGACTGGGGTGTCGACGACATCCTCTTCGTTGAGAACGGCGACACGTTACACAAAGCCGCCTACAGCTGGTGGGAGCACACGATGAATGGCGTGATGTCAGCTGGGATGTACCAGCAGCTGAGCGACGGCGATTTCAGCCGTTGGGCCGACCCGACGGCAGGCGTAGCAGTGGACAGCACCTACGACAGCGACTGGAACTACTGGATGTATTCCTATGCTTACCCCCAGGCCATCACTCCTGTCAGCAACCCCGACAATCCCGAGGTGGGCCCCTTCTGCGGCGCAGTGGGCACCGAGGGCTGCACGGCCGTGAAATTCGACGACAGCCGTATCAAAGGCTGGGCAACGACCTGCACTGTGGTGCGTGGCTCGAGCAATCTGCTCGACCCCGATGCCGCTCCGGTGACCTATGGCACTGACCAAGATGCTGTGGGCGCTGCCACCTCAAGCACGATGGATGTCGTGAGCCTGGGCGACGGCGGCTCTGCCACCCTCACCTTCGCCACCCCCATTGTCAATGGCGAAGGCTATGACTTTGCCGTGTTTGAAAACTCCTTCAACGACAGCTTCCTCGAACTGGCCGTGGTGGAAGTGAGCTCCGACGGAGAGCACTTCGTGCGTTTCCCCGCCACATCGCTGACTCAGACCGACTACCAAATTACCGACAACAATGGCGGCGTCGACCCCACCTTCATCAACAACCTCGCCGGCAAATACCGCGTGGGCTACGGCACCCCGTTCGACCTTGACGAGCTGCGCGACAGTGCCAATATCGACATCAACAATATCACCCATGTGCGCGTCATCGACGTGGTGGGCAGCATCGACCCGCAGTACGGCACCCGCGATGCCTTCGGCCACATGATTAACGACCCCTTCCCCACCATCACCCATAGCTCGGGCTTCGACCTCGACGGCGTGGCCGTGCTGAACGACATGCTGAGCATCAACGAGGTGCAAGCCTCCGCATTGAAACTCTACCCCAACCCCGCCAACAATAGCACAACCATCTCTTTCGAGGTTCAAGCACAGCGCACCACTGCCTTCCTCTACGACATGACGGGCCGCACCGTTGCCACCTTCGCCATCGAGGCTGGCACCAACACCCTCAACATCAACACCGCCACCCTCACTAACGGCATCTATATGCTCCACATGGCCGGCAACATCGAGAAACTGGTCATCCGTCACTAAGCACGCACACTCATCAATCAATCTTTATTCCCGGGCGGCCGCCCACACAAGCGACCGCCCTTTTTTTAAGTTTAAAAGATTCGCTTCGCTGAAAAGGTTGAAAAGTTTACAAGGTACGCATACCTTTAAAACCTTTAAAACAAAGAACCAAGGCGGCAGCCAATTCTCAATTTTCAATTCTCAACTCTCAATTCCCATGGATCTCGTTCCCTTCAGCATCACCAAGCGCGACGGTCAGCAGGTGCGCTTCTCGCTCGACAAAATCATGAACGCCATTATCAAGGCGTTCCAATCGGTTGACGAGCCTGTCGACCTCGCCAATCTCAGCAAGATAATCACCCACCTCGACATTCACGAAGGCATCACCGTCGAGGACATCCAAAACCAAGTGGAGGTATCCCTCATGAAAGAGGGGCACTACCGCGTCGCCAAGTCGTTCATGCTCTATCGGCAGAAGCACACCGAGGACCGCGAGACGATGGAGAAGCTCAACTTCCTTGTGGAATACTGCAAGGCGGAGAATGCCGCATCGGGCAGCAAGTACGATGCCAACGCCAACGTGGAGCACAAGAACATCGCCACCCTTATCGGCGAACTGCCCAAGGCGAGTTTCATTCGGCTGAACCGCCGCCTGCTCACCGACCGCATCAAGAAACTCTACGGCAAAGAACTCGCCACCCAGTACCTCGACCTCCTCACCCACCATTTCATCTATAAGAACGACGAAACCTCGCTCGCCAACTACTGCGCCAGCATCACCATGTACCCCTGGCTGCTCGACGGCACCGCTTCCATCGGTGGCAACTCCAAGGCTCCCACCAACCTCAAGAGCTTCTGCGGCGGCTTTGTCAACATGGTCTTCATGGTCTCCAGCATGCTCAGCGGTGCCTGCGCCACGCCCGAGTTCCTCATGTACCTCAACCACTTCATCGCCCTCGAGTACGGCAAGGACTACTGGAAGGAACCCGACCGCGTGGTAGACCTCTCCACCAAGCAGCGCACCATCGACAAGGTCATCACCGACTGCTTTGAGCAGATTGTCTACACCCTCAACCAGCCCACTGGCGCACGCAACTATCAGGCGGTCTTCTGGAACATCGCCTACTACGACCGCTACTATTTCGAGAGCCTCTTCGGCGACTTCGTCTTCCCCGATGGGAGCCGTCCCGACTGGCCCGGACTCTCATGGCTGCAAAAGCGGTTCATGAAGTGGTTCAACAAGGAGCGCACCAAGTCGCTACTCACCTTCCCCGTCGAGACCATGGCACTGCTCAGCGATAGAACATACCCCGCCGCTGACGCGGCACCCCTCTCAAGAGGGGAATGCGACTGCCGCGATGAGGAGTGGGCCGACTTCACCGCCGAGATGTACGCCGAAGGGCATTCCTTCTTCACCTATCTGAGCGACAATGCCGACTCGCTCTCCTCCTGCTGCCGTCTGCGCAACGAGATTACCGACAACGAGTTCAGCTACACCCTCGGTGCCGGCGGTGTCTCCACCGGCTCCAAGAGCGTCCTCACCGTCAACCTCAACCGCTGCATACAGTATGCCGTCAAGAACAACATCCCCTATATCAAATACCTCTCCGACATCGTCGACCTCTGCCACAAGGTGCAGATAGCCTACAACGAGAACCTCAAGGAGTTGCAGAGCCATGGCATGCTGCCCCTCTTCGACGCGGGCTATATCAACCTCAGCCGCCAGTATCTCACCATCGGCGTCAACGGACTGGTCGAAGGTGCCGAATTCCTCGGCATCCCCATCAACGACAACGAGCAGTACCGTGACTATGTGCAGTCGGTCCTCGGTGTGGTGGAGAAGTACAACAAGCAGTACCGCACCAATGAACTAATGTTCAACTGCGAGATGATTCCCGCCGAGAACGTGGGCGTGAAACATGCCAAATGGGACCGCGAGGACGGCTATTTCGTCCCCCGCGACTGCTACAACAGCTATTTCTACATCGTCGAGGACGACTCGCTTACCATCCTTGACAAGTTCCGCCTCCACGGCACCCCCTACATCCAGCACCTCACCGGCGGCAGCGCCCTACATCTCAACCTCGACGAGCACCTCTCCAAGGAGCAGTACCGCCAGTTGCTCCGCGTGGCAGCTACCGAAGGATGCAACTACTTCACCTTCAACATCCCCAACACCATCTGCAACGACTGCGGACATATTGACAAGCGGTACTTGAAAGAATGCCCCGTCTGCCACAGCAAGAATGTGGACTACATGACCCGCATCATCGGCTACCTCAAGCGCATCAGCAATTTTTCTCAGGGCCGCCAAGAAGAAGCCCACCGCAGATACTACCACGAAAAAAATTGAGAACTTATTAAATTGAGAATTGAGAGTTGAGAATTGAGAACTTATTAAATTGAGAATTGAAAGTTGAAAATCACTCAATGCGCCAGCCGTCCCCTCTTTAGAGGTGAGCAAACCTCCAGTGGATGTTTGCCGAAGGCCGGGGTATGTCTTAATGAAGTTGAAGATTGCAGATAATCCAACCGCGTCAGCCGTCCCCTCTTGAGAGGGGTACGCCGAAGGCGGGGGGTATGTAAAAAAATGCTCAAATACATCACCTCCGACATTGTTTTTCAGGAAATCCCAGACGAGACAACCCTTGCCATCAACCTCACCGGCTGTCCCTGTCGCTGTCCTGGCTGCCACAGTCCCCACCTGTGGGCTGACATCGGCACACCCCTCACCCTCGACAGCCTCGACGCCCTCATAGCCTCAACCGCCGACCACATCACCTGTGTCTGCTTCATGGGCGGCGATGCCGCCCCAGAGGAAGTGGCCGCACTAGCAGCTCATCTACACGCCACGCACCTCACCCTCAAAGCCGCCTGGTACAGCGGCCGCCAGTACATCCCCCACCATATAGACAAACAACAGTTCGACTACATCAAAGTCGGCCCCTACATCGCCCACCTCGGCCCCCTCACCTCCCCCCGCACCAACCAACGCCTGCTCCAACGCCAACCCGACGGCACCTTCGCCGACATCACCTCCCGCTTCCAGAAAACGAATGCGTGAACGTGTGAATACGTGAATACGTTAGTCATCAAACGCGCAATTCGACTAAAGTACTAACACATTAACGAATTCACAATTTCAGAAGACTAACGCATTAACACATTCACGCGTTAACACATTAATACCCGTCCTCGCGAGGTTTCAATTTTCACCTTTCAATTTTCACTTTCCCCCTTCCCTTCGGCAATCCCTCTTCGGCCTTTCTTCAATCCCTCTTCAAAACTATTGAAAATCAATTTGTCCCACCAAGTTGATGTCTTTAGATATAACCCGTTTTAAATCAGAGGAAATAAATTATCTACAATTCCCCACTTCTACATCATTCGGCTCTCGCTTGACATTACCAACAACTAACGCAATTGCCTTTCAAAATATTATTTTGCCAATTCAGAAAGATTGTGTATCTTTGCAATTTCAAAATAATGTAAAAGAGGGAGTCCATTGTATGGAACAGAATAGCTTTATCACAAATCAAAGCAAACTACTGTCTGAAATCATCAACGGTGTTTTACCCAAAAGCAAAGCCGTTGATATTCTGGTTGGGTATTTCTACTTTTCTGGATATAAGCTAATCTCAGAGAACCTTCAGAATAAAAACGTAAGAATACTTGTTGGACTTGATATTGATACCACCATCACCAAAAATCTACGAGAAATGGACTCCTTGACGAATGCAAACAAGTCACGCACCCAAATCAAGGAGGAATATTTTGGTAACTTTGTGCGACTGTTCAACGAGACGGACTTTTTTGACAACCAAACAAAACTTGACGGTTTCACTCTTTTCTACAACAAACTAAAAGACGGTTCACTTGAAATCCGCAAGACGGAAGACCCATGCCACGCAAAACTTTATATCTTCAATTATAACGATGACGTAAACGAGAACGGAGAAGTTCCTGGCGCCGTAATAACCGGTTCAAGCAACCTTTCATACGAAGGTCTTTCCGGAAGAGTGGAAATTAACTCCCGATTCAACGACAAGCAATCCCACATAGACGCATCAGCCATATTCAACGAATTATGGGAGAGTTCAGTTGTCATTGCAGACAAAGAGACTATTCCAGACTTTGAGATAAAAGTCATCAAAAAGATTTGGTACGACCGTCTTTTCAGCCCCTACCTGATGTATTTGCGTGTGCTGAAAGAATACTTCACCATTCCGACGGTCGACAATATAATGACCCCTTACGACATAACCGACGGCCGTTTCTCCAATCTGAAATATCAGACCGATGCCGTACAGATGGCCATAAATGCCATAAGAAATCATAATGGTGTTATTGTCTCAGATGTTGTGGGCCTTGGCAAGAGTATCATTGCTTCTACCGTTGCACGCAATTTGCGTTTGAGAACTATCGTTGTCTGCCCTCCACACTTGGAAGAGCAGTGGAAATCTTACCGTGATGATTTCGGGTTTACCGCAACAGTGTTCTCGTCAGGAAAACTTGAAGAGGCTCTCAATTACTATGAACATATCGTCAAGGATAAAGAAAACTACTTGGTAATCGTCGATGAGGCACACCGCTATCGCAATGAATACACCCGTGACTATGCCATCCTTCACCAACTTTGTTCTGGCAACAAGGTGATGCTACTTACCGCCACACCATTTAACAACCAGCCGGATGACATCTACGCAATGGTGAAACTATTCCAGATACCTACCAAGTCGACATTAAAGACGGTAGAGAATCTAGGGGCCAAATTCAAAGAGCTGATTAGTAAATATAAGCAACTACAAAAAGATCAACGCGACAAACGTATCTCAGACAATGAGGCAAAAGCCGAGGCCGAAAGAATTGCCAAAGAAATTCGTTCTATCATTGCGCCTTTGGTGATTCGACGTTCCCGAATCGACTTGCAGGATATCCCTGAGTATGCCGAAGATCTCCGTCAACAGAATATCCAACTTGTTATCCCCAACGACCCCGTAGAATTGGAGTACGACCTAAGCGAGCTGAAAGAGTTGTACCTGTCCACATTAAACAGAATCAGTGCCGTTGATGAGAATGTGAACGACGGTACCTACCGATTTAAGGCTGCCCGCTATTCTCCTGTATTGTATCTGAAGGAAGACTTGATACCGGAATTGGCAAAAAAACTGGAAGAGAAAACAGGTGTGGAACTCAATCTCCTGTTAGGTCGACAAGCCAACGTGGCCAAATTCATGCGTCGTTTGCTGGTGCGCCGATTCGAGAGTTCCGAATATGCGTTCCGCAAGTCTTTGGAATACATGATTGAGTCATCCAAACATATACTAAAATGGATTGAAACCACCGATAAGGTTCCCATCTACAAGAAGGGCAATCTTCCTGATGTGGAAGATTTGTATGGAACAGATGACGACGGCAACGAATCAGTAACAGAACTTTATGAGAAATACGAAAAGAAAGGCTTCTTTGAGATAGAATCAAAATATCTAAAAAAGGAAGAGTTTATCGCAGACATCAATGCTGACAAGATGCTATTGGAATGCATTCTCGAACAATGGTTTGGCAAAGACCAGCATATTGCAATCGACCCCAAACTTGACTCGTTTAAACAAATCCTTGCTAAGCAAATATCAAAAGAGTCCAAACGTAAAATCATAGTATTCACCGAGTTTGCCGATACAGCCGACTATCTTGGACAAGCGCTGCAGTCCTTTGGACTCCCCGTATTCAAATATACCTCTGCCGATGCCAACACAACAAACAAAGCCGTCATCAACGCCAACTTCAATGCGGGAGAAAAGAAGACGTTCCAGAAGGACGACTATAAAATACTTGTGGCAACCGACGCCATTTCCGAGGGATACAACCTACACCGCGCAGGCACCATCATCAACTATGATATCCCCTACAATCCCACTCGTGTCATTCAACGCATCGGACGAATCAACCGCGTGAACAAAAAAGTGTTCGACCAACTCTTCATCTACAATTACTTTCCTACCGACGTGGGCGAGTCAGAAACCCGCACCAAAGAGATCTCCACCCTGAAGATGGCAATGGTTCACGCCATCATGGGAGAGGATACCAAGGCATTGACCAAAGACGAGGAAATCCAGTCATACTTCCTCGAACAATATCGTCGCGAAAGTGCTGCGAGCGAAGAGGCCTCTTGGGACAACCGTTATTTGACCTTCCTCAACTCGATGAAAGGCACACCAGATTATGATGAGGCTATGCAGATGCCTCACCGTGCAAAAACGGGACGCTCAGTTGACAAACCAAACAAAGGTGTGTTGTTGTTTGGCAAAAAGGGCGATGATTTTGTGTTCAAAATTGGCAACAACGACGGTAGCATCCATCAACTGACGGCAGAAGAGGCTATCGGCCTGTTTGAAGCCCTTCCATCCGAAGAACCCAAACCTCTGTCCGATGCCTTCGACAACATCTATCAAATTACAAAGTCATATCTTTTCCAATCCGACAGTCAGGATAAAAACGAAAAGCAACGCATCGAAGCCTTGCAGAAGATTAAGGTGATGATTGCTAAAAAAGCGTTACCTGCCGACTATCTGAAAGACCTGAAGAAGGTGATTGAAAACGACGGCCTTGCTGGATACGAACTCCGCTTCATTAACAAACTCAAACCATCGGAGTATGCGAAACTACCTGAACAAATCGACAATTACTACATTTCCCGTATCATCGAGACCTACAACCACGTTGACGACGGTGAGGAATCTATCATCTTAGCGGAGGAATTACAATGAAAACAGCACAGGAATTATTTGAACAGCTCAATTCTATTGACGAAAATGTCAGAATAGAAGCCAAGAAAGCCTCAGAGATAGACAAGGGCATCATGGAAACAGTATGTGCTTTTGCCAACGAACCCAATTTGGGTGGAGGATACCTGTTGTTAGGTGCGGTTCGAACTGGTTTTCGTGACGGCCTGCCTGTTTATGAACCAGAGAACATAGATAATCCGGATAAAGTCCAGAATGACCTGATTTCTAAGTGTAGTTCTATGCTGAACATGCACATTCGGCCTCAGGTTGAGACCGAGGTCGTTGACGGGAAGACTGTCATCGTTGTGAAAATTGATGAGCTGCCTGATTCCCAAAAACCAGTATATTTTTTAAACAGAGGACTCCCAAGCGGGGCATTCCGTCGAGTGGGGGCTTCCGACCAGAAATGCACGGAAGACGATATGCGAGTGTTCTATTCCTCGGCAGAGAGTTTTGATAGTACCGTTGTCAAAGGAGCCACCCTCGATGATATAGACGAAAATGCAGTTACTCATTACCGTAAATTGCGCGCACGGGTTAATCCTAATGCTGAGGAATTGTCCTATGACGACAAAGACCTTCTCTTGGCGTTAAGGGCGTGTGAAAAAGAGAAAAACGGAGAGTATGTATTGACTTATACGGGTCTTGTAGTGTTTGGTAAGTCCATGTCGTTGCGTCGTTTGCTGCCAGCATTAAGAGTTGACTATATTAGAGTGCCCGGAAACAGATGGATTGAAGATCCTGACAAGCGATTTGAGGCCACTATCGATATGCGCGGACCGCTTATCTTGTTAGTCAACCGTGCTCTTAATGCTGTCAAAGACGATTTGCCAAAAGGATTTGAGCTGCCAAAAGGAAAGCTGCAAGCAAACACCCCCATCGACCTGCCCGACGATGTCCTTCGCGAGGTACTTGTCAATGCTTTCATCCACTGCTCTTTTCGCCTTAACCAGCCCATCCAG
>JAEEIS010000129.1 GCA_016281475.1 Bacteroidales bacterium
CTGATGTTGCCCAGTTCGGGGCTCATGCCGTAGTAGACCACCAACGACTGTGCCATCTTCGTAGCGCGTTCTATGTCGTTGAGGGCTCCAGTGCTTATCTTGCCAAAGAATATCTCCTCAGAGGCGCGACCTGCCATCAGGCTGGTCATCTCGTCAAACATCTGTTCGTAGGTGGTTATCTGACGCTCTTCGGGCAGATACCAGGCTGCGCCGAGGGCTTTGCCGCGAGGCACAATAGTCACTTTGATGAGAGGGTTAGCCCAACGTAGCAGCCAGCTCACCGAGGCGTGACCGCTCTCGTGGTAAGCAATGGTGCGCTTTTCCTGTTCGGTGAGCACCTTAGTGCGTTTCTCCAAGCCTCCCACAATGCGGTCGATGGCGTCAAGGAAGTCCTGCTTGTCAATCATGCTCTTGCCTTTACGTGCGGCGCAGAGGGCGGCCTCGTTGCAGACGTTGGCAATGTCGGCTCCCGAAAAACCGGGAGTCTGCTTCGACAAGAAGTCGCGGTCTACATATCCCTCGCTTTTCTCGTCGTTGTTGAGTTTGAGATTGCGCATGTGCACGTCGAAAATACCTTTGCGCTCTTCGATGTCGGGCAGTTCCACATATATTTGGCGGTCGAAACGGCCTGCGCGCAGCAGCGCCTTGTCGAGCACGTCGGCACGGTTGGTGGCGGCCAGCACGATGACGTTAGTGCCGCTGCTGAAGCCGTCCATCTCGGTCAATAACTGGTTGAGCGTGTTCTCTCGCTCGTCGTTGGCGTTGCTCAGTCCGGCATGACCTCGGGCACGACCCACCGCGTCAATTTCGTCAATAAAGATGATGCAGGGAGCCTTCTTCTTTGCCTCTTCGAACAGGTCGCGCACACGCGATGCACCCACGCCGACAAACATCTCCACAAAGTCGCTTCCCGACATCGAGAAGAAGGGCACATTGGCTTCTCCTGCCACCGCTTTAGCCAGCAAGGTCTTGCCCGTGCCTGGAGGCCCTACCAGCAGCACGCCCTTGGGTATCTTACCGCCAAGGTCGGTATAGCGTCGTGGATTTTTCAGAAAGTCGACCACCTCCATCACCTCCTCCTTGGCACCTGCCAGTCCCGCCACATCTTTGAAGGTGACATTGGTAGGTGTCTTGCCGTCGTACACCTTCGCCTTGTTCTTGCCAACGCCGAAGATGCCGCCGCCACCGCCCATCTGTCGTTGCGAGATGCGGCTCATCACCACGAAGAAAAGGATAAGCATCAGCAGGGGACCGAACATGACCAAGATGTCGCGCCAAGGACTGGTCCGCTTTTCGGGAGTAAGTTCTATTCGCACGCCCGTTTCTTCTTCTATACGGTCAAGGTCTTTTTCGAAACTCTCGAAGGTGACAAACTCATACACATAGAAACCGGCATCGCTCACAGGCTGGTTCATCATATTGCGGCTGAGCAGGTCGCTGTAAGTAGTGTCGTCCTTGATAGCGGTCGGCTTGATGTGAACTTCAGCAAACTCCTGATTGACGATGACAATCTTGGAGTAGTCTTGTTTCTTGATAATAGATTCCAACTTGGCCCATTTGATTTTGTGTGGGCCGCCTGCACTATCCTGCTTTAGCAGCATGCCGCCCAGGACCACGATGAGGGCTCCATACACCACGTACATTATCCAACTTCTCTTTGGCTTCTGACCGTTGGGTGTGGGCTGTCCGGGTTTGCCTTGGGGTTTGCCGCCTTGAGGGCGGCTGTCGTTATTAGTGTTGTTGCTATTCTCAGCCATCTCAATTGTTGATTTTTAATTCTACCCCGTCCTCCCATAGCTGTTCCAGACGGTAAAAGTCGCGTTTCGACTGTTGGAATATGTGTACGACTACGTCAAAATAATCCATGAGTATCCATTCGGCATTCATATAGCCCTCTACTTTCGAGGGGTTGAGTCCGGTGGCTTTCTTCACAATCTCATGCACATGGTCGCTGAGGGCACTTACATGCGACGGCACATTGCCCGATGCTATCACAAAGAAGGCTGTGGGTGCCGATGGCAGACCGCGGAGGTCTAGGATTTTCACGTCTATGCCTTTCTTCTCTTCGAGGGCTTGGGCGGCAAGTCTTGCCAATATTTCAGATTCTGTCATTAAGAAGGTTTAATGTTTAAAGTTTGATGTTTAATACTGGATTAGGTTTGCTGTCAATGTTCTAGAACCGTTATTTTCTGTTATTTCCACTCGTACATACCTTTCGGGCAACAGTTCTTCTATCTTCTCGGTCCACTCCGTAAAGCAGTAATTTCCACTGTAGAAATACTCCTCATAGCCGATGTCGTAGGCTTCGTCGGCCGATTTCAGTCGGTAGAAGTCGAAATGGTACACCTCCTCACCCTCTGCCGTGCTGTATGCGTTGATAATGGCAAAGGTGGGGCTGCACACATTGTCTTCGACCCCTAGCTGGTGGCATATCTCCTTGATGAGGGTGGTCTTGCCCACACCCATCTTGCCGAAGAAGGAAAAGAACCGTTCGTCGGCAAACTCCTTCAGCAGCTGTGAGGCCACTTTGGGCAGCTGGTCAGTATGATCGAATGTAGCGTTCATTATCTTATTCTGTCGGCGGCACGCACTTTCTCTTCATCTTTCTTAATGGCGCGTTGGGCGAGGAACATCAGCACCACTGCCACAATGGGGCACCACGTCCCGATGCCATAGTGCACGTTAATGTCCGTACACGCCATTGGCACCGTCACTTTAGAGATATATGCGTCTACAGCCCAGATAAAGATGAGGAAAATGTCCACAACGCCCAATAGGAAGGCGACGGCAACCACCCGCATCTGCGTCACGCGGTTCTTGAACAGAAACATGGCCACCAATGCTACAACGGTCGACAGTATTGTCAGCACCGTCAGCGGCCACACCTTGATGTATTCCTTCTGACCCATAGTGACGGCCTCGCCGTTCAGTATGTCGTTCATCAGGCTGGGGTTCTCTTTGGCTATCAGGTTCAGTTCGCCGCTCACGGGCACGCCCAGCGGAGCCTTGGCCGTGAAAGTGGCTAGTGGGAACATAAAGCTCATTGCCATGGCACATACGGCCACTAGCAGAAAAAGTGTTTGTTTTCTTTGTATCATAGATGTGTAAAAGTTTAGAGGTTAGGGGTTAGAGGTTAGGGTATTTGGATGTTCGGATTATCTGATTATCCGAATGTCGCGATAGTGTCGATGATGCCATTTGCCTAACACCTTGCCGTCCTTGAGTAGGATAAATCCAGGGTTGGAGCGTAGCATGGTCTCGATGGCCGTCACGTCGGCAAAGTAAAATTCCAGATCGTCCAGCTTGTTGGCATATAGGAAGTTCTCCACATCCTCAGGCAATGCCGAGGTGAGTAGCACCATCTGTATGCCGTTCTCCTGGGTAAAGTCCGTCACACCCTGTATGGCGTGGATGCCCTGCTCCGTCACTTTGTCGAGGTGGTGTATGGTGGCTATCAGCACATAGTCGGTCGAGCCGATAAACTCCTGGGCGTGGTCGTTCATGTCCATATCCAACATCGAGAAACCGTCGGCCTTAATCTCGTGCGGGTCCTCCACACGGCTGCTTTCCCATTCCCACTGCTCCTCCCATGCGGGGTCTTCCATCTTTTTCACCAGTTCTTCCGACGAGAATTCTTCGCTCTCGCCCGTCGTCTTGTTGCGGTAGGTCACGTAGCTCTTCACCGGCAGGTTCTCGTCTAGGTCCACCATCTGGTTGCCCACCTTCCAGGCGCGGAAGTCGATGCAGGGCTCGTTGTTGATGTTGTAGAATCCGAAAATCACCATCAGCAATATTGAGAATGTGGTCACGAGCACGTCGCGTTCGAAACGTTTTTTGCGTCGTAGGTTGCGCGTGAGGAAAATCCACACCGTAGGCACATCCAGCGCGATGTTCTTCCAGAATGTCTGCCAGTTGGTCAGTTTCACTGCGTCGCCAAAGCAGCCGCAGTCGGTCACCTCGTTGGTGATGGCATCGAAGAGGGTCGTGAAGGTGAAGAACGCCATCATCAACACCAGCAGCCACGCGCTCAATCGGCGGAACGCACCGAATATAAGCATCATGCCTATCGTGAATTCCAGCACTATCAGCGTCATCGCCATCACTGTTGCCATCGGCACCAGCCATTCGAATGTGATGCTGCCAAACTGCCATGTGGTCAGATATTCTGTTATCTTATATGAGGTGCCCAGTGGGTCAACGCCTTTCACGAAGCCGGAGAAGATAAACACGGCTCCCACTACCAGTCGGGCAACGACATTCAATGTCCAATTCAGTTTATTGTCCTTTATTTCCATGGGTTATGTTGGTATGTTTAAAGTTTAAAGTTTAATGTTTGTATGGGCAGAATCCCGTGTCAGCTCGAACTTTTTCATTTGTTGAATCACCATTCACGAATCACCACTCTTAGTCCTTATCAGGCAGAAAAGCGAGTAGTTGATGATGTCCATATATCCACCCTCCACGCCTTCCGACACCAGGGTCTTGCCGTTGTTGTCCTCAATCTGCTTGATGCGCCAAATCTTCATCAGTATCAAATCCACCATCGAGCTCACTCGCATCAGCCGCCAAGCCTCATCGTAGTCGTGATTCTTGTCTGTCATCAGTGTGGCGGCGCGGGCAATGTGCTTGTCGTAAAGCTCCAGTGCCTGCTCGAGCGACAGGTCCAACGGCGCGTTGGCTCCCAGCTCTTGCTGTATGAGTGCCATCACCGCATAGTTGACAATCGCCACCAATTCGGGGCGGATGCCGTCGCCCACGCGGTTCTCGCCGCTCTCTTGGATGCTGCGGATTCGGTTGGCCTTAATAAAGATTTGGTCGGTCAGCGACGGCATCCGCAGCACACGCCACGAAGTGCCGTAGTCCCGAGCCTTCTTCTCGAAAATCTCCCTGCAATGGGCTATTTCTGTTTCAAATTCTTTCTTTGTGTTAGGCATATCTATTTATATAATGCAAATCATAGTAACGTCATTATTGTTTTTTTATTGTTGTCGCACAATTAAAAAAACAAAATTCCGTTCTTTACATACAAAAGGCAAAGATACGACTTTTTTTCTAATTATGGACAGCACGCTGCATTTTTCACCTTTCACCCTCACCTGCAAGGGGCAGAAAACCACCTTCCACCGCCCTGCAGTCATGGGCATACTCAACATCACCCCCGACTCCTTCTACGACGGCGGTCGCCACACCACCCCAGACACCATTCTCGCCCACGCCCGCAAGCTCCTTGCCGATGGTGCCGACATCATCGACATCGGAGCAGTCTCCTCCCGTCCGGGTGCGCAACTGTTGGAACCCGAAGAGGAAGCCGCTCGATTGGCTCCGGTAATCAAGATGTTGCGCCAAGAACTCCCAGCCTCCACGCTGCTCTCCGTCGACACCTGTTTCAGTCTCCCCGCTGCCAAGGCCGTGGAGGCGGGTGCCGACATCGTCAACGACATCTCCGGTGGGCAGCTCGACCCTCAGATGTTCTCAACCGTCGCCTCCCTTCAGGTCCCCTACATCCTGATGCACATGCGTGGCACCCCCGCCACCATGCAACTGCCAGAGAATACCCAATATGCCGACCTCGTCGACGACCTCGCCGACTATTTCTCCTCCCGTCTTGCCGAATTGCAGGCATTGGGTGTCCGCGAGGTCTGTCTCGACCCCGGTTTCGGCTTTGCCAAGACCCTCGACCAAAACCACCAGCTCCTCCACCGCCTGCCGCGATTGATGGCCCATTTCCCTCAATACCCCTTCCTCATCGCCCTTTCCAACAAGTCTATGATAACCCGCAGGATGCCATCATACCCGCCAGCCCAAATCTTCTCCGAAATTCCCGACTCCGAGTGGGGCACCCTCGCGCTCAACACCCTTGCCCTGCAGGCTGGGGCCTCCATGCTGCGCGTCCACACCCCGCGTCCCGCCCGCATCGCCATCGACCTATTATTTAAAGGTTAGATGTTAGAGTTGAGAGTGGCTGACGCACCTAGCCTCTAACCACTAACCCTTTTTCATTTGTCGAATCACCAATCACAATTCACCATTCACTAATCACCAATCACCAAATACCCATGCCTTTCCCCGAAATCCGTTTTGTCGACATCCTCGACGTCCTGTTGGTAGCCGTTCTGGTCTACGAGCTCTACCGCCTGGTCAAGGGCACCAACGTCATCCGCATCTTCTGGGCCGTGGTCGCCATCATCATCTGCTGGCGCCTCTCCGACCTCTTCAACATGCGCTTCTGCTCCCAAATATTTGGTGGCATAATCAGCATCGGCATCATCGCCCTAGTCATCGTCTTCCAGCCCGAGGTGCGCAAATTCCTCCTCCTCATCGGCACCAAGACCCAGCTCACTGGCGACACCGTCGTTAAGCGTTTCCAGTTCTGGCGGCGCGACGTTGGCAAACGCTCTGGCATCAACCTTGACCCCTACATCCAGGCCTGCATGCACATGTCGTCGAGCAAGACCGGCGCCCTGCTCATCTTCCAGCGTTCCAACTCGGTAGAAGAGTTGGTGCGCACTGGCGAAGTCATCAACGCGCTAGTCTCCGCTCCGCTGCTCGAGACCCTCTTCTTCAAAAACTCTCCCCTCCACGACGGCGCAGTCATCGTCAAGGACAACACCGTCCTTGCCGCCCGCTGCATCCTGCCCGTCACCTCGCGCACCGACATCGACCCCAACCTCGGCCTGCGCCACCGTAGCGCCATCGGTGTCACCGAGCAGCTCGACGTGGTCAGTGTCATCGTCTCCGAAGAAACCGGTGCCATCTCCTACGCCCTCGAAGGCGAAATTCACCACAATGTCTCCCCCGCCCAGCTGCGTCAGGCACTTGAGCAACTCCTCGACAATTCGCATGGAATTTAATAGTTATATCGAAAAACGATAATATTTTTTCTAGTAGTTAAAGAAAAATTTGTATTTTTGCAACGTCAAAACAGGTGGATATTATTTGTATGATATAATCTATTGAAATGAAAAACAACAATATATCGCGTGTGCGGATGCTCTACGGACTCTTCGGAGGCATACTCCTGATATGCCTGGGACTCTTCGTCAGCCATATTTTTTATGCCGAAGAGGAGCCGTTGGTAGGCGAACTCACCGCCTTCAACAGCAAGTACGCCTTCACCGTCACCGACCTCCGTGGCCCCGCTCAGCTCTACGCCATCGAGCACCCCATCGAAGGGGTCCCCCAAGGCATCTCCGCACATGCCCATGTCAACCGTTTCGACGTCGACTGCTACACCGACGACGAGGTTATCGGCAATGACCCCCGCCTCCACTGGGCGACGGCCATGCAGCTCGTCGCCATGGTGGTGTTCGCCGCCATCGTGGTGCTCGTAGTTTCCGCCCTCATCGTCTTCTATCGCAGTGCAGAGCAGGGCAGGGTCTTCCCCCGCAAATGCGTCACCCTCCTGCTTGTCATCGGGCTGCTGCTGGTGCTGCTCTCCCTCAGCGTCGACACCCAGACCTACCTCGAGCGTCGTCTTGCCCACGACCTTCTGGCTGGCAGCCAGTGGGTGCCGCAGACACGCTACACCATTCATTTCACACGCATCTTCTTCGGCCTCACCATCATCTTCCTCTCCCAGATTATCCGTATCGGCCGCGAAATGCAAGACGAACAGGAGCTGACGGTATGATAATAGTAAACCTCGACGTGATGATGGCGAAACGCAAGATTTCGCTTTCCGAGCTGGCCGAACGTGTCGGTCTCACCACCGCCAACCTCTCCATCCTCAAAACCGGCAAGGCCCGCGCAGTCCGTTTCAGCACCCTCGACCGTATCTGCAAGGTTCTCAGATGCCAGCCTGGCGACATCTTGGAATACCGCGACGAATCTATAATTGATAAAGATTGGTAGCAACCCTCCGACCACTTCGATAATTCCGACCACTCAGAATACACTGAAAATTTTATAAATAACAATTCAATCAACAACAAAACAACATGAAAAAACTTTTCACCCTCATCATGCTTCTCGCCCTCGTGGGCAGCATGACCTTTGCCCAGACTAAGCCGGCGAAGGAAAAGAAGACCGACCTCACCGAGAAGGTGCCGGTCGACAAGAAAGTGCGCATTGGCAAGCTTGCCAACGGCATGACCTAC
>JAEEIS010000130.1 GCA_016281475.1 Bacteroidales bacterium
ACCTATTTCACTAGGGGGCTCTGCCCCCTAAAACCCCCGCGGCGCAAGGCGCCGGCCGTTTTTTCGGCGTTTTTTTTTTTTTTCTGGCGCTTTTTTCGTAAATTTACAGCGTTTTATTGTACTCTGGTAAGACTTTGGTTTTGCACAGGTGTATGATAAAAACTGACCTGGGTGAGGCGACTGGTTATCAGCGCCATAGCTCGTTTGATGCCGCATGCCGTGGCGACCGGGGGAGAAATGATTGGGGTCAGCATTTGCCGGTTTTTAATTGGACTTTCTGGACGCCTGAATCAATATGTAAGGGGTCCAGGGGCTGAAAATAATGGCCGGGAGTGGGAGTTATAACCTCAAATTCAAAAATGCACAATTGGTACGCGCTTAAGGTTTTCTATAATCGCACAGCCAAATTGGCTCAGGTGTTCGAGGCTGCGGGGTATGAGACTTATGTTCCGAAAATGATTGAGGAGAGTGTCAAGGATGGCAGTATACGGTATACTGGCAAGCCGTTCATATCTTCACTGATGTTTGTAAATTGCCCCGAATCGTTCCTCTTGAGCGCCAAGAAAGCACATGATACAGACTTCCTTTATTACTGCGACCTGGCCACCAGGAAACCGGGAATAATACCTGTGGCTGAGTTTATCAATTTCCGTACTGCCATGCAGAGTAACGACCCCGAGACGATGTACCTTGGAAGTGACACGGAATGGTTCAAGGATGGTCAGCGTGTAAGGGTAATAGAAGGGATTCACAAAGGAAGGGAGGGCTGGATTCGCCGTATCAAGGGACAAAAGCGGTTTATCGTATGTGTAGAGGGAGTTTCTGCAGTCGCCTTTCAAGCCATTCCACCGGCTTTTTTACAGGTGCTTGAGCCATCAAAGCGTAGCACCGGGACAAAAAAATGATATTTTTTTATCAATCACACATAATCATGAAACAAAAATTATTCTTTGCATTGTTTATTTGCATGCTTTTGCCTGCATCTCTTTTCGCCCAGGTTGTGGCAGAAGAGGATGATACGACAAAAACCATAGTGGAAGAAACAGAAGCCGACGGCGGCAAGATTGTGACCACTACTTCATTTGAGAAGCAGTACGTGTTTGCCGACGGGCTGTGGCAAAACTGGGAATTTTTGGCAGGTGTCGGTACGCACGCCTATTTGGGCGATAACGACTGGAAGGTAAGAGACCTGGTAGAGATGATAACATTACCGGTATTTGACCTGGGTGTAACTAAGTGGGTGTCTCCCAAATTCGGTATAGGAGTTTCCGCTTCTACAGGCCGGTTCAAAGGTCTTTACCAGTCATCTTACAGTATGTGGGGTGAAAACGCCATACTTGCCAATTTTATGACCGACACCCCCTATAACGACGCGGATCCAAAATACGATTATCAGGAATTGCGCCGCCAGTGGGGTTGGTTCACCAACGTTTACGGCCTGGTTCATTTGGATGTGTTGAATATCATCCATGGGTATAAGCCCGACCGGCCTTATACGCTGGATGCATATTTTGGCGGTGGCTTGATGATGGGAAGGGACGAACATGGATTCCTTCCCAGTGCGTCTGCAAACTTTGGCCTCATCAACAAGTTCCGGCTTACTGACGGACTGAGCCTTTTCGCCAGTGTGCGGGGAGCTCTGGTGGCCGATGATTTTGACGGAGAATTGTATATCGAAGAACCTTCGAAGTGGCATTGGGATTACAATATTAAGATGGACGGAAATGTCGGTGTTACCGTTGGTCTGACT
This sequence comes from Bacteroidales bacterium, assembly GCA_016281475.1. Next base: position 1,751 of record JAEEIS010000130.1, read on the forward strand.
ATGAATCTGGGCAAGGTAAAGGAGAAATGGATTCCGGCATCCAGGTCAAGCAAGTATGTTAAAGATCCTTCAATAGACCTCGATGCAGATTTTGCAACTGACAACGACCCTTCAAAGGAGCGTATTGTTGAAACAGTTGAGGTAATTAAAACCAACATACCGACTGTCTGGTTCCATATCAATTTCATTATTGACAGGTGGGATCTCCTGAGCAGGGAAATGGTCAACCTCCATGCAATATCAGACCTTATCAAGAGCACACCGGATGTCAAATACCTGATATGCGGTTATGCCGACAAGCAGACGGCGACTCCGGCACATAATATGATGCTGTCCGAGAATCGTACCAAGGCTGTATACGATGCACTGGTTAATGTATTCGGCGTAAATCCCGACCAACTTATTAGGGATTACAAGGGCGGTGTGGACTATATGTTCTACAACGAGAAAGAGTTGAGCCGTTGCGTGATGATCACCTCCGTCAGACCAGAAGAATAACGGTGTCAGATTATTATCTTCACGAAAGCAGTTATGTAGACGACGGTGCCGTGATTGGCGCCGGGACCAAGATATGGCATTTCTGCCACGTGCAGTCCGGAGCCGTAATCGGCTGCAACTGTTCCCTGGGGCAGAATGTCAATATCGGGCCCGGGGTAAAGGTTGGCAACGGCGTCCGTATCCAGAACAATGTCTCGGTATACGAGGGCGTAGAGCTTGAAGACAATGTGTTTTGCGGTCCCTCCTGCGTATTTACAAACGTCAATACTCCCCGTGCGCATTTTCCTGCCCATGGGGAGTATTCCCGTACTTTGGTAAAGGAAGGCGCTTCTATCGGGGCCAACGCCACAGTGGTCTGCGGACATACAATCGGCCGCAGCGCTTTAATTGCCGCCGGGGCGGTGGTGACAAGCGACGTGGCGGACTATGCACTGATGGCGGGTGTTCCCGCCCGCCGTATCGGGTGGGTATGCGAGTGCGGCCGCAAACTGGATGCATCTCTTGTATGCACCTGCGGCCGTCACTACCGTATGGATGGAGATAAATTGATAAAGGCGAATGGAGTTTCGTGATTTGAAACGGCAATACGCCGCTGTCCAGAAGGAGATGGATATGGCTGTCCGTGATGCAATTGCGGACGGTGTGTTCATTATGGGCCAGCGGGTTGCAGAGCTGGAAACGCGGCTTGCGGCGTATGTCGGCGCAAAGCATTGCATCACGTGCGCCAGCGGGACGGATGCCCTTACGCTTGCCCTCAAGGCAATGTCAATAGGCGCGGGCGATGCTGTATTCGTGCCCGATTTTACCTTCTTCGCAACTGCAGAGGCGGTGGCGCTGGAGGGCGCAACTCCCATTTTTGTCGATGTCCGGGAAGATACATTCAATATCGATGTACAGAGCCTGGAAACAGCTGTAGCAAGGGTAAAGAAAGAGGGCTGTCTGAAGCCGAAGGCCATAATTGCCGTAGATCTTTTCGGGCAGCCGGCAGATTATGACGCCATCCGCGAAGTGGCCCGGCGCTATGACCTTAAAATCATAGAAGACGGTGCCCAGGGATTCGGCGGGCGCATCGGCAACAGGCGCGCCTGCAGTTTTGGAGATATCGCCACGACATCTTTCTTCCCGGCAAAGCCGCTTGGCTGCTACGGAGACGGTGGCGCCGTGTTTACCGACAATGACGAATGGGCCGCCGTAATGGTTTCCCTGCGGGTGCACGGCAAGGGTTCCAACAAATACGACAATGTGCGTATAGGTCTCAATTCAAGGCTTGATACACTTCAGGCCGCCGTGCTCAAAGTCAAAATGGACGCCTTCGAAAAGTGGGAGTTACAGGCTGTCCAGGATGCAGCTGCCAGCTACACCAAACACCTGGAAGGGGTGGTGGCAACCCCCGTCGTTCCGGAAGGATACTATTCGTCCTGGGCGCAATACACCATCCGGCTTTCGGACCAGTCGGAGCGGGATGCAGTAAAGTCGGCGCTAAGTTCAAAAGGAATTCCGACCGGCGTGTATTACCCCAGGCCATTGCATCTGCAGCCGGCGTTCAGCCATCTGCCTCAGAATGACCCTTGCCCGGTTGCAACGCGCGTTTGTACGCAGGTTCTGTCGCTTCCTATGCACCCGTATTTGACTTCCAGCGAAATTAACGAAGTTTGCGGAACTATTTGCGACAGTTTGATTAAAGAATGAAATATTTCTTTAAGAAACGCCCCTGGGTCTCGATGCGACCCGAAAAAGAGGCTCCGCTTGGCAATTACGCCGAGAGGGTGGAGACTCACAGGGCCGCTTTTGTAAAAGCTCTTGAAGATTTCCCCGAATTGCGGTATTTGCTAAGGGAACCCACCGGCGAAACTACTGCAGAGCTTAACGATTGGCTGTACGAGCATCGGGACACACTTTCTCCCGACACTGCCATAGTGGAAGGGACAGACCCGGAGACGGCTACAGGCTTGAGCGATAAAAATGCCCGCCTTGTTATTTGCACAGTCGACCTGTCCCACATCAGGCATCTGAACACGATGCTCAACCGTATAAACGAAACCTTGTGCGACAACGGCATATTGTTTTGCTACTCGCGAACATCTGGATACCAAAGATCTTTGATACTCAAAAATTATCCGGGCCTCTGGGGTCGTTTCTTGTGCAGTCTCCATTTCCTTTGGCACAGGGCAATGGCGCGACTCAAGACTACCCGATGGCTCTACATGTGGGTAACAAAAGGCAAGAACCGGTCGTTTCCTCGCGTGGAAATTCTGGGCAGGATGTACAGGGCAGGATTCAGTGTCTTGTACGAGCGCTTTTTCGACGGAAAGTTCGTTCTTGTGGTGCAGAAATCCAAAGCCCCAATCTGGGACGACGACCCTACCAACGGCCTGTTGGCAAAACTCCCGCGCGTGGGCTATAATGGGAATAAGATAGGTGTATACAAGGTACGCACAATGTATCCATATTCCGAATACCTTCAGCAATATATGTACGAAGTGCATGGCCTGGCAGAAGGCGGAAAATTCAAAAATGACTTTCGTGTAAATCAAATAGGGCGGCGTATCCGTGGCACCTGGATAGATGAGCTGCCAATGATTATCAATCTGCTCAAGGGTCAGTTGAAACTGGTGGGAGTGCGCCCGCTCAGCAAGCAATACCTCTCGCTGTACACTCCCGAAATGCAGCAGTTGCACATTGGCGTGAAGCCGGGCCTGCTGCCCCCGTTCTATTATGAGAAGCAAACTCCGCAAACAATAGAGGAGGTTCAGGCCTCCGAGCGGAAATATATAGAGGCTTGGCACAAACACCCGTTTGCTACAGACTGGCACTATTTCTGGGGCATTATGGGTAACATTCTGTTCAAGCACAAACGTTCTAAATAGCATGAAAAAAGCACTCATCACGGGCATCACCGGCCAGGATGGCAGCTATCTGTCCGAATTGCTCCTGGAAAAAGGTTATGAAGTCCATGGCATTATCCGGCGCAGCAGTGTGGAACACCGCGAGCGCATTGCCCATCTGGAGGGTCACCCCAACTTTCATTTGCATTACGGAGATATGGGTGATTCCCTCGGCCTGGTTCAGGCAATCAGTGCCATAAAGCCGGACGAGATATACAATCTTGCCGCGCAGAGTCATGTGCAGGTAAGTTTTGATTCACCGGAATACACTGCAAATGTCGATGCTACCGGTGTGCTGCGTATTCTGGAAGCCGTCCGCATCTGCGGCCTGGAAAAATCCTGCCGGATATATCAGGCCAGCACTTCGGAGCTTTACGGCAGGGTAAGGGCCGTGCCTCAGGACGAGAAGACCCCCTTCCACCCGTACAGCCCGTATGCAGTGGCCAAGCTCTACGGCTATTGGATTGTTAAAGAATACCGGGATGCGTACGGTATGTTCTGCTGCAACGGCATCCTTTTCAACCACGAGAGCGAGCGTCGCGGCGAAACTTTCGTGACCCGCAAGATAACCCTGGCCGCCGCACGCATAGCGCAGGGCAAGCAGGACAAGCTCTCTCTGGGCAATCTGTCCAGTCTTCGCGACTGGGGTTATGCAAAGGATTATGTAGAGAGTATGTGGCTTATGCTCCAGCAGGACAAGCCGGATGACTATGTGATTGCCACGGGCGAGCAGCACAGCGTACGTGAGTTCTGTCAGCTGGCTTTCAAGGAGGTCGGCATCAACCTTATTTTCCAGGGTGAAGGCGTCGACGAAAAGGGCATAGATTCCGCAACCGGCCGCGTGCTGGTAGATGTCAATCCCGATTTTTACCGGCCTACGGATGTGGTAAACCTGCTTGGAGACCCAGCAAAGGCCAAAGCCAAACTGGGGTGGAACCCGGGCAAGACCCCTTTCGCCGAACTGGTGCGTATGATGGTGCAGGCCGATATGCGAAAGGTGGCTGCCGATGGCGTCGCGGCCAGCGTTAAATTGAATCTGGAGGAATATCTGGAACACGGTATTATCAAATAATGGAAAAAGAGAGCAAGATATTCGTTGCCGGCCATCGCGGAATGGTGGGCTCTGCAATTGTGCGTGAGCTGCAAAGGCAGGGATATTCCAATATCATAGTCCGGACCCACCAGGAGCTGGATTTATGCCGTCAAGCAGATGTGGAGGCATTTTTTGCCGCAGAGCAGCCCGAATATGTATTTCTGGCAGCAGCCAGGGTGGGGGGGATAATGGCCAACCAGAAGGCTCCGGCCGATTTTATGTACGACAATATGGCCCTGGAGATGAACGTGATAAATGCGGCCTGGAAAAACGG
>JAEEIS010000131.1 GCA_016281475.1 Bacteroidales bacterium
CGCCTACGATGTTGTGTGCCGAGCCGCAGAGCGGACGGATGGCAGCGTTGTAGGTGGTGTTGGCCGTGAAGCCGCCGACGGTGGCAGGATGTGCGCTAACGGTGTAGATACTGTCGATGCCGCCGCTATACCAGACGTGGACATCCCACATGGTCTCGTAGCCGAAGGGCACCCAGTCGAGGGTGGCGGTGGCGTTGGTGACGGCAGTGACGGTGAGGCTGTCGGGAGCGAGGCAGGGCAGGCTGTCCGTGAGGAAGCTGCCAATGACCCAGTCGCTATAGCCGAGGCTGTCAGCGTTGCAGTCCTGACGCACGCGGAAGGTGTAGTACGTAGCGGGCTGCAGGCCGGTGAAGGTGTAGGTGTTGCCAGTGACGTGGATGTCGGTGGCAGGCCAGTTGGGTGCCGCGCTCTCCTTGTAGTTCACCTCATATTCGGTGCCTTCGCCAGTCCATGTGACGGTGGCATTCTCGTATGTGTGCGAAACACCGGTGATGACAGGCTGGCGGCAGCCGGCTGCGCCGCAGGAATAGAAGCGTATATTGCCAACAACGTTGTCAAAATCTGAGTAAGCGTCGGTGGTGGCAATGCTGAGTGAGTTGATGTGGTTGAACGCAGAGTCGTCGTTGTAGATGACCACCGACTTGTAACCGCTGGTAGAGTGTCCTTCAAATTCGGCCGAGCAACTCCATGAGCCGTGGCGACGGTTGATAACGAACAGGATGTTGCTGTGGCCGTCCCACGTAAAGGTGGTATCGAGTCCCACTACCTGCCAGTTGTCGTTGGTGAAGTTGCAGTTGGCATTGTGCAGCACCTGCACGAACTGGTGGTTGGAATCGGGTCGGATGACATCGTTTGAGAACGTGCTCTCGCTGATGTTGGCCATGTAGATGTCGATGCCGTTGAAGTAGTTGCCATAATCGGAAGCCGAGTTGTATGGCTTGAAGCCGAAAGCCGTGATGTCACCGTCGAGCGAGGCCAAGTAGGACGAGTCGATAATCATCTGGTTGTAGCTGTAGTTGTAGCAGCTGTAGCCGATGGGGCCGTAGTTGGTGTAGTCGGTAACAGAGGTGCTGTCCCAGTTCTCAGCTATGCTGATGTTGTCGCACATGGCGGTCTGGAGCGTGATGCGGCTCCAACTGCCGGTGTCGGCACCTCCGTTGCAGATGCTGCGGACACAGACATCGTAGTTGGTCAGACCCGTGAGACCTGTGATGACGGCACTGTTGGTGTAGGTGGTGAGGAAACTGCCCGAGGGTATGAATCCGGGAGCGCCGTAGGCCACTTCATAGTAGTCGGCACCGTTGGTATCCCAAGTGACGGCCAACTGGACGTCGGATTGGGGAACACTGGGGTCTTGACGCAGGTTGGTGATGCGGCAGTAGGCCGTGATACAAGTGACGTTGATGCTGAAGCCGTCGTAATAGACCGACCCGTCGGTGTGGAAATGGACGGTGATGGGACCGCTAGAGGAAATGAAGGGGCCGAAGGTCTGGTATGAGCTCACTCCATAGTCGTTCCACAGTTCGGTGCCACTGGTGCCGATACCATCGTAGATGCGAATCCAGTCAAACGAACTCTCAGTGTAGGAGGAGCCGCTGACGCTGACAAGGTTGTTGGGAGCATCAGGCATGATGATGACATAAGAATCTTGGTTGCCAGTGTAGTATGCCCCATTGGGACCGCCTTCGTCATAGATGGCACCGCCGCACATGTAGAGCGTGTCGGTCATATTGGCACGCATGTTCCAGCTGCCGGGGACGGCGAGCAGGACATCGGACCACTCCGAGGTGTCGCCCACGCCGCAGATGCTGCGCACGTAGAAGTAATAGTTGACACCACCAGTGAGGCCTGTGACAGTGAGAGGACGGTTGGTAACAATCGAGTCGCCCGTGGGGGTGGCTGTGGCACTAGTCTCAACGGCAAGCTCCCATTCGGTCGCGCTATTGCGCTCGTTCCAGGTGAGGGTGATGCTGGTGGAAGTATTGCTGGTGCTGGTCAAGTTGCTGGGTCGCGAGCAGGTCGGAGCAGCTTCGATATGGAAGTCGTCGACATAGGCATACCACGAACTGCTGGGACGGTCGGCCTTGATGGCGGGATAGTAGCCCTGGCCGGTAAAGCTGGTGAAGGGCACCTCTATCTCCGTCCAGTCGGTCGAAGTGAGCGTAATCGTGTCGATACCTTGGAAGGTGGTGATGTCGGTCGGGTCGCGCATGATACCAATCTTGAAGACGGGCACATAGCTGGAGCTGCTGGGCTTGGCCCAGAAACGCACCTGCAATGTGTTGATGGGATAGATAGTGGTATCGATACCGGGCAGCACTACGCACTGGTAGTCGCCATAACTGCCGGTGGTGGTAGTGTTGTACCAGTAGAGACCCTTGGTGCCGCCACCGTGGCTGTAGCTGCTGCTGCTGCTCACGTAGGGGTAGCCGCCGTAGCTGGTGCCGTTGTTGAGGTGGTTCCAGCAGGGGATGAAAGCCGAGCCTGTAGTACTGGAGCCAGTAGCACAGCTCTCCAGATCATCGCTCCAAGGAATGACAGTGAGGAGGCCGCATTCGGTGCGGAACATTACCGAACCGTAGTAGGAAGTATCGGAGCAGGACGAACCCACACGCACCTGATACTGGGTGTTGGGGCTCAAACCCATGATGGTATAGTTGGTCGTGCCAACAGCAGTCGCTGCGGAAGTCCACGACGAGGTACCCACCACGCGGTAGTCGATATCCCAAGCCGACTCGGTATGGCCGGGTATCCACGACAGCGAAGCCGACGTAGAAGTGAAGCTGTCAACCACTACGTTGGGGGCTGCGCAGGTGGCCAGTTCGAGGCAGTCGCCGCCACCGCTCAGCAGACGCATGTTGCTGCGCCAGTTAGAGGTGGTGGTCGACGTTCCCATGTTGCCGGGGCCGTAGGGCGTGTCGTTATTATTGGTACGCAGGCACGAACCCGATGTCGGAACATGATATCCAAACACGTGGCTTGTGGTTGCATGAGTGCCGCTGTTGTTCACAATGCCGATAACCATGTTTCTGACACCATCCCAATGGAAGTTGCCACGGTTAAACTGGAAGTAGTTCCATCCCGAAGTCGGGCAGTTCAGCGGTCCCACATACACCAGCTGCAGGCTGTCGTAAGGTATGAAGTTGGGGCTGGGAAGTGTCGTCACCGAGGTATGGGCCAGATAGATGGAGCAGTTGGTTATCTGCGTCAACGGCTGTTCATACATATATTGGAAACCGACAGCATTAATCATGGTAGGAGACGTAAAGGTGATTTCCGATGTACGAATCAGGTGCTGGCAATAGCTGTAGTTATATTCTTCGTTGACAGGCATGTAGTAGGTTCCTGTCGTGCCGTCGGTTCCGACAGCGGTCGATTGGACAGGTCCGCTACTAGCGGTGTCCCACTGCAGGCAGGGGAACGCCAGAGTGCTGAAATTGTATACGCTGGCAGCTCCCGGTGTGCCACCGCAATCCACCGCCACCGAGATGGTGTACGATGTGTCGGGTGTCAGGCCGTTCAGTATGAGTGAGGTGCTGGAGGTGGTGAGGGTGGTGGCTCCCACCAGGCTGTCGGCGGCATAGCCGTATTGGACTATGTAGTTTGATGGGGTAACGCCCAGCAGCGTATCATAGTCCCACGACACACGGGCATTCGACACGGTGGCCTGGACAGAGAGGTGCTCGACATCGGGGCAGGTGGGCATTACCTCCAACGTGAAGTCGTCGACGTAGGCATACCAGCTCGATGTGGGACGCACGGCACGCAGTGCCACAAACTGACCGTAACCGGTATAGGTACCCAGCGGGACAGTGTACTCCGTAAAGGTGGTACTGGTACCAATCGGCACATTTCCCACCACAGTGAAGGTGCTCGCATCGTTCGGGTCGGTCATCACGCCCACTTGGAAGGAGGGGCTGTAGCTGGTGCTGCTCGAACGGGCCCAGAACGACAGTTGCAATGTGTTGATGGGATATATGTCTGTGTCGACATTCGGGAGAACCACAATCTGGTAGTCGCCATACGAGCCGGTGGTAGTGGTGTTATACCAATACAGACCCTTGTTGCCGCCAGGCGTGTGGTTGTACGTGCTGCTGCTGCTCACGTAGGGGTAGCCGCCATAGCTGGTGCCGTTGTTCAGATGATGCCAGCAGTAGGCGAAGGGACTGCCCGTACTGCTGGTGCCGGTGGGTGCCGACTCAAAGGTCTCGGTAAAGGGCAGGCTGTCAATAGACGTGCAGAGGGTGCGGACACTGACCACGGCAGGCAACGAAGTGTCACCTACATCGCACAGGGCGCGAACTCTGAAACTATAATCGGTGTTGGCCATAAGATTGTCGAACACAAAGAATGTGTCGGTTGTCTCATCCGACAGCGAGTCGCTTTCCACATACCAATTGAGCTCTGAGCCACCAGGAGTCCAAGCGATGATGACGCTGTCGCTCGTAATGTGGACACTCCAGGCTGTGGGCGAAGGACAGGTGTTGCGCGTAATACCCACATTGTCGATAGCCGTCGGGGGCTGGGTGCCGCCGCTGCCGTCGTTGGCCCAAGCAAACACCAGGTTGTAGACCGCCGGGCTTTCGATGCGGAAGGTACCCGTAGCCGTGCGCCAGCTGGAGCTGGACGCCAGAGTGCGGGGAGAGCTGAAGTTCTCGGTCAGTTCGATAAAGCCTGCCGGTGCAGTCCACGTGGAAAAGGCATAGGTGCCTGAGGCGGGGTTGTTGTTCTCCTCCCACTGGTAGCCTGCGGGAGAGAGGAACACGCGGGTGAAGTCGTAGTAGTGGCTCTCGCCCTGGCCGCGCCAGTCGTAGGTGTAGGAATACTCGCCCGTGTCGGTAAAGTCGATGGTACGGTAGGCGTAGGCATACGAGATTGTGCCCGTGCTGTAGGCGTTGCTCGTGCCGCCGTCGTTGGAGATGTAGAGGCTCTTGCCGCCACCGTTGTTCACCGCCGAGTCGACCACCCAGATGTTGGTCTGGTTGCCGTTCAGCAGTTCCCAGCCGTTGGTACCGTCGCCTTCAAAGTCGCAGAAGAACGGCGTCGTTGCGGGCGATGCCGCCAAGGTGCTCGCCAGCAGGAAGCGGTTTATGCTCGTATCGCCGTCGCAGTCGGCATGCAGATAGATGTAGTAGCTGTGCGCGCTGTCGAGACCGTACAGCGTATGGGTGGTGGTGGTAGGATATTCGATATTGGCCGCCCCTGTGCCAGGCACAAAGTCCACCGTGTCGTACTCCAGCACCCACTGCGTCGCCGAGCCCATCTCCGTCCACGAAATGGTGACCGAGTTGAGCGTGGCGTCGGTCTGGGTCAGCTCCGACGTGCGGGGGCATGGAGGAATCTCCTCCAGCGTGAAGTCGTCCACGTAGGCTGTCCACGACGCGCGGTTGGCGCGTACTGCCACAAAGCGTCCGTCGCCGCTATAGAGGCTCAGCAGCGACTCAAACTCCTGCCAGTTGGTGCTGTTGCCCACCTCGATAGTGTCGAGATACTGGAAGGTGCTGATGTCGTCGGGGTTGCTCATCACGCCCACATACAACACGGGGTTGTAGCTGGTGCTGGACGACTTGGCCCAGAACCTCATCTGCAGGGTGCGGATGGGATAGATGTCGGTGTCCACGCCGGGTAGCACCACTACCTGGTAGTCGCCATAGGTACCCGTGGTGGTAGTATTGTACCAATAGAGGCCCTTGCTGCCGCCGGGGGTGTGGTTATAGGTGCTGCTGCTGCCCACATAGGGGTAGCCGCCGTAGCTGCTGCCGTTGTTCAATCGGTTCCAGCAGTTCACAAAGTCAGTGCCCGTCGTGCTCGTGCCCGTGGCTGCCGACTCGAAATCATAGAAGAAAGGCATCGAGTCGAGATACGAGCAGGGGGTATGCACCATTACCGAGCGGAACGTGCTGGTGTCGCCCGATTGGCAGATTCCGGCCACCCGCGCCGTATAATAGGTGTTGGGAGAAAGACTCGCAAAGGAGATGGAGTCGGTGTATTCAACGTTATTGTAGATAAGGTTATTGCTGCTGTCCAACTGCACCACCCACGAAGTGGCATCGGTGGTGTCGGTCCAGGCAATGTCAAAACCATGCAGGCCGAGGTTGCTCACCCGAATTTCGATGGGTCTGGGGCAAGTGACGACAGGACGGACGAACTGGTAGTAGCGGTTGACACCATGCCAAGTGCTGTAGGTAGTAGCATGGGCACCGGTGCAATAGATGGGCGCATGGGTCGAAGGATTGAGGATGATGATATCATCCGAAGTCTCCGCCAATCCCGTCTGGAAGCTGCTGGGAGTGGTTCCCGGCGCGGTGGGGCCATACACGATGACCACCTTCGAAGAGTCCTCGTGCAGCTGCACCTGCCACTTCACATCGCCGGCATAGCTGCTGCCGTAAGTGTAGGAAAGCGCAAACTCGCACACAAACACACGGTTAGGAGCCGTGCCCGTCAGCTGGTAGCGTACATAGCCGTTGCTGCCCGTGCTCATGTCGCGGGCAATGCCGCATATCTTGGGCAGGGACGTAGTGTAATAGCTCGACGTAAACTGGCCGCCGGTAGTGGTGGTGACTGTCGCCGACGAACCCAGTTTGAAAATACCGTTCGAGCTGACGGAAAACTGGCTGTAGGAACCGTTCCCAAAGGGGAATGTGAACCCTAAGCTGAAGACGCTCGAAGCCGCATCATCCTGATAGGATGTCCATACGTTGGTAGGACTACTCAGCGTAATCCATCTCGACGCATCCACTCCTGTCGAGAATTCGTACTCCGACAGCATCTGAGCCTGCGTTACCCATGGCACGACTATCATCGACACCATGAGTAGAAGCTTTTGTAAGTGTTTTTGCATAACAAATACGTTTTTTGATTAATAATAAGGTTAACTATATATTTTTTCTCAATTCAATAACAATCACTATATTATTCCTCAATTCAATAACAATCACTATATTATTTCTCAATTCAATAACAATCATTTACACCACTTCTCCAACGCCCAGTCTGTCGCACAAACAGATTTGCAAAAATAAAACTTTTTTTCCTCATAATTTATTTATCAGACACACCACCCCTCATTTTTAACATTTTTTACATCTTTTTCCTCCTTTTCTCCCAAATCACGCCCCGTTACGCCCTCCGCCAATCCGCCTGCCTCTCTCATATCTTCGCTCCTTATTGGGTACTTCAATGCTCCTTTGTCGCTCTTAGGAGCGAATAACTACTTCCCATCAGGCGGCGAAGAATCTATGTCTCGCGGGAGTCACGTGGGCAAAAAGAGGGTTGGCAGCCCATTGCGGGGCGGTAGCGTTGTCTTTTTAGAGGACTTCAAAAAAGATTACACCCATTTTAACTCCCTTTGAATTAACAGAGCCCATCAAAAAATTATTTTTTAACAAACGTGAGGATGCAATAAAGAGAAAAGAATGGCGTTATTGAAGACAGATAATAGGATGGGACGGATGTTCGAATTATCTGAAAGTCCGATAATCTGAACATCCAAATATCTGAAAATCTGAATATCCGAAAATCAACAACAGATGGTTTCGTATCGTAAAGAGACGCTGGACAACGGATTGCGGGTGCTGCTGCACCGCGACGACACCACACCTCTGGTGACGGTGAACCTACTTTATTGTGTGGGCTCGCGCGACGAGCGCAGCGACCGCACCGGCTTCGCACACCTGTTTGAGCACCTCATGTTCGGCGGCACACGACGCTACCCCGACTACGACCGCGTGGTGGACGAGCTGGGCGGCGAGAGCAACGCCTTCACCAACAACGACTACACAAACTACTACCTCACCCTCCCCGCGCAACACCTGCAGCAGGCCCTACGGCTGGAGGCCGACCGTATGCGCGGCGAGTGGGAGATGGAGGGCGATGGCTGGAATGTGCTGGAAGTGCAAAAACGCGTGGTGACGGAAGAGTACAACCAACGCTACATGAACCAGCCCTACGGCGACGTGTGGATGCTGCTGCGGCCGCTGTGCTATAAGAGCCACCCCTACCGCTGGTGCACTATCGGGGCGGACATACGCCACGTGCAGGAGGCGACGGTGGAGGACGTGCGCGAGTTTTTCGACCGCTACTACCGCCCCTCTAACGCCATCCTCGCCATCGCGGGCAATATCGACTGCCACCAGACTCTGGATTGGGTGCAGCAGGAGTTTGGCACCGTCCGTCGCCCCAACGAAGGGACATCGGAGGTACGACGGAGCTACGACGAACCTCCGCAAACCGAGGCACGACGGCTGGAGGTGCGGCGCCAGGTGCCCAACAACGCGATGTATATGGCATGGGTGATGTGCGACCGCTGGGCGGCGGACTACTACGTGTACGACATGATTAGCGACCTGCTGAGCAACGGGCACTCGTCGCGCCTCTACCAACGGCTGGTGCTGGAGGAGCACCTTTTTGTCGAAATCAACGCCTACATCACGGGCGACTTGGACAAGGGACTCTTCGTGGTGAGCGGCAAGCTGTGCGACGGCGTAGGTTTCAGCCAAGCCGAACGCGCCATTGAAGAGGAAATCGGCAAACTGCAGCACACACCCGTCGGCGACCACGAGCTGGAGAAGGTGGCCAACAAGTTCGAGAACACCTTCGTCTACTCGCAATACAAGGCTGCCGACCGTGCGCTGAGCCTCTGCTACTACGAGATGATTGGCCATGTGGAGCTGGTGGACAGCGAGCCCGAATGCTACCGCCGCGTTTCAGCCGACGACATACAACGTGTGGCACAAAGGCTCACGCCCGAACGATGCTCGACACTGGAAATCAAGAAATGTGAATTGTGAATGGTGCGGCAGCTACTCTAACCTCTAACCCCTAACCTCTAACCTAAATAATGTTTAAAGAGTTTATCAAAGACGGATTGAGCTATCTGGGAGACAAAATCTCCTCCATACCCTATAAGGATATAGCACGGAAGATAATCCGCTTTATCGGCGACCTGCTGCACCGCACGCTGTTCACCGTGCTGCTGCCCAAGAAGTACCGCACGCTGACCAAACAGCAGATATACACCATCATCTTCAAGTCGGACACCCCCGCGGGCAAGAAGTTCGACATCTGGCTGCTGATACTCATCGGGGCCAACATCGTCACCATCATGCTGGAGAGCATGGCAGGGACGGCACGCTGGTTCTCGTTGCTGATGCGGGTGCTGGGATGGGGCTTCACCATCCTGTTCACCTTCGAGTACTACCTGCGCATCTACTGCCTGAAGCGGCCTTGGAAATACATCCTGTCGCTGTTCGGCATCATCGACTTCCTCTCCATCTTCCCCGCCTACCTCAGCCTGCTGTTGCCCGCTGCCTCCACACTGTCGGTGCTGCGCCTGATGCGGGTGCTGCGCATATTCCGCATCTTCAAGATGCAGCGTTTCTTGGACGAGAGCCGTTTCCTTATCAACGCCCTGCAGCGTAGCGCGGTGAAGATACTGATATTTATGCTTTTCGTATTCGTCATGGCCATCATCCTCGGAGCCACCATGTACGGCATCGAGGGCAAGGTGAATCCCGCCATCTCCACCATCCCCGAGGGCATCTATTGGGCCGTGGTGACCATCACCACGGTGGGCTATGGCGACATTGCGCCCGTGACGCACACCGGACGCTTTATATCGCTGCTGGTGATGCTGCTCGGCTATGCCATCATCGCCGTGCCTACGGGCATCGTGGCTGGCGAGACCATCGTAGAGCACAAGCAGCAACGGTTCCACCGCCATAGGAGTCGGGAACAGAAGACAACCACGACGGCCGAGCCAGAGAAGACAACTGTGGCAACCAGGTCAACTGAGATAACAGGGACGACCGACACGGTCGGGTTCTCGGAAGAAGACTATCAGCCCCGCCCCACCCGCAAGACGTGGGACGACGACCCCGGCGCAAGGATACGTCCTGAAGACCTGCTGTAATGAATTAAAAATTAAAATATATAGATACGTCGTGCATCAGCCAAATTATTTTTTTATTCCCCAGATGTAAGATTTCGGCACTTTGCGCGTCATTATAATAGTAAAAATTAAATATCGTGAATGGTGAATCGAGAATGGACATTACCTTTCACAAAACCAATTCACAATTCACAAATCAATTCACAAAACCAATTCACAATTCACAAATCAATTCACAAAACCAATTCACAATTCACAAATCACAATTCACTAAAAATAAATATGAGAAAAACCATTATCCTACTGCTGCTGGGGCTGATAGCCCACACGGGATGGGCACAGCACACAGTGAGCGGCACTATCACCGATTCCAAAACAGGCGAGACCCTGATTGGTGCCACCGTCTTCGACACCGTTTCGAAAAAAGGCACCGTTACCAACCAACACGGACGCTACACCCTCACCCTAAAGGAAGAGAAGGCGGTCATCCGCGTTTCGTTTGTGGGCTACGAAACACAATACCACCCGCTGACGATGAGTCAGAACCACCGACTGGACGTGAAACTGCATGGGTCGGTGATGCTGCAGGAAGTGACGGTGCGTGGCGAACGCATCCAACATGTGGAGAGCTCGCAGACCAGTGTGGTCGAGCTGCCCGTGGAACAGGTGAAGGCCGTGCCGGTCATCTTTGGCGAGACCGACGTCATCAAGGTGGTACAGCTGCTGCCTGGTGTGCAGAGCGGTGCGGAAGGCATGTCGGGCATGTATGTGCGCGGTGGCGGCCCCGACGAGAACCTGTTCCTGCTCGACGGTGTGCCGATGTACAACGTGAACCACCTAGGAGGCTTCTTCTCGGCATTCAACAGCGACGCAGTGAAGAATATCAGCCTCTACAAAGGCAGTTTCCCCGCCCATTTCAGCAGCCGGTTGAGCAGTGTGCTCGACATCACCACCAACAACGGCAACGACAAGGAGTATCACGGCGGCTTGAGCGTGGGACTTATCTCCGCCAAGTTCAACGTGGAAGGTCCAATTGTAAAGGAGAAGACCACCTTCAGCATCTCGGGACGCCGCACCTACGGCGACTTGCTGATTCAGCCTATCATTTCCATCGTGGCAGCTACGGAAGGTCTCTCTGGCAGGACTAACGCCGGCTACTATTTCTACGACCTCAATGCCAAGGTGACACATAAATTCAGCGACCGCAGCCGCCTCTATGCCTCCTACTATATGGGCGACGACGCTCTGTATGCACGCTTCAAAGTGGGTAACGGCTATGTGGTGGACGAAAGCATGCGGCTGGGCTATAACTGGGGCAATATCGTGGGCAGCCTACGTTGGAACTACGAGCTCTCGCCCAAGCTTTTTATGAACGTGACCGGGGCCTACACCCGCTACCGCAACAACCTCAGCTTGTCGGAGCTGTCGGGACATCAGGCCTACGACAACACCGGACACCTCATCAACTATGGCGACACACTAACCATTCGCTTCAACTCAGGCATCGAGGACATTACTGCACGTGCCGACTTCGACTACGCCCCCACCCCCGACCATGCGATAAAATTCGGCGGACAGTACATCCACCACCTCTTCAAACCTGAGACCTCCAGCTTCCTTGAGTCCTTCAACTACCAAACCTCGCAGTACCGTTTCGACACCGTCCTTGGGCAGAGCCGCGTGGGCGCCAGCGAGCTGATGCTCTATGCCGAAGACGACTGGCGCATCAACGACAAGTTCAAAGTCAATTTCGGCTTGAACCTCACAGGTTTTGCCGTGCAGGACAAGTTCTACCCAAGCCTCCAGCCCCGACTGAGCGGACGCTGGCTTATCACCGACCGTCTGTCGGCCAAG
>JAEEIS010000132.1 GCA_016281475.1 Bacteroidales bacterium
GAGGCTTGCAGCCCATAATAGTTGGAATAGTCGAAGTTGGTCTCCTTCATGATGACGGCCATGCGGTCTGTGGGCTGGTAGGCCATCTGCACGAAGTAGTCGGGTTCAAGCATGACGAAGGCGGTAAAGGTATATTTGTGGTTTAGTTGCCACATCAGGTTGATGTCGTATTCCGACATGGGCTTTAGGTCGGGGTTGCCCCATATCTCGCTGTAGGCCGAGGCATAGTAGATGCTGCTCATGGTGCTCCAATAACTGGGATAGATGGCCTCGCTGCTGAACGCGAGGTTAAGCATGTTCTTTTCGTTGATATTCCACATGGCGTTGAACTGCGGGTAGATGCGCCATTCGTTCCACTTAGTAGCATGGTATTGTTCGGCAGTCAGTGAGGCATCAAGACTAAAAGACTGGGCTATTTGCTTGCTGAAACCTGCGTAGGCGTTCAATATGCGTTCGTTGTAATCTACGTGTGATGTGGCATCGGGCAGAGGTTGGTGATCAGCGTCGAAAGTGGTTTGAAAACTATTGTTGTTTGTAAACTGCGCCTTTCCTCCATAGTTCAGTTCCCATTCTTTCGGCAGCGAATGAGTCTGGTCGGCTGTGAAGAGCCATTTGCTGACCTTCTGGCGGCTGTCGACATAGAGGTTTCGGCTCATCTCATTCAACTGCCCGTCGAGATTTTGCGTGCGAGGCTCCTGATAATTGGTATAGGATGCTCCGAGTTGCAGACCGAAGGGAGCCGAATAATTAGCATCCACATTGTGTAGGTAGGTATGCTGTCGGGAGTTTTGTATAGACTGCGCCGTGCCTGTTGTGGTATTGGTGGAGCGGGTGCTGTTCCATTGACCGGTATATGCCAGACTGAGGTCGTGATTTTCGCTGATGGCATAGTCCATACCGATATGGTATTCGTGGTCGATGCCGTCGCTGCGGTTGCGGGTCTTGTCGCTGTAGGCCATGCGCTGGTCATTAAGAGGATGGTTTGCCTCGTGCTCCACCTGCCCGTAGCCCGTGCCGTCGGTGAACATGTACGATGCGTCTATTCCAAGTTTCCCATGATTATAGATGATGCTTCCACCCGCATATCCAGTACCGTACTTGTGCTGTCGCCAACCACCCATCAGTTGTCCTGAAAGTTGGTTTGTTCCAGTAAAGTCCTTCGTCACAATGTTGATGGCCATGCCTCGCACGTGATATTTTGCAGGAGCCGATGGCATCACTTCAGCCTTGGCTACCATGGCGGCGGGCATCTGTCTCAGTCGCTCAACCACCTTGTCGGCACTCAGCGTCGTCGGCTTGCCGTTGATGATGAGCGTTACAGCCTGCCCTGAGAACATGATGTTGCCGTCCATTTCGCTCACGCCGGGAATACTGGTCAGCGCGTCGTAGGCATTGTCGGCAGGAAACAGTTGAAGGAGCATGGGCATGTTATAGACGAGATGACCGTTTTCCGTACCCGACACGATGCGCTCGCCTTTAACTTGTACACCGTTGAGCGTATAAACTTCAGGTTGCAGTCGTATTGTACCGATGTTTTCCGTAATGCATTGTTTATACACAGTCTTGTAACCGACGAAGGAGATGCGGGCAATCACGGTGGGCTGTTCATAGGGAATGGCGAAGTAGCCGTCTTCATTCGACACACCGCCGCCAAGCAGCGTGGAGTCAGCAGGATTGAGGATTGCCACGTTGGCGTAGGCCACGGGCTGGCTCTGTTCGTCAATGATGGTGCCCGTTAGGTGGCGATCGGTCTTGTGGGTACACTCCACATAGATTTCGTTGTCATCGGGCTTCACGGTCATGCGGACGGGATAGAAACCAATCATCTGCTGGATGGCATCGGGCAGTTTTTTGTTCTTGATAGTAGCCGTGATGCGGAAATCCTCCAGTTCGTTGTAGAGGAAGTTGATGACGTATTCCTTCTGCTCATTGTTCAACTGAAGCAGGGCCTCGCTGAGCGACACATTATTATATGTTTGGCTGATGCGCTGTGCAAAAGTATCAATTGGCATGCAGAGGATGCAGGCCATGAGCATTAAAGTATATAGCGTGCGTCTCATCTTACCACCAGTTTTTTGTCTTCCATGCCGATGTTCACGGCCTCGAAAGTGTTCAACTTTTCTACTACACGCGTAAGGCTGTCTTCACGCTTCCATACAAAGTGGAAACGAAGCTGGCGGGCCGCTTCATTCTCAAACTCCACGCCGACCCCGTGGGCTGTAGCAATGGCTGTGAGCATGGAGTCAAGTGGCACATTGTTGAAAATGTATGGCTCAACGGGAATTGTGTCGGCCTTCACCGTATCTGCTGGCAAGGAAGTGACAGGCTTTGTGTCGGTCGTTTGCTCCGTCGTTGGCAGTTGTGGTTTGGGGGTGCTGATGTTTCGCACAACTTGGATGGCGGCAAAGGCAATGCCCGAAGCCAGGAGTACACCGATGAAGGAGGCGGCTATCTTATGGGGTGCGAGGAAAGCGAGAAAACGGGGCTTATGTATTCCTGACGTACCGTCGCC
>JAEEIS010000133.1 GCA_016281475.1 Bacteroidales bacterium
AGGCAGCGTGCGTAACGATAAGAGTCAGGACAACGTGCTGAAGCAGTGGAATCCCGATGTGGACATCGACATTCTGCGCGGCGTGTTGGCCATGTCTAACATGTCAGAGGCGGTACGAATGACCAACTTCGAGTTCAACTACAAGCCCGAAGTGTGCAACATCGGGCGTGCCGACATTCTCTGGGGTGTGTCGGACTATCACCTATCGGGCAAGGTCTACGGTTTAGAGGACTGGCTCAGCCACAAGGAGATGCTGCGTGGCACGCTGGATTTCGGTTCGCAATATGCCGACATCGACCAGCTGCTGGGCATACTCAGCGGTATGGGCAGCGACAAGGACACCCTGCAGCAGCAACGTGTGGAGGACAATGTGCCCAAGGAGGCGAACCCCTTCATCGTGCCGAAGGATGTCGACGTGAGGCTTAACACCCATATAACAAGATGTGTGGCCTTTGGCAACGACCTCAACGACCTGGGCGGCTCGGTGACGGTCAACGACGGTACAGCCATTCTCGAACAGATTGGTTTCACCTGCAAGGCGGCGCGTATGCAGCTGACGGGCGTGTACCGTTCGCCGCGTGTCAACAACCTATTCGTGGGGCTCGACTTCCATCTGCTCGACATCGACATCGACGAATTGTTGGATATGATACCTTCCATCGACACGCTGGTGCCGATGCTTGCCGCCTTCGAGGGAAGGGCTAACTTCCATTTGGCTGCCGAGTGCAACCTGAATGCCTTCTACAAGCCTAAGATGAGCACCCTTATCGGAGCTGCCGCTATCAGCGGTAACGATCTGGTGGTGATGGACAACTCGACAATTGCCACCATGGCACGGCTTCTGCAGTTCAAGAATTGGCGCGAGAAGGACAATAACATCGGTGTGGACAGCATCAGCGTGGAGGCCACGGTGTTCCGCAAGGAAATCATCGTCTACCCGTTCATGCTCAACCTGCATAACTACCAGCTCTGCATTGGTGGTCGCCATACGCTCGACAACAATTGCAACTACCACCTGGAATTGCTCAAGGCTCCGCTGCCTGCGCGACTGGCTATCGATGTGGCTGGCAACATCAGCAAACCCCAGATTTCGTTGGGCAAACTGATGTACCCCGACCTATATATGCCTGAGCCCAGCAACAAGCTGTCTGCGCGCACACTGGAAATCAAGAATCTAGTGCGCAAGGCCTTGGAGGCCAACGTCAAGAAGTGAACTGTGGGTAAAATGTAGAATGATGAAATCGTGATATATTAATTTTAATTTTTAATTTCGTATGACCTCTTTTGCATCTATGTCCGCGTGGGGATGGCTGATTCAGTTCTTTATTATCGTCCTCGCCCTGTTGCTTGCTAACCTAATCCGCTGCAATGTGCCGATCTTCAAACGCAGCTTGTTGCCGTCGGCGTTGTTGGCAGGACTTATCATCCTTTGCCTGAAGCCTTTCGGCTTCTTTGCCGAGTTGGTCAACAAGCCCTCAATGGAGATTATCACCTACCATGCGTTGGGCCTCGGATTTGTTGCTATGGCATTGAAAAACAAGAAAATCAAGAGCTCTACCACTACCATGAAGGTGGTGGAGACGGGTGCCGTCACCGCCAGTAGTTATATCATACAAGGCTTTGTAGGGCTGTTGATTACCATCCCGCTGTTCCTCTTGTGGAACAACCGAGAATTCTTCTATGCTTCGGGACTGCTGCTGCCGATGGGTTATGGGCAGGGTCCCGGACAGGCGTTGAATTTCGGTGTCACCTACAGCCAATGGGCATCGTCGCAGGGCATCAGCTTCCACGGTGCCGACTTCGGCCTCAGCATTGCCGCCACGGGATTCATCGTGGGCAGCCTTGTGGGTGTGATATACATGAACATACTGCGTCGCAAAGGCAGGCTGAAGATGAAGGGGGACAGCTATCGCGAGGTGTACACCCTCGAAGACTACGAGTCCGAGAACGAAATCCCACATGCCGAGTCTATCGACAAACTCACCGTGCAGATTAGCCTAGTGTTGATGGTCTACTTCTTGGTGTTCCTATTGATGTTTGGGGTGGAGAAACTCGACCTCGGTAACTTTGGCACCAAGACTCTTAAACCCATGGTCTGGGGCTTCAACTTCCTGTGGGGTACGCTGCTGGGTGTGCTAGTAAAGATGATTATCAACCGTCTGCGCCGTCACCATTGGATGGAGCGTGAGTATATCAACAACTACACTCTCGACCGCATTGCTGGCACCTGCTTCGACTTTATGATTGTCGCCGGCACGGCCGCCATCGACTTCAACAACCTGCGTGGCATCTGGATGCCCCTGCTGTTGGTCTGTGCATTGGGTGCGTTGGTTACGTTCATCTATGTCAAGGCGTGTGCCAAGCACCTCTATCCCGAATATGAGTATGAGGGTTTCTTCTCCATGTTCGGTATGCTCACTGGCACCGCCAGCAATGGTATGATTCTCCTGCGTGAGATTGACCCCAAGTTCGAGACTCCCGCAGCCAACAACCTTGTCCTGCAGACCATCCCCGCCATCGCTTTCGGCTTCCCCGTGTTGCTGCTCATGGGCTTCGGGCCGCAGAGCATGACCAGCTGCCTCATCACGTTAGGCATCCTTGCCGTGGCGTTCATCGCCTTTACTTTGTTTATCTTTAGGAAGAAGATTTTCAAGAAGTCTTAACCCTTAATTATTTCATTTCATTATGAAAAAGTCAATTTCCCTTTTAATCCTAGGCTTTTGTCTAATAGCCTTCACGGCTTCAGCTCAGGACAGTGCCAATGTGCGTCGTGGCTGGACGTTAGGTGTCCTGCCCAGCTTTGCCTACGATGCCGACCTCGGCTTGCAGCTGGGTTTGCTCTCCAACGTCTATTATTTCGGCGACGGAGCCGTCTACCCCGACTACTACCATTCTTTCTATGTCGAGGCAGCCACCACCTCCAAGCACTACGGCCTATATCGTTTCGCCTACGACTCCAAGTACCTTATCCCCGGACATCGTCTCAGTATCGACCTCACCTATCTGCCCGACAAGATGTGCGACTTCTACGGCTTCAACGGCTATCCGTCGTACCTCGTTCCCGAGTATGCCGACCCTGCTAGCGAACTATACAAGACTCGTGCCTACTACAAGTTCCAACGCGACATGTTCCGCTTCAGTGTCGACCTGCAGGGCACCATCAGCAAGCCGTGGTTCTGGAATGTCGGAATAGGATTGCTGCACTATAATGTAGGTAGTGTGGATGTGGCAAGCCTGAACAAGTACGCCAAGAAGGACGAGGACAAGTTACCGGAAGGTGCTCCCACACTTTACGACTATTATGGTTTTGGAGAACAAGCTGGTAACCATCCATACCTACATGGTGGCATTACCTTTGATACACGTGACCGCCAGCAGAATCCGCGGCGCGGCATTCATGCCGATGCGTTTCTCACTGGCTATTACAACAGCACCCTCCTTATGCCAGACCATGCTTTTCCCGGTCAATACGGTTCTGGCAGGTGCAACCTTAAGTTCAACGCCAGCTGGCGTCACTACTTGCCCATTATCCCCAACCGTCTCACCTTTGCCTATCGACTCGGTACCCAACTCAATGTTGCGGGCAATAGCCCCTTCTATCTCGACTCCTACCTCAACCAGCTTTACATGCAGCGCGTTATCTATGAGGGGCTTGGCGGAGCCAATTCTTTGCGTGGCATCCTGCGCAACCGTATCGTCGCTCCGGGTGTAGCTTTTGCTAATGTCGAGTTCCGCGTGCAGGTGGCGCATTTTAAGATTGGTAAGGAGAATTTCTATATAGGCCTCAACCCCTTCATGGATGCAGGCATGGTGGTACAGCCATACGACAAGGTGCCTTCCGATTTTGCAGAACTTGCGGCTTATGGCAACTCTGGATGGTGTGCTACAGGTTGGGTCGCACAGTATTATGAGTTAGTTGACGAGAGTCGTCTCTATGCCCCCCACCTCTCCGCTGGTTGCGGTCTCAAGGTGGCTATGAACGACAACTTTGTCCTCAGCGTCGACTGGGCCACCGCCCTTGACAAGCAGGACAACAACAAGTTCAGCAACCTCTACATCAAGATGGGGTACATGTTTTAAAATGAAAATTGAAAAGTGAAAATTGAAATCTAGCAGGAGCGACCAATTACCCGCCTCCGCGAAGTTTCAATTTTCACTTTTCAATTCTCAATTCTCAATTAAAATTGCTATGTCCCATAAAGAGATTCCCCGAGGGCTGAAGGTGTTTGCCTACGGCATCTGTGCCATCAATAGTCTGGTACTGCTAGTCTTTGTAGTCGACTGGCTCTTCTGCGAGATAGACCTCTTCGGGCTTATTTGGATGTTGTCGGCCTTTGTGTTATTATGGTCGGTGCCGCTTGGGCTGATACTCTTCATCTATTCCTTGTTCCATCTTCGGCAGCGGACGGGCAGGCGTATAGCCCTTTGGAATGTGCTGATGGTGGTGGTTGCCTGCGTGACGTTTTGGCTGCTCCCGCAGGGTCTTTCGCGCGTCCCCGTCAAGATGGAGCGACACTGCCTCAAGCACGAGACAGACATGCTCTCCATTGCCAACAGACTCTACGACCTCATGCCCGACAGCACCATGCTGGTATACACTCAGAAAGGCGAGGTAACGCTCCACAGCATTGACTCTCTCAATAACATTCTCGGATACCCATTCGTGGCCGATACCGACACCTATGACGCGTCAGCCATC
>JAEEIS010000134.1 GCA_016281475.1 Bacteroidales bacterium
ATCACCCAGCTACAGTCCGCTCTGGAACAGGGTGTGGACTTCGTTTCAGGATAACGTGGTTTATACAGGATGGCCAGGTGAGTACCGATACTATCGTTTTGTGCCGATCGACACGGTGTGTCCGCCGCCTGCCGTGATTGGTGCTTCCGGTTCATGGCAAAACCTAGGGACGGTGCAGTTGTTGTGGCATCGGTGCGACCGACATGGCACGTATAGGGTGGAGTACGGCCCTGCGGGCTTTGATTCAGGCACGGGTACGGTAATAAACACTGCTGATACCCATTTGACGATAACTGGCCTCGCTGCAGGAACAGACTATGAGGCACGCATCAGTGCCGCCTGCACCGACAGCCTGTTTTCGCATGAGGCGACTATAGAGTTCCGTGCGCCATGCCCTCCGTCGTCGGACAACCAGATACCGTTTTATGACCTTAATGCGGGCGGTGTGGTTTGCTATACGGGCACCACGTCTTCTCCGTCAAACAGCATCGGCGTAGTTGATTCGGGTAGTCTGTCGCCCTTGTCACGCCACACGGTGCATTGCAATCCGCTGGAGCGCGACTTCCACACGGCGTGGAATCTCTACACCGTTCCCGACGGACACTGTGCCTCGGTGCGGCTGGGCAACTGGAATAACGGAGCGGAGCAGGAGTCGGTCACCTACACACTCTATGTGGACACGGACGATTACGACCTGCTGGTGCTACGCTATGCGTTGGTGGAGGAGGATCCCAGCCATGTGGCGGCGAACCAGCCCCAATTTGAGTTCGATATTACCGACATCTACGGTGGCAGCATCAGCAGCTGCTATCATAGTAGTTTCGTCTCAGGCGACCTTTCAGGCTGGCAGCACGAGGTTGGAAATATCCTGTGGCGTGACTGGGACGCGGTGGGTGTCGACCTCGCTCCGATGCACGGACATACTATCCACGTCACCCTCTCCAATCGCGACTGCGCCCAGTCGGGTCATTTCGGCTACGGCTATTTCACCCTCGAGAGCGCACATAAGCATTTCCGATCCACCTCGTGTGGCGAGATGGACGAAAACACGTTCCGCGCCCCGGAGGGCTTTGCCTATCGCTGGTACAACGCTGCCGACACGGCGGTCACCCTCTCCACTGCCGACACACTCCGTGTAACGGACACAGGAATGTACTGCTGCCGCGTGAGCCACCACCTTTCTAGTCAGGAGTGCAGTTTTGTGATGACCACCTATATGGGGTCGCGCTACCCGATGGCATCGTTCACATACGATAGCGGGGACTCCTGCGGTATGTTGGTGAGATTTCACAACCACAGCGTCATCGCCCGCGATAGCGCCCATACCCAACTCACCACTTACCCTTGCGAACGGTACTTATGGCGTTTCGACGATGGAACTACCTCAACGGAACCCAACCCCGTGCATCTCTACCATAGTGACGGTCTCCATACGGTGACCCTATATGCCATGTTGGCTGACAGTGCCTGCGTGGACTCGGTGAGCAGCACTTTCTATCTCGACCTGGCGCGCGACACGGTATACGACACCGTCTGTGCAGGCCAGCCCTATATGTTCTACGGTGTTGAAATTGACCAGCCTGGCATCCACTCCATTCTCGATAGCTGCCAAGGGCATGTCCTCTTTCTGCACCACCTACCCAAGTACGATCACCACATTTTTGACACCCTCACGGTGGGTGAGACATACACTTTCGACGACCACGACTTCACCACACCCGCAAAATACCAACGAAGATACACCTCGACCGATGGCTGCGACAGCGTAGTAACACTACACCTATGCAGTCGTGAGGAGCGTTACCATACCATTTGCAGTTCATCGCTACCCTATACTTGGGAGGGTGTCACCTTTACCCAAGGAGGCTGCGATACCGTTCACTTCGTGCCCCTAGCCGGCACCGACAGCATTATCATCCTACACCTTGGCGTGAGGCAGCCGCCAGTCGCCTCGTTCGATGTCGAACATTTCTGCAACGATTCTACGGGTTATTTCCTACTACTGGCGGACACTCTCTGTTACAGCGTTTCCTCCGTCCCACCAGACGGTGTGTTACAATTCGGCAGCACAATACTCTTGCAACCGAGTGTCACCACCACCTACATTGTTGCCACCGACTATTGCGATACCGTTTCCTGCCCACGGGTGGACAGCCTCGAACTCGAGCCCATTCACCAAGTGGATGCCCATCTGTTCGTAGAGCCATCTTTCTTGACCGAGAATGTTCGCGACATCACTGCCTTCGACTTCAGTACTGCGGCTACAGGGCGACAATGGTATGTCAATACCGAGCTACAGGGTGACGACTCTGTTCTACATTATTGTCTAATTGATGATGCGGATAGCGTATGCATCATGCTTGTGGCAAACAACGACTACTGCACCGACACTGTTGAAGTCTCGATACCCGTTAAGATTCAAAGCCTGTGGTTCCCCAACGTCTTTACCCCCGACGAGCCCACCAACAACATTTTCAAGGGTTATGGCACAAACGTGAAAGACTATGATCTCTGGGTCTACACACGTTGGGGACATCCTATATTCCACACCACCGACATCAACGAGGGTTGGGACGGCACCTTCCATGGTATCAAGAGCCCTGTGTCAGCCTACGTATACCTTTGCCACTACACCACGCTAGAAGGCGAACCTCGAACCGTCGCCGGCACGGTGTC
>JAEEIS010000135.1 GCA_016281475.1 Bacteroidales bacterium
CAAAAGTAGCGTATTTTTCTTTTCCTGTGTATGATTTCGCAATTATTTCTATCTTTGTCCACGAAATCAATTCCTACACAAATGAAAAGAACTTTTGTAATCTCCTTGTTCCTCCTCTTGGCCTCCGTTGCGACGGCCCAGGTGGAATACCTTTACGACTTCAACAGCCTCACCGAAGGCTCGCAAAACCTCAACGGACAGGACGGCTGGCTGACGCATTACCAAACCGCCACCTCGTCGCAGGACTTTGATGTCAGCTACGTATGCGGCTCCGACATGGCCCCCGACGAGAGCATGGCCATTTGGTATCCCTACGGCGGCTCAGGCGTAGGCCGCACGGCCACGCGCAAAGCTTCTGACAACTTCAACTTCAGCTTCCAAAGTGGTGGCATCATGGATCTTGAAATCGACATGAACCGCACATGGTGGGGCAGCTTCTTCGGCGTAGGCTTCGATGCCGACGGCGACGGCCACATCCTGCCCGGCATGACCGACCCCGACGGCGGCGTGTATCTCTTCGTCAAAAGCCAAGGCGACAGCGGCCATGCCAAAGTATGCCTGCCCGACGGCACAAACGTCGAGTTCGATTACGAGCAGGGAGGCTGGACACGCTACAAAATGTCGTTCGACTTCACGGCCTACGACGGCGCGGGTGCCGTCACGGTGTTCGTGAAACCCGGCTGCGAGGGCGATTGGATCCAGATGGCGGGCTGCACCAACGTGTGCATGAACCTCACGCCCGGCAGCGGCGACAAGAACGACTACCAAGTGTGGGACGGCCTCTTCTTCCACTCTCAAGGCGGCACGGGCGGCTTCGACAACCTCCTTGTGCGCCAACAACCCGACGGCAATGCCCAACTCATCGAGATGGCCGACATTCCGAACCTGTTGGTTTTCAACGACCCGATAACTTTGGAGGCCACCGCTTCGTCAGGGCTGCCCGTCTCGTTCGAGCTGATGGAAGGCCCTGCCACGATTGATGGCAACATTTTGACCTTGACGGGCGAAACGGGCATCGTGAAGCTGAAGGCCACTCAAGCCGGCAACGCCAACTGGCTCCCCGCGCCCGATGTGGTGAAGAGTTTCGAGGTCGTCGACCCCAACATTTATGACCCTGAAGTGACGATACGTTGCCCCTATAATGGCCAAGTGGTCTATTTGGATGCCCTTCACCCAGTGATGGTTGTGGTTTCGGCCTACATCGAGCACCCTGAAGTGGTGAAGTTCACCGAAATCAAGGCCAGCATCGACGGCGATGAAATCATTTTAAGAACCGACTATCCCAACGACCCCGACAACGGCTATTATTATGGTTTTTGGACGCCCAACGACTTTGGATTGTTCTACATGACCGTCAGCGTGACCCAGTCGGGCGGAAAAACGACCACCTATACCAATAATGTGCATTTGATCAATCAGATGGCTGGTTTCGACGTGGTAACCATGCACGGCGACTTGGTGTGTTCGCCAAGCCAGCATAGCGCCCGAGGCGAATATGCTTTCCCTTCCCATGTGGGAACCTGCAACAAAATCATGGCGCATTTCGAATACAATTGCGTTGACGGCAACTGCGACACTTACGACCGTGTGGGCGGCGTGAGAGTGCGCAACTACCGTGGCGAGTGGATGGAGTTGTTCCGCTACATCACCCCCTTTGGCGTGGAATGTGAAGACGATGTGGATGTGAGCGATTACACTTCCGTTCTTCAAGGCTTGGTGGAGATGGAGTATTATTTGGAAACTTGGAACGGCAGCGGCTCCAATCCCTACTTGATTTTTACCTTCAACCCGGGAACGCCCGACTACCTCTACGCCGATGTGGACGAGATTTGGTTCGACACCTACGCTTTCGGCGACTACGCCAACCAACAGCCCGTGCCCGTCGTTAACTATTCCTTCAGCGACAAGGCGGAATCCGCCAAACTGAAACTCACGACGACCGGCCACAACTGGAGCAGCGGCACCAACAACTGCTACAACACGGGCAACGCCGCCGAGTTCTATGAAGCCACGCACCACGTTCTCGTGAACGGCCAAAACAAATACGACCAACACCTCTGGCGCACCTGCACCCCAAATCCGGCAGGCTGCCAACCACAAAACGGCACCTGGACCTACAACCGTAGCGGATGGTGCCCTGGCAGCATTGGATTGGTGTGGGACTTCGACCTTTCGGAATACCTCCCCGCCGGACAAGCCGAGTTGTTCTACCAGTTCGACCCGACCTATCTCGACCTCTGCCATCCCAACCACCCCGACTGCATCGACGGCGTGACCTGCACCGAATGTGCCGCCCCCGACAATCCGGTGCTGCGCGTTTCGGGCAAGGTCGTGACCTTCAGCAACGACAATGACCTGTTGGTGAGCATCCACGAAGCCCACGCCGAACCTGCCTTCACCGCGGAGATTTATCCCAATCCCGCCAAAGGACAGTTTACCATCAGCACCGATTATGAAAAGGGTGCCGTCAGCGTGATGGTGCTCAACATGCAGGGACAATTGGTGGCCACCTTCACCGTGGAAGGCCAGCGCACCATCGACGTAAGCCGTTGGCCCGCTGGGGTTTATACTGTCCAGATGCTAGGCGGCAGTGTGGTGACGAGGAAACTCGTCATAGAGTAAAATCCGTCAGGAATTCTTTGATTATTCTTCATAAACGACTTTGAGCAGCACGTGACCCACCATGCCCAAAGTCGTTTTATCGATGTGCTCGAGATTGTCATTCAAGGTGTGCCACACGTCGGGGAAGCAACCATTGCTGCTGTGGGGTTGCAGGTCGATGATGTCAATGGTCGGGATGCCGGCGATTTGGTTCATCGGGATGTGGTCGTCGCTAATCATCGTGCCGAGTTCGCTGCTGAAATAGGGACGATAGCCAAGGTCGAAGGCGCAGCGCCACACCTTGTTGCTCACCCATGCCGCATAGCCTTGCGAGTAGTATTCTTTGGGGAAATTGGGGTTGGGGCCACCCACCATGTCCAAAAGGATGCCGAAATAAGCCTTGTAACCATACACATGCGTGTGTTTCGACCAATATTGCGAGCCCAAAGCCCAATAATTGACGCGTTCCTCGTAACTACCCTCCGCTTCGTCCTGATGCGGGCCGTAGTCCTCGAGGTCGAAGAAGATGATGTCGACGCCTAAGTGCTCAGGCAAAGGCTGGGCCTTGAACTGTCGGGCACATTCCAAGAGTACGCCCACACCGCTGGCACCATCGTTGGCGC
>JAEEIS010000136.1 GCA_016281475.1 Bacteroidales bacterium
CTTGTCTATCCGCAATTGGCAAAAGACAATAAGATTGAAGGCAAGGTGTTTGTTACCTTCGTCGTGGAGAAGGACGGCAGCATCAGCGGCGTGAAGGTGCTACGTGATATTGGCTATGGCTGTGGGGCCGAGGCGATACGTGTGGTGATGAAGATGCCGAAGTGGAAACCCGGCAAGCAGCGCGGCAAGCCCGTCAGAGTGCAGTATAACCTGCCTATCGTGTTTAAACTGAAATAACAGTGAGGCACGGTCTGATTCTGTGCAGTGTGTTGTGTGCGGTGTCGCTCCTGTCGTGCAAAGGCAGGGGCGACACCGCGCCTGTGCAGGAGGAGGTGGTGGCTGACACGGTGCCGTGCGACACGGTGCAACGGACATCTATCACCTTTATCATGGGCGAGGACAACTCGCTTTACAATCAGTATTACACGTTGGCGGGGTATTACTATAGGATGAACCGCGAGAATAGGACCGAGGTGGTGGTGGAGGGGTTACGTTCGCTGAGCGAAGTGCTGGACTATCTGCGGGAGCACCCCACGGAGAACGGGCTGCCTTACGGACTGATCAATATAGTGAGCCACGGCAACGAGTTTGTGGACTTGCAGATGAAGGTGACACCCAGAGGCAGGCGCACGTCGGCGGAGGCTCTGTTTGACGCTATGTTGGAAGGAACGCTGACACCGCCCGACAGCGGGGTGGTGGACAGCCGGACGGTGGTGTGGCTGCACGGTTGCGCGGTGGGCAACAACCAGTTGCTGCTGGACGTATTGGCGCGAGCCTTTGGCGATGGGAACGGGGTGAAGGTGAAGGCCTCGAAGCTGTTTGAGTATTACGCCTACCTGTCGCAAAACAAGAACCCGATGTCGGTAATGCATTATTTTGCGCGGACATGGTATGCCTATTATCATCCTGACTCGGTGATGAACGAGAAGGCGATGGTTCAGCAGTTGCGGCAGCGATACCCTGATGACACTACTCATTGGCTTGAGGGATTACAAAGGAGGTTTCAGAACAATCCGTCGGAGCTGTACCACTATAGTTTTGAGGTGCCCTGCACGTATGAGGAGGTCTACGGGGTAGGGGAGCCGCCGGCATCGGTGTATGGCGAGCGGCAGCGTAGGCAGTGGATGGCGGAGCATCCGGAGTTTGTGGAGTTGATGGAGAAGACGCATATCCCGCAACGGTATTTTCAGACCAAGTTCTATCGTTGCACCTATTTTCATGGCGACGATTTGGTCTATGGGCTGAAGGTGAAGGCTCGGGCAGGGGTGGTATGCCTTATCCAACCGCTGACAGAGACTGACACAGCGGGCAACCCGTACAGGCCCTATCGTCCCGTTGATGGCGACAGCACGATATTTGCCTACTCGACATTGAAGCCGACAGCCGTGGCTGGGCCGTTGAAAGAGGAGGAGACCGAAAGGGGTAAGTTTGCAAGTATTTGTACATACCCCCCGCCTTACGGCTTACCCCTCTAAAGAGGGGAGGGCTAAGGCGGTTATAAATGCGTGTTAGTTTTGACTAGTTACTTATGTCAGAAAAAATGTGTACCTTTGTAGCATGAAAGCAAACGATATTTTCGATATATTTGCTCGGCAAGTTGCTGAGTATCACAAGATAGATTCGGTTGACGCACCGACAGCGAACCCCTATGCTGAGGGCTCGTTTGAGCATCTGTTGTGGGAAAAGAGCTATGTGGACACGGTGCAGTGGCACTTGGAGGACTTGATACGCCCCGATGATGTGGAACCCGTGGAGGCACTGCGGCTGAAGCGGTGGATAGATCGCTCGAACCAGCGGCGCACAGACATGGTGGAGCGGATTGACGACCACTATATGCAAGAGTTTGCATCGGTGACGTTGCATCCCGATGCCAAGATAAACACCGAGACCCCGGCGTGGGCATTGGACAGGCTGTCAATCTTGGCATTGAAGATATACCATTTCGGCATTGAGGTGGCGCGGACGGATGTGGACGAGGCACAGCATGAGCGTTGTCTGGCAAAATACAACACGTTGCTGGAACAGAGGGCCGACTTGATGCAGGCGATTGACGACTTGCTGCAGGAGTTGGCAGAGGGACGGAAGCGGATGAAGCTGTACCGCCAGATGAAGATGTACAACGACCCGCAGCTGAACCCGATGCTGTATAACAAGAAATGAGCGGTCGGGAATATAGTAGGCGTGTGCTGGTCGTGAGGCTGTCGGCGCTGGGCGACGTGGCGATACTGGAGCCGGTGCTGCGGCAGCGGGCGGCGGCGAATCCCGATGTGCTGTTTATGTTGGCGGCACCGCCACGGCTGGAGCCGCTGTTTCGGGGCATGGAGAATGTGCAATATGTGCCCACAGAGAAACGGCAGAAGCCGCGGGACTTGTATGGTCAGTTGGCGGCGTTGAAGCCCGATGTGGTGGCGGATATGCACCATGTGTTGAGGACGATAGGGGAGGACTGGCTGTTTAGACTGCATGGGGTTAAGGTTTGCAGCATAAGAAAGCGTTGTGGGAAGGGGATTCCTACTTGGCAGCGTTACGACAGGGTGTTTGACCGCTGTGGGCTGAACGGGACTACTACTGCTAGTGGTTATTGGTCTGCTAGAGAGGCCAATGGTGTGAGGGTGGTAGGTGTTGCCCCGTTTGCGCAGCATAAGGGGAAGATATGGCCGATGGAAAAGATGGAGCAGTTGGTGGCGATGCTTGCGGAAAAAGGGTATCGAGTAAAACTGTTTGGGAGTGCGACAGAGACTGCCACGTTGGAGTCTTGGGCGGAGGAATATGCAGGTGTGGAGTCATTGGCGGGGCGTTATAGTTTTGAAGAGGAGTTGGAGAAGATAGGCGCTTTGGACGTGATGGTGAGCATGGATTCCGCCAATATGCATTTTGCGTCGTGTTTGGGGGTGCCAGTGGTGAGTATTTGGGGTGCGACACATCCCTGTAGAGGTTTTTATGGATGGAGACAGAATCCAGCGTGGGCGGTTCAGCGGGATATGGAATGCCGGCCCTGCTCCAAATATGGCAACAAGCCATGCAGCAATGGGGATTATCCATGTTTGAGGGGGATAGAGGTGATGGAGGTGATAGATAGGATAGAAAAGGTTATGAATCGATGATAGAGTATATTGCCGATAAGGAACACTACGACAGGGTGCTGGAGCGATGCGCCAAGGTGCGGCACGACTTGTGGATTGGTACAGCCGACTTGAAGGACCTGTATGTGGCGCGAGGCACGGGGTCGGAGCCTTTCTTGGCGGTGTTGGACAGGCTGTTGAGGCAAGATGTGGAGATAAGGCTGCTGCATGCCAAGGAGCCGGGCGAGAACTTTCGCGAGGATTTTGACCGATACCCAGGGCTGTGGTCGCGACTGGAACGGCGACTTTGTCCACGGGTGCATTTCAAGCTGATAGTGTTCGACTGCACGGAAGCCTATATCGGCTCTGCCAACCTGACGGGTGCGGGTATGGGCATGAAGGGTGAGACCACACGCAATTTCGAGGCAGGTATTCTCACTGACGCCCCCAAGCTTGTGGATGCCGCTGCTGAGCATATCGACGGCATCTGGCAGGGACGGCATTGCGCCAAGTGCAGGAGGAAAGCGTTTTGTGGGGATAGGATTAACTAAAGAACTGGATATGAAAAGAATTATCAAAACTCTTTTGGCATTAATTGTTCTGTTTGCAAGTTGTAATAATGTATCAAGCGAGGGGGGATTTCCGTTCTCGGTGAGTGCGGACAGAAAGGTAGTGTTTGCGCCGGGGAATCTGGCGGAGGGTGGAAAGGAGTTTGTTGAGTATCAATGGTATCCAGGCTGGTTGTTTGGCTGGGGTACGGGTGACAGACCTAATGACACGGTGGACGCTCAGGAGGCATACGTTCGCTTTGTTGATTGGGGAGACTATGTTGAAGGTGAATGGCGCACGTTGACTGCCGAAGAGTGGCATTATCTCCTGTTTGAAAGGAATGGGGCTGAAGAAAAGAGGTCGGTGGGTACGGTAAATAGCACTCATGGGTTATTGCTTTTGCCCGATAAATGGGTGTTGCCTTCGGATTGTTCATTTGTTTCTCAGGCTACAGGTTGGGATGTAAATTGCTATACCTCTAGTCAGTGGGAGCAGATGGAACATGCTGGTGCAGTATTCCTTCCGGCAGACGGATTCCGTTGGGGTGAGATGCCATACAGCTATGATTGCCAGGGACTTTACTGGTCATCTACAACAAAGATGGAAGGGTGTCCCTATACGATGCACTTTGATGACAAAGTCCTGGCAGTGGATTGGGACGACGATCCTCAGTTTGGGCAGAGTGTACGCCTGGTGCGGGACTGCAAGTGATTTGTTTATTCCAGCGGCAGTAAGATGGTGAAAGTGCTGCCTTGGCCTAGTTCGCTGGTGAGGGCAATCTTGCCTTTATGGAGGGCGACGACTTGTGAGACGTAGTTGAGCCCGATGCCGAAGCCTTTCACGTTGTGGACGTTGCCTGTGGAAACGCGGTAGAATTTCTCGAAGATATGCTTTTGGTCCTCTTTGGCGATGCCGATGCCGTTGTCGGAAATCTCGAAGACGGCAAAGCCTGGTTCGGTGCGGGTGGTGATGGTGATGTGTGGCTCGCGGTCGGAATATTTGATGGCGTTGTCGATGAGGTTGTGCAGCATGTTGGAGATGTGCAGGTCGTCGGCATAGAGTGTTCCAGAGATGTCACCAAGGTGAGTCTCGATGGTGCCGTGGCGGTTTTGGAGGGTGAGTTTGAAATTCTGTATCGAGGCAAGTACTAGGCTGTTGAGGTCAATCTCTTTCGGGTTGAGGGCAAAGTTCTTACGCGACATCTTGGCACTTTGCAGCAGCGTTTCGATGAGTATGCGCATACGACGGTTCTCGTCGCTGATGATATTGATGAAATTAATGCGGGTGGCGGCATCGCTGGTGACAGACTCGTCTTCCAGCATCTCGCAGGCAAGACTGATGGTGGCGATGGGAGTCTTGATTTCGTGGGTCATGTTGTTGATGAAGTCGGTCTTCATCTCGTCTAGTTTTCGTTGGGAATAGATGGTGCGTAAGGAGAATGTGAAGAGGAGCGAGATGAGCAGTATCATGCAGAGGCTGATGAAGGTATAGAGATTGGTGTCGCTACTGAGAAGCATGGGGGTAGAGGGGAAAGCCAGTACCACGAACAGGCTCTCGTCGGGGTCGATGCCGTGGGGGTGGAAAGAGTATTTGTAGGCGGTGTTGAGCAGGTCGTCGGGATTGGCATCTGTGCTGCAATAGAGGAGAGTGTCGGCATCGGCAAGCAGAACGCCAATATGTGGAGTAATGTCGACACCGTTGATAATGAGCTCTTCGCGGATAAGCGAGTCGAGTAGGGGAAAGTTCAGCTTGGAGGCATCGATGGCATTGTTGATGTCGATGGGGCTGTTGCCTCGGTTTTTTGTGTTTTTGAGGTTTCCAATCAAACGGTTGCGTGCGTTGAGCAGGGTGTTGTATTGTGTGAGCGTGTTCTCCTCGACAGAAGATAGGTGGGCATTGGGCTGCACGAAGGCGCTGTCTTGAGTTGAGATGCCGAAAACGACACGCTGTTCGTCGTAAAAGAGTTCGCTGTTCTGGCGGATGATATCCTGCATTTTCTCGTTGAGGTCGTCGATGCGGCGGTAGCGTTGCAAGCGATAGCGTTCTTTCTGCGACACATAGTCCTCCACCTTCATCTGGTCCAGCTGGGAGAAAACTTCGTCGATGGCGTTGTTGACGCTGATATTGAACAGATTCTCGCTTATCTTGACCGACTTCTTTGTTTGGCTGATTTGGATGAGAATCAGGCTTATGGATGCGAGGGCGAAAATGGTTGACAAGAGTAAAAGAAAGTGCCGTTTCATAGACGTGTCGTATTTTATTATGAATATTATGAATAACGAAAACATGGACAAAAAATTACTTTTTAGTCATTAATTAAGAAAAAAATCTTATTTTTGCATCCTCAAATTTGTGATTGGGTATGCCGAAAGTTGCCCAACCTCAGTGAAATAAGACGCAATATGAAGATAGGAATCATCATAGCAATGGACATTGAGTACCGCAAGATGTGCGAAGCCCTTGGAGGCAACTCTCAGGGCAGCATCAACGGTAACGAGGTTGTCTTGTGGCAATGTGGCATCGGCAAGGTGAACGCTGCCATTGGCACGATGCGGCTGATTGAGCAGCATCATCCCGACTGTA
Source organism: Bacteroidales bacterium (assembly GCA_016281475.1). Next base: position 6,195 of record JAEEIS010000136.1, read on the forward strand.
TCATCAGCACCGGACTTGCTGGTGGCATAGACAATTGCCTCCATGTCATGGACGTAGTGATTGGTGGTCAGACGGCCTACCACGATGTGTGGTGCGGCATGGGCAATGAGTTAGGGCAGGTGCAAGGCCTGCCTACTCGGTTCGAGGCCGACAGACAGCTACTGCAATGTGCTCAATCTGTGTCCCAAGGAGGTCAATGCACCGCCGTGACGGGACTCATTTGCACAGGCGACCAGTTTATCACAGACAAGGCTGAGTTGGCCAAAATCAAGGCCCATTTCCCCGATGCATTGGCATGCGAGATGGAGTCGGCAGCCATCGCCCACACCTGTCATCTGTTGCAGGTTCCATTCCTTAGCATCCGTGTCATCAGCGACACCCCTGGCAACACCGACAACCACCAGCAGCAGTGGGAGGACTTCCTTGTCTCTATGGGCGAGCATTCCTTCCATTTTGTCAAAAGATTTCTCGAGCACTTATAACCACTAAACACTCCTCATCATGGAAGTCATTCAGAGTTTCACCATCGACCACACCCGTCTGAAGCCGGGCATCTACGTTTCCCGAATAGACAAAGGCTTTACCACCTTTGACCTCCGCATCACCGAGCCTAATCGCGAGCCCGCCGTTGCCCCGTCGGCCATGCACAGCATGGAACATCTGATGGCCACTTGGTTTCGCAATTCGAGAGCCAAGGACGATGTGGTCTATGTCGGCCCAATGGGATGTATGACAGGCATGTACGTCATCATGACGGGCAACTATACTGTAGAGGATATGTGCGCGCTCACCATCGAGTGCCTTGAATGGATATTGACCCAGACAGAGGTCCCCGCCACCACTCCGGAGACTTGTGGCAACTGCCTCCTGCACGACCTGCCCATGTGCCATTGGGAGAGTCGTCGCTACCTCGACCGTCTGCGCAACGATTTCCACTGCGAGTACACCCAATTGCAGGTTACCTTGGCAGATGGCAAGGTGTTTGCTGATGCGTGACATTTTTTTTGAAAAAAAAATCACATCCGGACAATAAAAAAGAAGAAACGCAGTTATAGCAAACGAAAATAAACAAACACGGCCCCGTAGTTCAGCTGAATAGAACGTCGGATTCCGGTTCCGAAAGTCGTGGGTTTGAATCCCGCCGGGGTCACAAAAACTTCCAAAAGTGAAGACAATCTCCCTCTTTTTTCGCGACACGAAACCTTTCCCCCAATTGGTGGGATTGTTTTTCTTTTTCCTCTTAGGCTTTATCCTTGCCACGGGGCTTCAGATGCTTTTGCCCGTTGGCTATGGCAGCCCCTCCGCCATCCGCCTCGCCCTGCTCGAACAAGGCGTCGCCCAGTTGTTGCTCTTTTTCTTCCCTGCGCTGCTCTTTGTGACCCTTTACAAAGGCAACGCCGCCTCCTATCTCAGCCTCCACTTCTATGGCCGCCAATGGCTCCTCGCTGGCGTGGCGATGGTCGTTTTCCTCCTATTGGTCCCAATAAATGATTGGATCACTTGGTGGAACGACCAGTGGAATCTAGGCTCGCTCGAGGAGGAAATGCGCAATCTCACCAACGCGTCCAAGACCACCTTCGAAACGATGCTCTCCCTCACCTCCGTCGGCGACCTCCTGCTCCAACTCTTGGTTGTGGCCTTGGTGCCTGCGGTGTGCGAAGAACTTTTCTTCCGTGGAGCCCTGCAGCAGACGCTCTGCCAGTGGTTTGGCAACAATCACGTTGCCATACTCTTTGCGTCACTCATCTTTTCCTTGGCCCACGGCGACATCTACGGCCTCGTGCCGCGCTTCGTCCTAGGCCTGTTGCTGGGCTATTTCTTCTGTCTCTCAGGCTCGTTGCTGGTCAATGTCGCTGCCCATTTCTTCAACAATGCGCTCATCGTCGTGCTCTATTTCCTCTACCACAAAGGCTCCATAGCCACCAGCCCCGACAGCCCACTGTTGATGCCTTGGCTCACCACTCTGCTCTGCACCCTCGCGGCGGCGGCATTGTTCACCCTCTATTTTCTGAAAAAAGACAAAAATAACACCTCAAAACAATCAATATGAGTTGCTACAAGTCAGCAATTTGCCCCATTCGATAAAAAAATATTTTGTCTGCAATTGTTTGATAATCAGTGTGTGTGATATAAAAAATTGAGTTTTAGTGCCAAAAGGAAGAAAAAAATAGTTGTAGTATCATATTTTTTTTGTACTTTTGCATCCTGTTTCACCCCAAAAAGGTGTCTTAAAGAACAATAACATTTTAAAATATAAGTAATATGACTAAGGCAGAAATCGTTGCTCAAATCGCACAGAAAACCGGTATTGAGAAGGTCGCCATCCAGGCCACCGTCGAAGAATTTATGAATGTTGTGAAGGAGTCTCTCGCCGAAGGTGAGAACGTCTACCTCCGTGGTTTCGGTAGCTTCATCATCAAGAAGCGCGCTGAGAAGACTGGTCGTAACATCTCCAAGAACACCACCATCATTATCCCCGCACACAATATTCCTTCGTTCAAGCCTGCTAAGACTTTCGTCAACGACGTTAAGAAGAGCGTTAAATAATGTAATCTAAAAAAATTGTTATAACATGCCTAACGGAAAAAAACACAAAAGACACAAGATGTCTACTCACAAGCGCAAAAAACGTCTGCGCAAGAATAGACATAAGAAGAAATAAGCCTCTTCTTCACGTAGTCTAAAACATTTTTTCAGCTAAAACAAATTACACACTGGCGAGCCATCGCTAGGTTGTGTAATTTGTTTTTTATTTAATCAGAATGAACAAAGAACTAATCGTATCCGCCTCCGAAAACGAAGTACAGCTAGCCCTAACCGAAGACAAGCAGCTGGTCGAGCTTCACAAGGACAAGACCGGCAACAAGGTTCAGGTCGGCGACATCTATATTGGCAAGGTGCGCAAAATCATGCCCGGCCTCAACGCCGCATTCATCGACGTGGGCGAGGACAAAGACGGCTTCGTGCACTACCTCGACCTCGGCACCAACTACAACTCTGTGATGAAATACACAAAGTTGGCGATGAATGGCGACAACTCTGTCATATCGCTCAAGAACTTCAAAATCGAACCCATCCTCGAGAAAAACGGCAACCTGTCCAACGTTTTGAAACTCGGCCAACTGGTGCTTGCCCAAGTCGCCAAGGAACCCATCTCCACCAAAGGCCCCAAACTCTCGGGCGACATCTCCTTTGCAGGCCGCTACCTGGTGCTGACCCCCTTCATCAACCGCATCTCCGTCTCTCAGAAAATCAAAGGCAGCGAAGAGCGCAACCGTCTCCGCCGCCTTATCCAGAGCATCAAGCCCGAAAACTTCGGAGTCATCGTGCGCACCATTGCCGAAGGCAAAGGCGTTGCCGAACTCGATGCCGACCTGCGCCAGCTCATGTCCCAGTGGGAAAACCTCACCGAGAGCCTCAAGCACATCACCGGCCCCAAGAAACTCGTCTCCGAGCTCGGCACCACCTCCGCGCTCCTGCGCGACGTCCTCACCGACGACTTCTCCAACATATACATCGACAACGAGAACGTCTACAACGAGGTGCGCCAATACATCCACACCATCGCCCCCGACAAGGTCGACATAGTCCACCACTACAAGATGGAAACACCCATCTTCGAGAACTTCGGGGTCGCCCGCGACATCCGTCGGGCCTTCGGCCGCATCGTCACCATCCGCTCCGGTGTCTATCTCTACGTCGAGCACACCGAAGCCATGCACGTCATCGACGTCAACAGCGGCAACCACATCAAAGCCGGTCAGGGTCAGGAAGACACCGCCCTGCAGGTCAATCTCGAGTCGGCAAAAGAAATAGCCCGCCAGTTGCGCCTGCGCGACATGGGTGGCATTGTCATCATCGACTTCATAGACCTCGCCAAGGCCGAAAACCGCAAACAGCTCTACGACTTCATGTGCGCCGAGATGTCGCGCGACAAGGCTCGCCACACCATCCTTCCACTCAGCAAGTTCGGACTCATGCAGATAACCCGTCAGCGCGTCCGTCCCGCCATCGAGGTCGACGTACAGGAAAAATGCCCCTTCTGCGACGGCACCGGAACCATCAAGTCGAGCCTCGTCGTGGTCGACGACATCGAGTCCAACCTCCGCTACCTCGTCACCACCCAGAACGAGAAACGCCTCACCATCATCACCCACCCCTACGTCTACGCCTATATCACCAAAGGCCTCAATAGCCGCCGTTGGCAGTGGATGCTCAAATACAAGGTCCACCTCACCATCAAGCCCTCGTCGTCTTTCGGCCTCCTCGAATACAAGTTCTACAACGCCTCGGGCGATGAAATATCCATGTAGACACCTCCTTCGATGCACGCTCCTTGTGCTTGCAATGTGCTTCACCGTCACACTGCAGGCACAAGGCATCGATGTGTCCAAGTTCCAGGGCACCATCGACTGGCGCAAAGTCGCCAAGACAAAAAAAGTCAAATTCGTCTACATCCGTGCCACCGAAGGCACCTCTATCCGCGACCCCCAATACAAGACCAACATAGACTCCGCCAGCAAGGCAGGCCTGCTGGTGGGCAGTTACCATGTCTACAGCAGCAAAACCACCGCATACCAGCAATTTGCCAACTTCAAGTCGGTGGTGGCCAAAAAGAAGCAAGACCTCATACCTGTCCTCGACATCGAAGGGCACCACAGCGGCCGCCTCGACATGGCTCGTGTCAACAAACTCCTCGAACTCATGGAAAAGGAATATGGCACTAAGCCCATGATATACACCAGCGAGAAAGTATACACCGAACACTTCACTGGCAAACGCTACCGCTCCTACCACATCTTCATAGCCAACTACCATGGCACCCCCACCGTCCGCTACACCCTCTGGCAGCACACCCAGACCGGACGCATCGGCGGCATCAATGGCGACGTGGACCTCAGCAAGTTCCACAAGAAGCACAGCCTCTACGACATCCTCATGCCCAAGCACCGCAAAAAGAAGACCGATACTACTGACTCTGCTGCCGTCAAAACCGGTACCACCAAGCGCGACACCACGAAAACATCCGCTTCCCAAGCTGCTACCGCAAAGACCTCTTCGGCAAATACCGCTTCCAAACTCAAGTAGTCTTACTCACGCATTCTGTCTCAATATTAATATGACGAATGGGAAAATCCGTGTAAATTTCCTCTGAGAAAACACGAATTACTATGAATTGATTACAAATTATTCATCAAAAATAAATGGTAAATTTGTGATAATGTATATTCTATGAATATTTTTCCAATTCATTTGTGTGCGATTCAAATAATTTATGTATATTTGCACTACTTTTGTTCCGCCTCTCTAGGTGTGAAAATATCTATTTAATATGGCACGCTATATTTTTGTAACAGGAGGAGTGGTTTCCTCTTTGGGTAAAGGCATTATTTCGGCCAGTATCGGCAAATTGTTGCAGGCTCGTGGCTACAGCATTATTATTCAGAAGTTCGACCCCTACATCAATATCGACCCGGGGACGCTCAACCCCTACGAACACGGCGAGTGTTACGTGACTGTCGACGGCATGGAAACCGACCTTGACTTGGGTCACTACGAACGCTTCACGGGCATCCGCACCACTCGTGACAATTCGGTGACAACTGGCAGGATTTACAAGGCGGTCATCGACAAGGAACGACGTGGCGACTATCTTGGCAAAACCATTCAGGTGGTGCCGCATATCACTGACGAGATTAAACGTCGCATCATGCACGACGACAGCGTCGATTTCGTCATCTCGGAGATAGGCGGGACGATTGGCGATATTGAGTCGGCACCCTTCCTTGAGGCTATCCGTCAGCTGAAATGGGAGTTGGGCAGCCGTGCCGTGAGTGTGCACCTCACATACGTGCCTTACCTGAAGGCCGCCGACGAGCTGAAGACCAAGCCCACGCAGCACTCGGTGAAGGAGATGCAGGGTGTGGGCATCCAGCCTGACGTGCTGGTTCTGCGTACTGAGAAACACCTTTCCGACGCTATCCGCCAGAAAGTGGCATCGTTCTGCAACGTCTCCCTCGAGTGCGTGGTGCAAAGTGAGGACTTGCCGAGCATCTACGACGTGCCTGTCAATATGCAAAGACAGGGGCTAGATGCTGCGTTGCTGCGCAAGTTTGGTGTGCCAGTGGGCGAGACCCCCAAGATGGAAGGCTGGCATCGTTTTCTAGAGTTGCAACGTACAGCCACCAAGGAGGTGCATGTGGGGTTGGTGGGCAAGTACGACCTTCAGGATGCCTACAAGAGTATCCGCGAGAGCCTGATTCTGGCGGGGATATATAACCAGGTAAAGGTGAAGATTGACTTTGTCAACAGCGAGAATATCAATCGCGAGAACGTCGCGGAAAAGCTCTCCGGCGTGGCAGGCATATTGGTCTGCCCCGGATTCGGACAGCGTGGCATCGAGGGAAAGATTATCGCCGTGGAGTATGCGCGCGAAAACAATATTCCCGCCTTCGGCATCTGTCTCGGGATGCAGATGATGGTCATCGAGTTCGCCCGCAACGTGTTGGGCTACACCGATGCCGATTCGAGCGAGATGAACGCCGACACCCCGCATAATGTGATAGACCTCATGGAGGAGCAGAAGGCGGTGACCAACATGGGTGGTACTATGCGCTTGGGGGCATACAACTGCGAGCTGCGCAAGGGCAGCCGTGTGGCGGACATCTACGGCACACTACAAATCAGCGAGCGCCACCGTCACCGTTATGAGTTCAACAACCGCTATAAGGAAGAATACGAAAAGAACGGCATGAAGTGCGTCGGGACCAATCCCGAAAGCGGCTTGGTGGAGATAGTCGAGATTCTCGGCCACCGCTGGTTTGTCGGCACCCAGTTCCATCCCGAGTACTCCAGCACCGTCCTTCACCCGCACCCCCTGTTCATGGACTTCGTGAAAGCCATGATGGAATGATGGTGAGAGCTAAAGAAATTATTGTTGATGAATCAAAATAAATGTGTATATTTGCACCGTGAAAGAAACAGGATGATTATGACATAAAAAACTGAAATAGTAAAGAAAAATAGAGCTTGAAGTGCTTGTTCTCCTGTAACGAATGACTGGTAATCATAATGACTGAGAATAAGATTACGACGAGTTCACGTGTCGGCGTGGAATGTTCGTACCTTATTTAGTCAAAGGGTTAATACCAGTCTCCCGTTACAGAAATAAGGATAAAAAAACGAAGGTTTCATGCCTTTTTTATGGGTAAACAGAACAACATACAGATATTGCACCAGTTACGTGATATTGATTTTGCGGAATTAGACAAGTTTTCGCAGGCACAGAAATATCACAATGGTTTGCGTGAATATCAACAGCATAATAAGTCTGCAATATATAAGACTTGGGGCAACGGTTCTACAAACATAATGCTTCAAATGCCAACAGGTATGGGCAAAACACACCTCTTTGCGTCTATTATCAAAGATTTGCAGGACTATTTCTTTAAGAAGGCGTGTGAGGCACAATTGAACTCATGGGAGGAGCGACAACGTTGGGCATTGCCAAAGATATTAGTGTTGGTTCATCGAATAGAGTTGATAGAGCAAATACATGATACTCTTGCCGAAAAGTACAAACATACGAGTGGCATTGTATCAGGTGGGATGATTATGGGTGAAACGAAGAATGTGATAGTTGCCTCAGTACAAACCCTTAGCCGTAAGAAAAAGCTTGACAAATGGGAAAAAGAAGTTAATTTTGATTTCATCATTATAGACGAGGCACACCATTCAACTGCTGATAGCTATCGTAGAATAAGAGCGGCATGGCCTGACGCACGGCTGTTGGGTGTCACCGCGACCCCCTATCGTTTGAACCACCAACCATTTACAGACGTGTACGATAAGTTGATATTGAGCGAGCCAGTATATAGGTTCATAGAAAAGGGCTATTTGTGTCAGTATGACTATTGTTCGATAAAACCAAACTCCCATATACAGTACGAGATTGACCATTTGGCTACAGATTTCAGTGGTGACTATGATGAACAAGCAATGGAAATCTTGCTTAACCAAGATCGTATTCGGGCAAGCATTCTTGGCACATACGAGAAGTTTGCAAAGGGGAAAAAGGGTATTGTTTACACAATTAATCGGTTGCATAATCAGATGTTGGCGACACTTTTTACATCGCATGGATATAATGTGGCCTATATTGACAGCCAGACATCTAAAGAAGAACGAAGAAAAACGGTGGATGAGTTCCGCAGAGGTGAGATAGAAATAATATTTAATGTAAATATCTTCAGTGAAGGTTTTGACTGCCCTGATGTGGAATTTATTCAATTAGCACGTCCCACAAAATCGCTTTCCATGTATTTGCAGCAGGTGGGTCGAGGTTTCCGTGTTGCAAAGGGCAAGAAGAAAGTAATTTTTCTTGACAATGTTGGACTCTATAACCGCTTTGGTCTGCCATCTGCCCGTCGTGCATGGCAACATTACTTTGAGGGTTGCGAAGATTGGGAGGAGGAAAAAGGAGGTGATAATGGTAGCCTAGGAGAACCACATGACACGGGTGCAGACCTGTCAGAAGGAAACGAAGAAGTGAATTTAATATATACATCATTTTCAGAACAGACCGCAGAGGAAGAGCAACCGCCAATGGAAGAAACAGAGATTGTGACAACGGACTCAGGAATAGTGAATCAGGACAACGAACAACAAGAAACAAATGATAATATGGCTGTTGAGACTCTAATTATATGCAATGGACATGACTTTGTTGTGGAAAAACTATCACAAAAGGAATTAGCTGAAATGCTTCTGCTCATTGAAGAAGTGCGTCACACGGGCATGATAGATGTTGAGAAATTGAAACAGACAATCAAATCTCTTGACGAAAAGCGTCGTAGAGATATGGAACGATTTATTCTCAACAGTGGTTATTCAAAAGAAGAGCTAATGGCTTTTCTTTCATCCAAAGGACTAGTATTGCCGAGTAAATTGAAAAATGATAAAGAGGAGTCGTTGCCAACTCAGGATGTTGACGAGATTATTCATGAAGGGTTGTATGTCGTTACTGAGGATTATGAACTAATTCAAGAATCGACAGGCAGTAAAACACTTCTTAGAGCCTTAAATGAGATTGGGTATAAGAAGGTATATGAGGCCTGTTGGACCAAGTTTTGGGATGACAGAGAGTTAATGCAAAGCTTGATACTGACCAAGTCGAATCCAAGTTATGAAAAGCGTAGTGGACAACATGTTTGTGAAGAGAACGGGGTGAAATACTATATCATTACTAACTCAAATACACCGACTAAAATGAGGCAGTTAAAGAACCTTAGTAACAAACTCAATCTTGGTTGGAAGGTGGGAATAAAAGACGGAAAACAATGACCTACAATATTGAAACGTTGTCTCAGAGCGAGTTGTTTCGTTTGTTGCTTGACATATATGACCGTTATGCCATAGACGCCATAGATGCTAGTCGGATGTCAGAGGAGTTGAAACGCATAGAAGTGCTGAAGCGGCAAAAACAGATTGCTAAAGACATTGCCAATAGCGGATATACGCCCGAAGAACTATTAGAGGTTCTTAAAGATATGGTAGGCAAAAGTCCAACTGACAAAAAACAAAACAATAAATAGATTTCCATTTTGGCAAATGTTCGACTATGTCAGAATACAAATCCAATACGGTTAATGTGGAGATTGCAAATTCGCCACAACATGAGTAATAATATCATTTTTGTACGTGCGCAATATAAATGGAGGTATTGCGTTATTGTATAAAAATGGTAATTTATGGGTATAACGTTCGATTATGAATTGCAGCGCTTTGTCTTCGACTTTGAGCATGACAACAAGGGAGATATTGTTAGCTTGACGGGGACTGGGTATCAGGTGGAGGCTTTCGGTCGGTGTTTCTATTATGGTTATGAGTTTGCTGACAATGTGGACGGTGGGTTGCGTAGTGCATTTATCAAGCATGTCAAGTTCACAGAGCCGATTCAGGAGAATCCCGATTTGGCAATGTTTATCAAGAAGGCGATAGATAACTTAAGCAAGAAGATTAACCTCTATAACTATAACATGGTGGTTATGCCAGAGTCGTCGAGCCGTGTGAACCAGTATATGTTGCGTTATATATACCGTTTTGCGCAGCCATCGCTGTATAAGATGGAGTTGGTGAAGGCGTTGCCATCGAGTATAACGTTCGATATGGATGCATACGAGAAGCAGTATCTTGACGACGTGTTGGAGAATGGTCGTCCGCGTTATACGGAGGCTCAGAAGGCAGAGGTGAGGCGGTCGATAGGTGAGATGATTGACCTTATCCACAAGAAGGATTATTTCACCATTGCCAAGGATGTGAAGAAGAGCCGTTACCGCCCATATATGATGCATTTTCTCAAGTTTGCCAACAAGGAGGATGAAGAGCTGTGTGCAAGTATCCGTAAGCAGAATGTGCTGATAATTGATGATGTGGCGACAAGTGGTTCTACATTGGGAGAGATACTCCGTACATTACGTATACTGAATGAGGATAACGTGATAACCATTTTCAGCCTGATGGGACGTAAAGACCTTATGGCTGACGCTATGTAGTCGGCATAATATGCGGACAATGGCATAAAAATGTAACTTTTTTGTCGAAAAAGCTTACAGATTGCAAAAAAATCGTTATCTTTGCAGTCTTGAAAAAGTGTGCCAACCACTCGTGTGTGACGGGGTGGAGGGCACTACTAAAGATTGATTGATAACAAATTAATAATATAAATATATAGATATGCAAGAGAGTAAACTAGGCCTCGATTTTAAAAAAGTTGAGCACGCGCGCGGTGTGGCAAAGAAAATTGCTGACCAGGTGCAGGACTTTGTGGGCAATTATACAACGGTGGCAGTAGAGCGCACAATCTGCCGTCTGTTGGGTATAGACGGCATTGATGCTAACGAGGTTCCGCTGCCCAATGTGGTGGTTGACGAGTTGAAGAGCAAGGGACTGCTGGGACAGGGCATTTGTTTCTTTATGGGCAACGCAGTGTTGGAAACGGGCAAGACTCCGCAAGAGATAGCCGAGGCTGTGAGCGACGGCAAGTTGGACATCACCCAGCTGCCTGTGCATAAGGCTGAGGAAATCAAGGCAGCGTTGCAGCCGTATATCGATGCCAACATTGCACGCATCAGAGGCCGTCGCCAGCGTCGCGAGGAGTATATTGCCACGATAGGCGAGGGTAGCAAGCCGTATCTGTATATCATTGTTGCCACGGGCAATATCTATGAAGATGTGGTGCAGGCTCAGGCAGGTGCCCGTCAGGGTGCTGACATTATCGCCGTGATTCGTACCACGGGCCAGAGCCTGCTGGATTATGTGCCTTACGGTGCTACGACCGAGGGCTTTGGTGGCACGTTTGCCACACAGGAGAACTTCCGCATCATGCGTAAGGCTTTGGACGAAGTGGGCGAGGAGGTTGGCCGATATATTCGCTTGTGTAACTATTGCTCCGGCTTGTGTATGCCTGAGATTGCCGCTATGGGCGCACTGGAAGGGTTGGATGTGATGCTGAACGACGCGTTGTATGGCATCCTGTTCCGCGACATCAACATGCAACGTACGTTGATTGACCAGTATTTCAGCCGTATCATTAATGGCTTTGCAGGCGTTATTATTAACACGGGTGAGGATAACTATCTGACTACCGCCGATGCATACGAGGAGGCTCACACGGTGTTGGCTTCGGACTTTATCAACGAGCAGTTGGCATTGCTGGCAGGTCTGCCCGAGGAACAGCAGGGTTTGGGTCATGCCTTTGAGATGGACCCCATGTTGGAGAATGGTTTTCTCTACGAGTTGGCACAGGCACAGATGCTGCGAGAGATATTCCCCAAGGCTCCGCTGAAGTATATGCCTCCCACCAAGTTTATGACCGGTAACATCTTCCGCGGTCACATTCAGGATGCGCTGTTCAACATTATCGGGCAGTGGACCCACCAAGGACTGCAACTGTTGGGTATGCCCACCGAGGCAATCCACACGCCCTTTATGAGCGACCGCTATCTGAGCATCGAGAATGCCAAGTATATCTTTAACAACATGAAGGACATCGGCGAGGAGGTGGAATTTAAGGAGAACGGCATTGTGCGTAACCGTGCCAAGAAGGTGCTGGACGACGCGACCCAGTTGCTTGAGGCTATGGAAAGCGAAGGCTTGTTCACTGCGTTGGAGAAGGGTATTTTCGCCAATGTGAAACGCCCGAAGAACGGAGGTAAGGGCCTGGACGGTGTGACGCTGAAGGCGGAGAACTATTTCAACCCGTTTGTTGAGATAATGAAAGGTAAAGAATAATGCGTTAATGTGTGAATGCGTTAATGTGTGAGCGGCCAGCGCAACAAACACTAACGTACTAACACGAAAAAACGATAACACAATAACACAACAGAATTATGAGCGAAGGTTTGTATTCGATGGAAGCTAAGGATTTCGACAAAACCTTAGACCTTACCAAAATAAAGCCATATGGCGACACAATGAATGACGGCAAGACCCAGTTGAGTTTCACGTTGCCTGTGCCTGCTGGCGACGAGGCCAATGAGGCTGCCAAGCAGCTGATGAAGAAGATGGGTTTTGAGAATCCCTTAGTGGTGTATAGCAAGGAACTGACCGAAGGATTTACATTCTTCAATTGCTACGGTAGTTGCACCCACACGGTGGACTACACCACTATACATGTGCCCAAAGTGGAGAGCAACACAATGGACATGCACGAGTGCGACGAGTATATACGCGAGCACATCGGGCGTAAGATAGTCGTTGTGGGAGCCAGCACCGGCACAGATGCGCACACCGTGGGTATCGATGCCATTATGAACATGAAGGGCTATGCCGGCCACTATGGTCTGGAACGCTACGACATGATTGATGCCTACAATCTCGGCAGCCAGGTGCCTAACGAGGAGTTCATCGCCAAGGGCATTGAGCTGCACGCTGATGCACTTATCGTGTCGCAAACGGTGACGCAGAAGGACATCCACATTAAGAACCTCACCGAACTGGTTGAGATGCTGGAAGCCGAGGGCTTGCGCGACAAGGTGATACTCATCTGTGGCGGTCCCCGCATCAGCCACGAACTGGCAAAGGAGTTGGGCTATGATGCTGGTTTCGGCATGAATACCTATGCCGACGACGAAGCTTCCTACATCGCGCAGGAGATGGTGAAGCGTGGTATGAAATAACGAATCAATAAAAAACAATCAAACAATAATAATATGGAAAAAGAACAAATCAAACCTTTTATCGCCCGTCGCGCTGCTAAGGAGCTGAAGGATGGCGATGTTGTCAATCTTGGTATTGGTCTGCCGACCCTTATTCCTAACTTCCTCCCCGAAGGAGTGCATGTCATCTTGCAGTCGGAGAATGGTATGATTGGCATGGGACCCACGCCCGCTGAAGGACAGGAAGACCCTTGGCTGATTAACGCAGGTGGCGGCTATATCACCTATACCGACGAGGCCAGCACCTTCGACAGTGCCACCTCGTTTGGCATTATTCGTGGCGGTCATGTCAATGTGTCGGTGTTGGGGGCCATGCAGGTGGACGAAGAGGGCGACCTCGCCAACTGGATGATTCCTGGCAAGAAGACCCCTGGCATGGGTGGTGCAATGGACTTGTTGGTGGGTGCCAAGAAGGTCATTCTGGCTATGGAACATACGGCCAAAGGCAACCCCAAGATTTTGAAGAAGTGCACGCTTCCCCTCACCGCCAAAGGTCAGGTGAACATGATTATCACCGAGATGGGTGTGATGGAGATTACCCCCAAGGGCATTGTCCTTACGGAGATTAATCCTGAGTTCACCGTTGAGCAGGTGCAGGCCGCCACAGAGGCCACGCTCATCATCTCGCCCGACCTCAAAGAAATGAAGTAGTCAAATACCTCACATTCAATAAATCATATTATGAAAAAAATCATCCTGTTGTTGGCAGCAGTCGTCGGCTTCATGGCCGTACAGGCACAGCAGCATGTCGAGTTTAAATGGCATCGCATGTATGGTGTCGCTGGTTACGACTTCTCCACAAATATCAACGAGCTGACATACAAAGACAAGGCGACTTTCCACGATTTCTACGCCATCTGCGGATGGCAGATTCGCAAAGAGTCGGGCATTGGTCTGGGTGTGGAATACAAGATGGACATGACGGGTGGATACTCCCAACTGCCTATCTTTGTTGAAGTCCGCAGCCACTATCTCCGTAGTCAGATAACACCTTTCACCTCCCTGTATGTGGGCTATTCAATCCCGCTGGGTATGACTGGCGGCACCGACAAGGTGACGCACATCCTCAAAGGTGGTGCTACATGGGGAGTTAATGTGGGTGCCCGCTATGCCATTCCGAACAATTTTGGCAAGCTGAGCAAGTATGGCATCAGTCTCTTTGTCGGCTACCAAGGCCTTTTCATGGACAAGGTGCAGTTGATAGAAGACGGCCAGATTCAGAATGCGCTGCGAGTGTTGATGCAGAATGTAAAGTTTGGCGTTGGCTTCAACTTCTAATATGAAGAAATTGTTTTTGCCGTTCCTTGTGCTGCTGTGCCTCAATACTCTTCAGGCTCAGCAGCATGAGGAAATGAGCAATTTGCGTATGGAGCCGCGAGCCAACGTGGTTTCCTATGACGATGAGAACGATATAGAGCATCTTCGGTATGGGGATGCCTCTTCCATTTTGTCTCTTGCCGATGATTGGACTGTGTCGACAGATAGTAGTGGCTATGTGTTGACATCCAACTATGAGTTTCCTCGCGACTGGAAGTCATACCGCATCTTCTTCCGCATGCAGGCCCCTTCGGGTTATGGTCTCTGGATGGGCGATAAGCTGGTAGGCATCAGTCATGATTGTTCGGCGGTCACCGAGTTCGACATTTCCGACCTCATCCGTTTCGGCAAGACTATGCCCCTCACCGTTCGCCATGTGGGCAACGACGATGGCAGTCTGCTTGACCCATACGGTGTTTCGTTTCAGCCCCAGTGCACACTGCTTTTCAAACCCTTGCTGAATGTGCAGGACTACACCCTTGTGGCCGATTATTCGCCTTCCAATCAAGCGGGTACCTACACGGTGGAAGCCGACCTATATTATGTCAAGGCGAAAGGCAAGTGCTATTTGGAGGTGGAACTATGGGACTCCAAAGGACATCAGGTCGACAAGCTGGGCAAATGGTGTTTCTTCGACAGTCGCCACGTCACTACGCAGACAATCTCTTCAACCCTCTCCAACATCCTCCCGTGGAATGCCGAAGTGCCGCGTCTCTACACTGCTGTCATCCGTCTTTACGACGACAAGATGGCTTTGCAGGACCTTGTGGGCACGCGTTTCGGTTTCCGCACCGTTTCGAGCCAAGAAACCTTGTCAGTCAATGGCAAGGTAATCAATCTTAAGGGCATCACGTTGCAGTTGAAAGACGACCTTTCGTCACCCGACGCGCTCAAGCGTCTTCGCAACCAGATTGTGCAGATGAAGTGCAACAACGTCAATGCCATCCGCATCATCGGTGGCAATCCGCAGCCTCATTTGCTAGAACTGTGTGACGAGTTAGGATTCTATGTGGTGTGCGATGCCAATCTCTTCCCCAGCTCCTCGATGGGCCATGCCGTGGCTACCGACAACGAGTATAGTGACCTCTTTGCCGACCGTGTGCGCGCCCTCTATGGCCAATACAAAAACCATCCTTCCATCATAGCCTGGTCGTTGGGCAACAGCCCCGACAACGGCGTATGTATGCAGAAAGCCTATCGCGAACTCAAGCGGCTCGACCGCTCCCGCCCGGTTCTCTACACTGCTGCCCAATATTCCGACAACACCGACATCATCGCGCCGCAAAAGTGCAATGTCGACTTTCTAAACCAGTATCTGGCAAAGCCTCAGACACGTCCGCTCATTATGCTCAGTTATGGCGATGTCTGTGGCAACAGCTTTGGTGGGCTGTCCCCTCTATGGGATAAGGTCATCGACCATGCCGACATTCAAGGCGGTTTCCTTCAATTGAGAGATTGGCCGACATTCCTGTCGCTGCCTTATCTTCCTGAATGCAAGCATCTCTACCGCCCGTTCGACATCCATCTCACATCCACTAGTGCCGATGCTGCTGAATTTGATGTCACCAACCTCTGCGACTTTCGTCCTTTGGCAGACTACTCGCTCGACTATGTGATTGGCACCAACCTCAACTCCAACATCGTGGCGGGCGATGTGGCTCTTTCGCTCAAGCCTGGCGAGAGCAAGGGCATCAAGCTGAAAGTCCCCAAGCTCTCCTTGCAGCCCGACGAGGAGGTGTCGATTGTATTCACCCTTCGCCAGCGTGGCAACACCAACACCGTGCCGCGCAACACCGTACTCTACACCCAGCAGTTCCTCCTGCCCTCAACGCCTGCGTCCGCGCAGCCGTTTGTCGCTCAGGGCGACAACCTTAAGATTGAAACCGACACCCTTCACAGGGTCCATATATTTAATAATGAATTATCATTAATATTTAACGACAGCCTTGGCCTCCTCACCTCGCTCGCATACAAAGGCCATCAGATTATCTCGCAGCCTCTCCGACTCAACTTCATGCGCACGCCTTCGCCCAACGACGCAGTCGATCCCAACGGGGTCCGACAGTGGATGCGCTACGGTTTGGGCCACATGGATTGCGAGGTGGTCGTAGCCAACTGTCATCCAATCAACGGTGGAGCCGTTGGTATTGATGTCATGCTCCGTTACAGCTCCGCAAAATATGGAGACCTTTTCGATGCCCGCCAAACCTTTGTCATTCACCCGTCGGGCGACATCTTGATAAACAACAACATCACCCTGTCCGAGCAGGTCAACTCGCTTGCCAAGGTGGGTGTTCAATTGGGCTTGGATAGACGGCTTGACACCGCCGAGTGGTTTGGACGCAACATCGAAAGCTATCCCGACCGCCACAATGCCGGACTCATTGCCCAGCAGTCGCGTTCCATTGCCAGCCTGTTTCATCAATACCCTGATGTACAACATGCAGGCAACTATGCCGACACCCGTTGGGCCACCTTCCGCAACGCCGAGGTGGGCCTCTACGTCGATATCCCCGACACCCTCTGCAATTTCTCCATCTATCCTTTCGACGACACCCAGATGTTTGGCGCACGCGAAGAGTTGGGTTGGCCGGGTGTCAGCGAGCAGGACTACTGGACGCTCAATGTCGATTCCCGCATCATGGGCGTGGGCTGTATCTTAGCTGGCATCCCCACCCACGAAACAGCCTTGCTCAAAGCTCACAAATATCAGTTTACCATCCATCTGCGACCCTTCGATTGTGTCGCAAATCATGCTCACGACTTCCGCGCCACAGCCTATCCCAAGGTGGTTTCCAGCGTTATCGAACCGCCTGTCATCAGCAAGAATCGCGACCGTTTCGACGCACCCATGACGGTCTCCATCACCTGTGCCACTCCCAAGGCTGAGATACGCTACACCCTCGACGGCTCCATCCCCACTGAGAAATCCACGCTCTACACCAAGCCTTTCTCCATTCAGAACAGTGTCTTGGTCAAGGCTCGTGCCTTCAAGAAAGGGGAGCCCCCCTCGTTTGTCGCCACCCAGCAGTTCACCTTCGACTACGTGCTCTCCACCACCTTTGCCCACAAGCCCAACACCCCCTACAACAAGAATGCCTCTCGGGCCCTCTACGATGGCGAGCTGGGCGATGTCAACGACCTCTCGCATGGCTGGCTGGGCTTCTCGGGCCACCCCATGCAGGTCGATTTGGAACTTGCCAAAAGCATACATGTCAGTCAGGTAGTGCTCCGTTTCGCCCATGTGCCCGATGCGTGGGTCTTTGCACCTGCACAGGTCGAAGTGCAACTCTCTGCCGATGGCAAGACCTTCTCCGACCCCATCCCCGCCACTATCACCTACGATGCCGCCGCCGAAGCTATGAACACCACCCAGCTGCAGGTCATCACCATCCCTGCCGACCGCGAGGATGTCCGTTTCGTGCGTGTGGTAGCCAAGCCTATCGGACGCATCCCGCAGTGGCATCGTGCCAAAGGTTTGAACCCGTGGCTTATGATTGACGAAATAGAAATCAAAGAAACCCTCTCCAAGTGATGTCCGACATCTACACCCGTACCCACCTGCTGCTTCAGGACGAAGGCCTTTCGCGTCTTCGCGACGCCCATGTGCTTGTCGTCGGTCTCGGCGGGGTAGGGGGGTACGCTGCCGAGCAGCTCTGCCGTGCCGGCATTGGGCGGCTCACCCTCGTCGATGGCGACGTGGTGTCGGCTTCCAACCTCAACCGCCAGCTCATCGCCCTGCGCTCCTCCATTGGGCAGCCCAAGGCTGAGCTGTTTCGCCAACGTTTCATTGACATCAACCCCGACTGCAAGGTGACGGCCCTTCAGGAGTTCCTGCGCGATGATCGGACTGTCCAACTGCTCCAGTCCGACCACTTCGACTGTGTCGTCGACTGCATCGACACCCTCTCGCCCAAAGTATTCCTCCTCTACCATGCCCACAGCCTTGGCATCCCCACCGTCAGTTCCATGGGCAGTGGTGGCAAGCTCGACCCTTCGCAGGTCCATGCCGCCGACATCGCCAAGAGCCACACCTGTCCCCTTGCTGCCATGGTGCGCAAACGTCTGCACCACATGGGCGTATACTCGGGCATACGGGTGGTCTTCTCCACCGAGAAGGTCCCGCCACACGCTATGCTCCAAGACCCTACCGACAACCATCTCACCACCCTCGGCACCATCTCCTACATGCCGCCCCTCTTCGGCTGCGTCATTGCCTCCGAGGTGATAAAGATACTCCTTGATTCATAGTAACCCATCTCATCCTATGTCGAAAAATAAATCTCAAATCTCAGTATGGGCAGACACCGGTGTCAGCCCATACAAAAAACAAATCCTTCTCGTCAGCCTAGTCACGCTGCTCCTCACCTCCTGCAAGGTCGATTTCTCACCTAATGCCCCGTGGCGCGACGTGCCCGATGTCTATTGCGTCATCGACCCCGAAGAGGACACCGTCTGGGCGCGTGTGCAGCGTTGCTTCCTTGGCGAGGACAATCTATACAACTACGCCCCCCTTGCCGACTCCAACTACTACGCTCCCGACGACATCAGCGTCTATCTCCTGGCATGGAAGGGCAGGCGTGAAAACGGTGTCCAACTGATACCCACCGACCAACTTGTCGCCCGATGGCAGTTCACCTACACTGAGCGCGTCGGCAAGCCCGACGGCAACTTCCCCTCGGGTATGCAGCCCCTCTACTACTGCGTCCCCGGAGCCCGTCAGCTGGAAGTGGACACCGGCTGTGTCTTTCAGCTGGTGGTGATAAAGAACGCCACTGGCGACACCATCGCCTCATCCACCACCAACTTGGTCGGCTTCCTCGATAAGACCATCCGCCTGCGCGACACCAACGAAATTGTGCTCCTCTCGCCCAATTCGGCCCGTGCCAACGAATTTGGCTTCCGTGTCGGATGCCGTGGTGTCATCAAGTGGAACACCGTTCCGCGCGGCCGTCTCTACCAGCCCGTCGTCACCTTCTTCTATCGTAAGAACGGCGACACCCTCAGCCTCGACATCCCCGGAACCCCGCTCATCAACGAACGCGATGCCCAATGGCTCACCTCCAGCTCCATCACCTCCACCCGTTTCTTCTCAGCCATCAAAAACCACCTCAAGGACAACACCGACAGCCTATTCTTCGTCAACAACGTCGACATCTCCATCCTGGTCTGCAACGAGGACCTCAAGGCCTACATCTCCTCCCACCAGAATAACGTCACATCGGGACAGGAATATTCCACCTACACCAATATTGATGGCGGAGTGGGCATTTTCGGCTCCCGCCGCACTCACATACGTGTCAACGTGCCCTGCGATTCCATCGGCACCCCAGCGCCCCAGTTCATCGACTACGAGCTCCTCAACCTCGGTGTCGGATTCTATGGAAACTTCAATTAATGGTGAATTGTGATTTGCGAATTGTGAATTGAGAATGCACAAATGCGTTGTCGCAAAGGTATTCTCAATTCACAATTCGCAATTTTATTTTCATTAATTCAATTTTTTTTTGTAATTTTGCATTTTCTTAGTAAATAATAAACTAACAATATATCAACAATTTACACAATATAAGATGAATATAACGAGAGAAAAACTTGGAGATTTGGACCTTTGTATCAAGATTGAGATTGCCGAGAGCGACTATGCAGAGAAGGTTACCAAGCAACTGAAAGAGTACCAACACAAGGCCACCGTACCCGGCTTCCGCAAAGGCATGGCTCCCATGGGGCTGATTCAGCGCATTTATAAGTCTGCCGTGGTCGCCGACGCCGTACAAGAACTCCTCGGAGAATCTCTTTACAAATACATCGACGACGAGAAGCTCGATCTCCTTGGCTCGCCCCTCTCCAACGAAGAGAAGAACGGCACCATCGACTTCGCCAAAGCCACCGACTACACCTTCTATTTCGATGCCGCCCTGGCTCCCGAAATCAACATCGACTGGTCGAAAGTCGACACCAAGCTCTGCTCCGTCAAGGTCACTGCCAAGGACGTTGACGCCCAAATCGACAATATCGTCAAGCGTTACGGCAAATTCGAAAGCCCCGAAACCGTGGGCGAAGGCGACACCGTCTACGGCAAAGCCGTCGAGCTCACCAAAGAAGGCACCGAGAAAGAAGGCGGCATGAACGTCTTCTGCTCGTTTGAACTCTCCGACATGAAGGATGCCGAACTTGCCGCCCCGTTCATGGGTAAGAAGGCTGAGGAAAAAGTCGTCTTCAACCCCAGCAAGGCCTTCACCGCCTCGCAGCTCGAGAAGATTTTCCGTCTCGACACCGCCGCCGCCAAGAAGTTCAAGTCCGATGTCGAACTCACCATTAGTGGCTGCTCGCACATCACCCCCGCCGAGGTCAACGAAGAACTCTTCGAGCGCATCTTCCCCGGCGAAGGTATCAAGTCCGTCGACAAGTTCCGCAAGGCCATCTCCGCCCAAATCGAAAAGGCCAACGACGAGCAGTGCCAGATTCTCTACGTCAACCAGGTCCGCAAGCAGCTCCTCGAAAACTTCAACGCTCCCATGCCCGAGGCCTTCCTCAAGCGTTGGATCCTCTCCCGCAATGAGGACAAGAACGTCACCGCCGAGACCATCGAAGAACAGTGGGCCGACACCTACGTCCCCTCGCTGAAATGGGAGATGATTGACGGCGCGCTCAACAAAATCAAGAGCATCGACCCCACCCAGAACGAGATAGTCGACGCCATCAAGGACATCCTCCGCCATACCGACGGCGAGCCGCAGGAAGGCGAGACCCCCGAGCAGGCCGAAGCGCGTCTCGAGCAGGCAGCCCGCACCATCGCCCAAGACCGTCGCAACGTGCAGCAAATCATCGACAAACTCTATGTCGAAAAGACCTTCAGACTCTTCAAGGAGCAGCTCAACCCCGAAGTTGAGAAAGTCACCGCCAAAGAGTTCGCCGAGCGTTGCAAATAACGTACCGATTACCTGAATGCTTGAATCTCTGAATGTTTGAGTGGCCGCCGCGCCGAATAGTCAAGCAACCAGTCGTCCAAACAATCAAACACCCACAAGCCGCCCCGGAGGGCGGCTTTTTCTATATCCCTATTAACCAGCAGGATGGTGTGACGTACCGATTCCTACTGTTTCTTACGGCTTCCTACCGATTTGTACCGATTTTTACATATTCCCTCATAGTTCAAGGCTGCTACACCGACAAAGGACCTACGAAGAATCTCTTAAAAAACGACCTCTCGAGGGAGTAAGGCTGTAGCTAGTATGGGGTTACCGGCAATCTGGAGGGGGACGAGTGGTCCATTTTTTTAAGGGGTGTTGCGATAGCGACGGGATATGAATATGCTGGTAGGACCAGCGCAAATACAAGAAGTCTTATTATTGACTAAAGTTTGACAAGTAAATTCGGGTACAAATTCGCTTATGTTTTATGATAGAATCCTCGTCAAAAGGACTGAAAGGCCAAAATCCTGTAGCCCAAGGCAACGCCTTGGGTTTACGTGGTATGCGGACAACGCCCTGAAAGGGCTAAAGCGTGATTCTTTAGCCCTTTCAGGGCGTTGGTTTGGTATCCTCTAATGCCCAGGGTGATGCCCTGGGCTATTCGCTTTTTGGCCTTTCAGGCCGTAGGTATCCGCAAACATAAAGTCCCTGCCTCGCCAAAAACGTATGCGAGATAGAACTAGAGCAAAAAATAGCTTGTCAAACTTTAGTTGTTGATGCTTACAGCACCTTGAGCAGCTCGACGTCGAAGACGAGGGTGGCGAAGGGGGGGATGGTGTTGCCGGCACCGTGTTCGCCGTAGGCTAGGTGGTAGGGGAGGTAGAAGCGGTATTTGCCGCCTTCTTTCATGAGCTGTACGCCTTCGGTCCATCCGGCGATGACTTGGTTGAGGCCGAAGTCGGCGGGCTGGTTGCGCTGGTAGGAGCTGTCGAAGACAGTGCCGTCGATGAGGGTGCCGTGGTAGTGGCAGCGCACGGTGTCGGTGGCCTTGGGGCTGCGGCCGGTGCCTTCGGTCAGCACTTCGTATTGCAGGCCGCTAGGGGTGACGACGACGTTGGGGCGCTTGGCGTTCTCGGCGAGGAAACGCTCGCCCTCGCTCTTGGCTTCGGCGCCCGCTGCCTCGGCGGCGGCACGCTGTTGCTCTTCAAGACGGGTGAAGAAGTCGTTCAGCAGACGGGTGGCTTCGTCCATGTTGATTTGAGGGGTGTTGCCTTTCAGCACGTCGGTGATGGCGGTGGCATAGTCGGCGACGACGAGGTTGTCGCGGAGTCCCATTTCTTTCAGTTGGTGGCCGATGTTCAGGCCCAGTGCGTAGCTTAATTTGTCCATTGGTGAATTGGTAATTGTCGGCGAGTTGCCGGTGACATTCTTAATTGTTAGTGTTTTATGTGTATTTGTGCGACGTTATTTTTTTGCAAAGATACGCTTTTTTTTCTTTGTTGACACAATAATTAATAAACGAGTGCGTTCTATTGGTACATATAAACATTATTACACCATGAAGAAAATCGTTATACTTTCTATTATTATGATGTTGGCATACGTGCCGGCACAGGCCCAGTTGGGAGGTCTGCTGCAGAAGGCTGCCAACAGAACCGCCAAGGTACTTGAGAAGAAGGTCGACTCGGTGGCGAATGCGGCTATTGAACAGCAGATGAGCAAGCAGCGCCAGTCGAACCAGGCTACCGCCAAGCAGGAGGTAGCGGCAGAGGAGGAGCTGACCTATGATGCCATCATGCGGAAGATGCCCGAACTGCCGACGGCACAGCAGCTGTGCAGCCACAAGGAGGCGGAGCTGAACGAGCAGGCGTTGCGACTGCTGACGAGTGCGGTGACACGCTTCAACACGCAGGTGCTCAGCTTGGCGACGCAGGCCGTGTCGATTTCGACCAAGAACATGGATTCGGCACAGGTGGTGGATGCCGCCTACAAATATGCGCAACTCAGCACCGGCATGACCAAGGAGGAGTTGGAACATCTTGCCTCCCTTCCTGAAGATGAGCAAGAGGCCTATATAGCAGCGCACTACAGAG
The DNA here is from genome assembly GCA_016281475.1 of Bacteroidales bacterium. Next base: position 29,736 of record JAEEIS010000136.1, read on the forward strand.
TTGGCACGGCCGAGACGGCCATGGCTCAAGAGGCTGTGGACGCAGGCAAGTATCTGGAACCGCTGCAGCCACTTATCGACAAATGGGACGCTGTGGGCCGTAAGGCTGATCAGGTGCTGGAGCAGGCCGACGCCAAGTGCAAGCATGTGTATCAGAAGTATGCCCCCATGCTGGAGAAAGCCTCTGGCAAGGAGCGCAACAAGCTGATGCTGAATTATTACAAAGATATTGTGGAATACCAGCGCACGGCGGTGCAGGAGGTGTTGAAGATACGTCTGGAGGAGCAACTGCCCATAGCCGAGGAGATAGAGGCAAAGATGGTGAAAATCCGTGCCGAGCACCAGGACTTGGTTTCTGCCCTGCTCAACTATCCGCAACTGACGGCCTCGCAGTATTTTGCCGAGGTGTCGCGATTGGTGGATGTGCCAGTGTATTCCGAGTAATCGGAGTAGTCTGAATAGTTTGAATAACCAGAATTTACCACTACCCCATGAGCCAATGTAAACTAATATCGCTCTTGCTGTTGCTTGCTGTTTCCTTCACGGCAGTGGGCCAGACGGAAATGGACTCGAACGAAAAACCTAAGCCCAAGCGGAAGGACCAGTCGCATTTCACGCTCAAGCTATACTATTATACGCCTAACCTGAAGTTGAAGGACAATTTTGTCACCGACTTAGACATGGGCAAGATTTCGGGCGTGGCGAGCCATTCCTCGCTGGGGTTCTCGCTCTATGTCCCGCTGGGCCAGACCTTTTTCCTCCAGCCCGAGGTGTTGTTTGCCCTTACGACCGACTGGGAGGCGGCGAGCCACGAGAACGGTGTGGTGAGCGAGTTTTCGTATGCCTTCAAGCACCGCGACGGCTTGGCAATGGATGTGCCGCTGTTGTTTGGCATGAAATGGGCACCGTCGAAACTGTTCAGGGCCAAGGCCTACGTGGGGCCGATGTTCCATCTGGGCTGGCTGCATAAGGATTTTCAGTGGCAATTCAACCCATACACCATCACGACGGGTGTGGGGCTCGACTTGCTGAACTTCCTGTCGGTAGACATGGGCTATATGGTGTGGATGAGGGGGATGTCGTATATGCAGCAGTCGCAATGGTTTGTGTCGGTGGGACTTGATATGTGAGCTAATGTTTGAATGTGTTAACGTGTGAATGTGTAAATGCGTGAATCTTTTGACTAACGAATTAACGCATTAACGAATTAACGAATTTAGAATGAATCATTTCTTTAATAAGATAGTGTGGCAGTGCGACAATTGGCGCAGCTCGAGTCGTGCCAACCGTCGGAGGAAAGGCCTTTTGCGCTATCCGTTTCGCGACCATATCCTGATTTTGGGCGGTGGCGGAATGGTGGAAGAGCTGCTGGAAGCCATTGCCACGCGGCAGGAATGGGCGGAGAAGTCCGTCGTGGTGCTTTCGAGCCTCGATGCCGAGCAGGTGCGTGGCAGGCTGGCCTTGAAGTTGTCGCTCGAAGCCAAGGGGCTGGCCGTGAATGTCTACCATGGCGAGCGCACCATGGCAGAGGAACTGCGAATGTGCCATGTGGACCAGGCCTCGCTTATTTTCATTGTCGGCGAGGATGGCGAAAACGGGCACGATGCGCTGAATGTGGAGTGCTGGAAGAAGGTGAGGGCACTGCGGCTGCATGCCCCGCAGGTGGCGCAGTGCTATCTGTCGCTGGATTCGAGCTCCACGATAAGCCTGCTCCACATGTTGCCACAGGAGGCGCACACCAGTGTCGAGACCACGATAATAAATAGAAGCGAACTGATGGTGCAGCAGTTGCTGATGGGCGACTCGCCACAGGCAGTGCCGCAGACGCTGGACCGTGGCCTCATCACCGTGAATGCCGACCGCTATGTGCATCTGGTAGTGGTGGGAATGAACGCCATGGGCTATGCCTTCGCCACCACGGCGGCGCAGATGTGCCATTTCCCTAACTTCGACGAGTCGTCGCCAAAGCCGTTGCGCACCCGCATTACCTTTGTCGACCCGGCCGCAGACGTGAAGATGAACCATTTCAAGAGTTCGCACGCCTCGCTTTTCGACCTGTCGCACAGCCGTTATATGACCGACCCGAGCAGCTGGCTGCAGGGCAGGCCCGAAAGCAGGTATGGCGACTTCCTCGACGTGGAATGGGAATTTGTGAAGGCCGCGATAGACGCGGAGTGGGTGAGAGAAATGCTGGTGTCGTGTGCTACGGATGCCCAGCAGGTGCTGTCGGTGGCGTTCTGCTCCGATTCGGCAGACGAGAATTTCCAGCAATCCATCCATTTGCCGCAGCAGCTGTATGCGGACTATTCCGACATAGGCGAGGCAAGGAATGACGCGCCCAACATATATGTATATCAGCCACAAAGCAATGCCTTGGTACGTGCTGCCCAGGCCGAGGTGGCGCGCCTGCGCAACCTTATCCCCTTTGGGGCGGCGTGGGAAGGCTACGACCCGTTGCTCACGCGGCAGACCTCCGTTGCCAAGCGTGTGAACTATCTGTATCAGAAAGAGACCAGCGGCAAGCAGTTTGTGGCCATGCCTACCGATACGGCATCGTTGGATGCGATATGGCAGCAGCTGTCGCTGGCCGAGAAGCTGTCCAGCATCCGTTCGGCCTCGGCCGTCTACGCCCAGCTGCGCGGCCTGGGACTTGATGCCGCTCAATCAGTGCAGCCTTTGGACGATGGTGCGAGGGTAGATTCACTCTCGCGGACAGAGCAGGCCCGGCGCAACATGGAAAAACTGCTGGTCGGCTATGCCGCCATGCCCGCTGCCGAACGCCACCGGCTCAATGCGGCACTCGCTAACGACGACCCCGAGGTGAGGCAGGAGGCCCGCACCTATGCCAACCGCAATGCCAACCAACTCTTCGTGCTGAAAGACATTGCGCCATACAGCGGCCTGCCTGAGGCCGCCAAGGCAGACATCCGCACCATCGTCAGCAACCTCCCCTTGGCGGCACTGCCACACATATCGAGCGTGGAAGAGCAGCCATCACGCAGTTAAACAAATCCGGCGATTATCGCCGGATTTTGTTTATGTAAAAAAAAAATTGTATTTTTGTATTCCCTACAAGGCTGTGCACAACTGCTGCAATGGCATGGTAACACATTGCTATTGTAAAAGTTGATGTAGTGTATAAATATATTTTTAATAAAAAGAAATCGGTATTATATGAAAAAGATATATCTTCTCTCCAGTCTGATATTGTTATTGGCAGGCAATAATTGTGCCGAAGCATCACCACGTCTGATGAACTACGACCTTCAAACGGTGAACGATAGTGTAGAGCACGTGACGGCGTGCGACAGCCTTGTATGGCACGGTGTCAGTTATACCACGTCGGGAGTGTATCTCTACGACCATACCCTCTCCGAGCCAGACCGCCCCGGAGTAGACACACTGCATCTGACCATACACCACAGCACCCATACAAGCGATACCGTCACCGCCTGCGACACATATCTTTGGCGTGGAAAAGGATATACCTCGACCGACACCTATACAACCGACTACGTCAATGCCGACGGCTGTGCTAGCACCGACACGCTCCACCTCACCCTCAACACCTCCACCCACAATAGCGACACCGCCTCGGCCATCGATAGTTATCTCTGGCACGGAGTGGAATACACCGCTACGGGTATCTATACTTACCACTACACCAACGCCGACGGCTGCGCGAGCACCGACACGCTGCTGTTGACCATCAATGCTGCCACCCCGACCGATTCGGAAACACCCTCGGTGGTGGTGACAACCCTCCTCGATGTCACCGACCCCGACGACGGCGTCATCACCCTGCGAGAAGCCATGCTATATGCCATGGCCGACTCTACGTTGGATAGACAAATCACCTTCAATCTGCCCTCCGGCACTCAGCACACCATCGTTCTCTCATCCCCATTGCCCACACTCAATGGCGACACCCTCAGCATCGACGGTGGCAGCGCACCCATACGCATCGATGGCAACAACCAATATCAGCTGTTTCGGTTGGAGAACAATGCCAGCCTCACACTTCACAACATGGTGTTGGCACACGGTTACGTCTCCGAGGGTAGGGGAGGAGCCATCTATTGCTATTCAGGCCAGTTGACCCTCAACCACTGCCGCCTGTTGGGTAACAGGGTGGAGGCCAATCAGACCGACAGTGCTACCGCCTGCTATGGCGGAGCCATATATGCCGACGGCAACGCTGGCATCACGTTGCTCAACACCGTGTTCGACAGCAATACAGCCACCGTGGCGGTTGCCGCTGCCACTGGCTCGCACTCATACGGCGGAGCCATCGCCATACCCCAGTCGGCCAATGCCACCATCGAGAACTGCCGCTTCCAAGGCAACACCGCTGAGCGCGGTGGGGCCATCTTTGGGCAGACTACCAGCTCATACACCAACCGCACCATATATGTCAGCCGCAGCAGCTTCTGTGGCAACAGTGCCAATATTGAAGGCGGTGCCATGGCATTAGCGGGCATCAATTGTTGGACCCACAGCAGTACCTTCTATGGCAACACGGCATCCTATGGCGGAGCCATAAATCTGGGAGGCTCCATCAACCGCTCCCCATCCATTACCAGCTGCACATTTGTTGCCAACGGCAGCACATCCGGCTCCGAAGGCAGTGCCGTTCGTGTCGACTATGGCAACAACAACTTGCAACTATGCAACAATCTATTTGTCGGCACCGTCCCCACCGCCACGGCCTACGACATCCGCATTATGGGCAATACCACCACCTATGCATGGGGTGACATATTCAGCAACACCAACCTGCCATCTATGCGTGTCCAACGTTTGGGCATACCCAGTACGACCGTTGCCGCCGACCAGATTGCTGCTACTGCCGTCGATACCCTGATTGACGGTGTGCCACACACCATTTTCCCACCCATCCAGGGGTCGGTGGCCTCCACCATGGGAGTGGCGACAGGCCTCATGGCAGGCACACCAAGCGCCACTGCGCACTGGCAATCCGCATGGACCAACAACCTTACTTCGTCGACAACCTCTTCTGCCGTCGTCATAGACTCGCTCGACGAGCTGGGCAACCGTCGCATGCCCACTGGCGGCCTTCATAGCGTGGGCTCCATCCAATGGATGGCCCACCAGTTCGACACCGTCGTACTCTGCAGCAACACCCCCTATGCCCACCACGGCTATACCCACACCGCCTCGGGCGACTACATCGACACCCTCCGTTCCACCATTCTCGACACCGTCCTCCATCTCCATCTGCTGCTGCACACCGACAGCGACACCATTTGGGAAATAACCGCCTGCGAAAGCTTCAATTGGTACGACTCGCTTTACACCGCCAATACCGACACCGCAATCCACACCCTCCCGCAATCCAATGCCCAGGGATGCGACAGCATTGCACACCTACATCTCACGCTTAGCCAAGCCACTCACAACAGCGAGACCGTCACCGCCTGCGACAGCTACACATGGCATGAGGTGGAATACACCTCTACGGGCACTTACACCTACGGCTACTCCAATGCCGATGGCTGTGCAAGTACCGATACGTTGCACCTGACTGTCAACGCCACCACTCACGACTCCTACACCGATACTGTCTGCAATAGCCATATTTGGAACGGAGTGGAATATACCGCCACGGGCACCTACACTTACAACTACACCAATGCCGACGGCTGCCCCAGCACCGACACCCTGGCCCTCGTAGTTCAAACTGGTACATAC
>JAEEIS010000137.1 GCA_016281475.1 Bacteroidales bacterium
GAGTCTATGATTGGCAAATGGAGGAAGGCGACATTTTCTTCAAGCGAGTGGTCGTAGTTGATACCCTTGGTAGGGGTGGGGTTGTAGTTGGGATTGGAATGGGGATATTGTTTCCAATACTCCTTATACTTCTTAATCTCCTTTTTCACACCCAGCGGCTGCCCATGCTTGTATCGCCAATAGGTGGTAAGTATAAGGCCCGACATGTCGTCGGGATGGTAGAGTCCTTTCTTTTCAAAGTAGTACTGAAGTCGCGAGCCGCGCCAAAGCCCCCAGTTGTTGCGCATCCACATGCCTAAGCCGAAATGTGCGCCACTCTTAAATTCCTTTTCAGTCATTGACAGGATACGTTGCTGTGTGCTGTCGGACAACAGGGTGTCGAGCGTGCGATGGCAGTCGGCCAGATTCTTGGGGATATAGACCTTCTTCTGCTCTTGGGCGAAGGCCATCAAGGGGATGAGAAGGAGGATGATTGCTAGCCGTCTCATTGTCAAGGATGATTAGAAACGCGAGAAGGGATGCTTCCTCCAATAGAGGATAAGCAGCAGGCCGAAGAGCATACCGCCCAAGTGAGCAAAGTGCGCCACGCCGTCGGCACGGAAAAATCCTTCCATCAGCTCGATGGCGGCATATCCGATAACGAACCATTTGGCCTTGACGGGCATGAGGAAGTAGAGGTAGATGCGCTCGTTGGGAAAGGTCATGCCGAAGGCCAGCAGGATGCCGTACACCGCGCCCGAGGCACCGACGGTGATGCCCCAGCCGGGTATCAGCAGATTGCAGAGTCCCGCACCTACACCGCAGACAAGATAGTAGAACAGGAAGCGTCGCGAGCCCCAGAAGTTCTCCAGCACATAGCCGAACATCCAGAGGGCAAACATGTTGAAGAAAATATGCTCGACATTGGCGTGCATGAACATGTAGGTGATCAGCTGCCAGATGCGGAAGCGTCCTGTCGGGATGGAATTGAGGGCACACATGGAGGTGATGTTCACGTAGCCGTAGCGTTCCAGCACCATGGTGGCAAGGAATACGATAACATTAATAATCAGCAAATTCTTCACTACCGTGGGTAGCATCTTGAATCCTTGGGGTGCGTATTGGGTCATTTTTGAATTGTGAATGGTGATTCGTGATTCGTGAATGGTGATTCGTGATTCGTGAATGGTGATTCGTGATTCGACAAATGTATTGTCTATTCACAAATCACTCATCACTTGTCACTCTATACATTATTTAAAAGTTTTTCTGGTGGGATGATGGCCATGGTCTTTTTGCCGCTGGGGCTGACGTGCGGCACCATGCAGCAGAAGAGGTCGGCAATCAGCTGCTGCATCTCGGCCTGTTGCAGCTGGGTGCCGGGCTTCACCGCCATCTGTCGCGCCATCGAGCGGCAGAGACATTGTTGGCGGTCGGAGAATTTCTGCATCATGGTGCCTTTGTATTCCGTCAGCATCTGGTCGAAGAGCTGTTGCAGTTCGCTGTCTTTGATTTCGGCAGGAGTGGCAGAGACGACAAAGGTGGTCTGGCCGAGTGTTCCTACCTCGAACCCCTGATTCTGCAGGTCGGGGATAAGTTCGGAGAAGATGTCGGCATCGGCTGGCGAGAACTGGCAGTTGACGGGGAAGAGCAGTTGCTGGGCAGAGGCGTTGCTCTCGCGGCTCATCAGGCGGTCGTAGATGACGCGCTCGTGTGCCGCCTGCTGGTCTACGACCAACAGTCCCGACGGCAGGGTGCTGACTATATAGCTGCCCATCAGCTGCAGGCAGGGCTGCGCCGTCGGTCTGGACTGTGTTTCGCTCTCGGCATGCGGCAGCGTGGTCTGCTGTGGCTCGGCGGGCTTCACCTCTTCGTTCTTCAAGTCGAAGAAGGAGGTCCACTGGCTGCTTTTGGGTCTGCTAACTCCCATTCCGACAGACGTCCCCACCCTCGTTTTGTCACTCGCATGGAAGGGGTTGTAGTCGGGATTGTAATGCACCTGCGGCTGCTTGGGTATATAGCCCTCTGGGGCAGGGGGGAAGTCCACCTCCTTGACGGGGTTGAATTCCAGCTCGGTGGCCAGCCCAAACTGTCCCAACGCCCGCTTGGTGGCTGCTCTGACAATGGTGAATAGGGCCGACTCGTCGATAAACTTCACTTCCGTCTTGGTGGGGTGGATGTTGATGTCGATGCGCGACGGGTCCACCTCCAGATGCAGGAAATAGGAAGGGTAGTAGTGGTCGGGAATCAGGTCGGTGTAGGCCTTCTCCACCGCCGCGTTGAGGGCGGGGTGCTTGATGAAGCGGTGGTTCACAAACAGGTATTGCTCGCCACGGCTCTTGCGGGCATACTCGGGCTTGGACACATACCCATGCACCCTCACCACGTCGGTATCCTCGTCCACGGGGTAGAGCCGCTCGCGGTAACCCTCGCCAAATATCTGTGCTATTCGCTCCACGAAATTGCCGCCGTGCAGGTCATACAGCAGCCTCCCGTTGTGGTAGAAGGTGTAGTCGGTGCGATAGTTGATGAGTGCCACCCGCTTAAAGATTTCCTCTATATGGCTTAGCTCAATGCTATCTTTTTTGAGGAAGTTACGCCGTGCTGGGACGTTGAAGAAAAGGTTCTTCACCGCTATCGATGTGCCGCATGGGCAACTGCACGAGTTCTGCTCTTTGATGTCGCAACCCTCGATGATGACCTGGGTGCCCAACTCGCTGTCGTGCATCCTGCTCTTCAGCTCCACCTGCGCGATGGCGGCAATCGATGCCAGTGCCTCGCCACGGAACCCCATGGTGTGGATGGCAAACAGGTCGTCGGCCTTGTGAATCTTCGACGTTGCGTGGCGTTCGAAACAGAGGCGCGCGTCACTGTCGCTCATGCCGCAGCCGTTGTCAATCACCTGTATCAGCGTGCGTCCCGCATCCTTTACTATCAGCTGTATTTTCGTGGCCCCGGCATCCAACGCATTCTCCAGCAGCTCCTTCACCGCCGATGCGGGACGGTCCACCACCTCGCCTGCGGCAATCTGGTTGGCAACACTGTCGGGAAGTATGTTGATGATGTCGGACATTTAGAAATGTGTGGTTCGTGATTCGTGAATGGTGATTCGTGATTCGACAAATGTATTGTCTATTCACTCATCACTCATCACCATTCACGACATTCAAATTTATTGTGCTATCAGGAGCGAGTCGTTGGCGTGTTCCAATATATATGCCAGTTTCTCCTCGTCGCTCATGCCGATGATGGGCAGCATCCTACGTGCGTCATCGGCCATAAAGTGGTTGGGATATTTGTCGATAAACTCCTCATAAACCTCTTTGGCCTCCTCTATCTGGCTGTTCAGTTCCAGTGCATTACCTTTCAAGAAGTAGCACATCGGCACCTCATCGAAGTCGGGGTACTCGTCGATGACGCGGTCGAACAGTGCCACTGCGCGCTCGGTGTGCAGCACATTGCTCTGCACGTCGGCGGCCTTCATCAGATACTCCGGCGACAGCGAGTCGGCAGGGTACTTGTCGGCAAAGGCCACATACAGCTCGGTCAGTTGGTCTGCCATGTCGGGGTCGGCGGCGATGGCCGATTCAAATATCGAGTCTTCGAAATCTTCAATCTGGTTGATGCGTTCCTCGCGCGAGGGTCCGCACGCCACCATCAGCAAGGTGGCAATAGTCAGTAAAGCTATTCTCTTCATTTATCAGTAATTTAAGTCGGATATATTATTCTTTGCCAATTAAATGTCAGCGGCGGCTCGCCGCTTTCATTCTGTAGTTGGTGCGCACCTTGCCGGTCACCACGTCGTTTATCTTGCGTTTCAGCATCGTGCGGCGCAGGGGGCTGAGGCGGTCGGTAAACACTTTGCCCTCCAGGTGGTCTATCTCGTGCTGTGCCACGCGGGCAAACATGCCGTGCAGCTCCTCTTCGTGCAGCTGCCACTTCTCGTCATACCAGCGCACCACCACACTCTCCGTGCGCAGCACGTCCTCGTGGATGTCGGGCACACTCAGGCAGCCCTCGTTGAAATACTGCTTCTCGCCCTTATATTCCAATATTTCGGGGTTAATCAGCGTATGTTCCTCGCTCACGGGGCCGTAGGTGTCCGTCTTCTCGTCGTATGGGCGGAAGCCTATCACCGCCAGCCGTATCGAGAGGTCTATCTGTGGCGCTGCCAGCCCCACGCCGTCGGCGGCATACATCGTTTCATACATGTCGGCTATCAGCTGTTCCAAGCCGGGGTAGTCCTTATCTATTGGCTGCGCCACCTTGCGCAGCGTCGGGTGTCCGAGGCCTATAATGGGGTATATCATACAGTTTTAAGGTATATAGTTTAATGATTTGTTATTCTCAACTCTTAGTTCACACTTCTCATGTAGTCCTGCAGCATGATGGTCGCGCTCACCTGGTCCACCATCGCCTTGTCCTGCCGCTGTTTCTTCTTCAGTCCTCCGTCTATCATGGCCTGGAATGCCATCTTCGAGGTGAACCGCTCGTCGATGCGGGCAATCTCCTTGTCGGGGAACACCTCGCGCAGCCGCCCGACGAATGGCTCTATTATCCGTGCCGACTGCGAGGGGGTGTTGTCCATGTGTTTCGGCTCGCCGACCACAAACACGTCCACCTGCTCTTTTTTGCAATAGTCTTGCAAAAACTGCATCAGCATAGGCGTGCTCACGGTGGTCAGTCCCGTGGCAATGATGCGCTCCGGGTCTGTCACCGCGATGCCCGTACGCTTTATGCCATAGTCGATTGCAAGGATTCTTCCCATGTTTTTATATATTATTTTAGCGTGCAAAGATACAAAAAAAAACTCATTCACTAGAAAAAACATGAATGAGTTGATAAGCCATACGGCAAAAGCCCTTCTCGCCCGTGGAGGGTCTCCGCCTACTTCAGCACAATCTTCTGTGTCGCCGTGCCGTCGGGATGGTGCAGGGTGACGTAGTACGACCCTGACGGCAGGTGCCCGAGCGAGAGCCTCGCTGTTGTCTGACCAGCAGGGATATGGGTGGTCAGCACCTCGTGTCCGGCGGCATCCTGCAGGGTCAGTCTCACCTCGCTGGTCGGCTGCTGGGCGAGCACCACATCCACCTCCCCGTCGGTCGGGTTGGGCAAAATCTGCATGAATGGGGCTGTGCCGTGCACCGTCTCGATGCTGGCGGCATCGACAAACAGGGCGGTGAACGCCGTGTCCTGCGTCACCACCACCTGCCGTGGGTTCGACGTGTCGCCGTCGTTCCATCGGGCAAATATGTTCGCGCCCCAAGCCCTGGCGGAAAGCGTCGCCGTCTCCCGTTCGTAGTAGGTCCCACCGCCGTACACGCTGCCCCTCGCCATGTCGCTGCTCTCCACGTGCACCTCATATTGCTCTAGAGGGGCGAAATGGGCGGTGAACATCGTGTCCTGGGTCAGATACACCGCTCGCGGATTCGTCACATCACCGTCGTTCCAGTGGGTGAACTTATAGCCATCCCTCGGCACAGCTTCGATGTAATAGGTGGCGGAATCATGCAGGAAACCACCGCCCGTCACCGCCCCCATCTCCTCGTCCGCCGACTCCACCTCCAGCATGCTGCTGTCCGTGACCACAATGAGATGGAAGGGTCCATAGCCTGGCATATGGCTTGTATTATCTATCGAACTTAAAACCCAAGGATAGACACTGTCGAACTGATGATAACGATATGGGTTCACAGAGTAAACACACCTAGTCCAAGCCTCCGCTTCTCCATGCGGATACGGCGGACGAACACCAGCATCAACGGTGACATACATCACCGTTTTGTGAGGAGGATGCATTCCTTCACTCGAACTACAGACGTTACTATAGCACGACCCTGCAATAAAGAAATCCCCGTCAACGGCGATAGGGGACTTGAACATCGCTTCGTAAGCATAGCAGTACAGGTACCCTTCCGACGTATCGTAGTACTTGGGCAGCTTCATAATCTTCGGCATCACCGTGTCCCACCGCACCGAGTCCAACATTATTAGCGTATCATTCCCATCCTCATGCCGGAATAGGTACATGTATTCCGGCAAAAAGACACTGTCCGCACCGGCCCAATTATAAGTGACACACCTATCCAACAAATCGATGGAGACCATAGCCGACAGTCCCTTGGCATATAGCCGGTAGGACGTGTTGTATAGTCTGCCCTCAAACCCTAAATCCTCGCCACTATTAAATCTATTAAAACAAGCCCCTCGAGCAGGCCTTGCATTGGGGTCTGGCACTTGGTAGAACTCCTCGCACTCGTCATACCAGTCCATATAGTAATAGTTCGGACTGCGACCATAGATGGTGTCCTGCGCTTCGACGGACAAAACGGCGGCAAGCAAAAACACGATGGGCAATATTCTCTTTTTCATGTCAGCAAAACTTTTATTCTTCTTCTTTATTGTAGGGAAAAATACCAATTATGTTACATGTATTCTCATAATTAACCGTAACGGCTTCACATATTAACAAACGCCATTCAAAATACTTTTCTTTATAAATTGGATTCCACTCATATTCGCCCTTTTCCGCATACAGGCTTCCAACTGCATAATAAGGTTCGCAGCCACCAGTAAAACAAGTAATTGGAGGAGCGACTATCGGATAGAAAGCATTCTTGTCTTGAAGAAGACTGGCAATTGAATAGTTATCATCAACCGACTGGTACCCACTCGTGACTGCGGTATGGAGGTTCACTCTGTCCACAGACCGCTTTAAAATACCATACATTTTAACGAACGGTATTTGCGACATCGATGTACTGATTGTCGGGATATACATATACCCTTCTCTATATTCTTCTGCATCGACTCCACCAGATGCTATCATCGCCACCGAATTATCATCGTAATGCAGTCCGACCATATCATATACTATTGCCGAGCTGTAACCGGTGTGAAAATATGTGATTGTGTCCGCAGTTATTGGCTCATTTGGCATGGAAAAAAGAATGATAGCAGGGAAACCTGTAATCATCTTGGTACCATAAGCCAGACACATCCTGTCTGCCGCCAGCCTGCACAGTCGCAACTGCACATCGCTTATATGCCAACCAATGTTGTGGTTGACTGGCAATCCATACGTGTCATATTCTGCCGCCGCTTCTGGACCATTCAAAGGTCCATAGTCTGAACAAAAGCCGTAGGACGATGCATAGTGAATTGTGAACTTCCAATGGTTTGGCTCGTACTGATACTCTCCTTCGTCTCCATTGCATCGGCGATACGACGCTACGACAAGCTTTTGGGGATTATATAGAATATCCGAAAACACTTCGTCCTCGCTATTGGGGTACCCTAGGGATTTTCTCCATGAACCATCTGAATTTCTAGTAATCTCCAGCACACACGGAGTCGTTTGGTCGGCCAGTGTCCCGATTGCAGCCACCATCCGCCGTACCAAGTTCTGATGGTAGGAGTATACCGCCAGCCGTGTCAAATCATAAACTTCATAAAAAAGTTTGTATTTCAAATTCACACGACCTGAAATTAGTTCTGGCACTGAGAAAAAGCCTACAAACCCTACGGGGTCTCTCTCTGGCCAGATTGTGTTGCCTTGCGGAGTCATCTGTGGCGGGCCTACCCGCACCACATTCCCGCAAAAATAACAGCTGTCGTCCTCAATCCGCATGTCATTGACATTTAATCTGTACAGCGTATCCGGTCCCAGACTTGAGTTAATGTTAACTATAATTCTTTTCGTACCGACAAACAAATCACCCTGAATCATAAAACTATGCTTATAGTTGTCATCCGCATGCCGGAAATGGGTTATCTTGGAACCCTTGTACACGCGCGTCAGAACCTGATCTCCCTGCAATTCAGGAAAATCTACTCTCGAACTCGCCGTTTGAACCATTGGAGTCTGCGAACTAACCGTCTCGACTAGTGACATTAACGCTAAGATAAGAATCAGTCGTTTCATATTATTTCATTTTAATTGTCGCTGCAAAGATACAAAAAAAAATAGATTTTTACACAGACTTATGAAAAAACATATATCGAACACGTATCGAACACAAATAATCAAGAATTTACCATGAATCAATTCATGAAAAAATTCGTGTACAATTCATGGCAATTCATGTTCTTTTCAGAGGAAATTAAAGTTTAGAGTTATTCATTCCGCGTATCGCACATATCACAAGTATAAAATATGTGAAAATACGCGAGATACGCAGTGCTTATTTCAACTTTCAACTCTCACTGCGGGTCCACGTCGAAATGCACCTGCAGCGATGCCAGTGCCTTGTCCGCCTTCAGCTTGTCCGCCATGTCCAGTATGATGCGCTTGCCCTCGGCTATCGCCTCCGTCCGCTCAAAGCGCACGATTATCTCCTTCATATACAGTCCCCTCACGCGGCTCACGCTGGGGTACTCCGGCCCCATCACGCGGGTGCCGAACACACTGCGCAGCTGCGCCGCGTAGCGTGCCGCCGTCTCGTTCAGCAGGTCGCTGTCGCGATGCTTCAGCGTGATGACGATAAGGCGGTAGAAAGGCGGGTAGCGAAACACGCGCCGCTCCGTTATCTGGCTGTCGTACATGGCGCGGTAGTCGTTGTCTATCACGTTGCGTATCGCCTGGTGGTAGGGGTTGTAGGTCTGTATAATCACTTTGCCCTGGTGCCCGTGCCGTCCGGCGCGTCCGCTCACCTGCGTCATCTGTTGGAACGCCCGTTCGAAGGCGCGGAAGTCGGGGAAATAGATGAGGTTGTCGGCACTCACGATGCCCACCACACTCACATGGTCGAAGTCCAACCCCTTGGTCACCATCTGTGTGCCCACCAATATGTCTATCTTGCGGTCTTGGAAGTCGTTGATTATCTCCAGATAGCGGTTCTTCTGCAGGGTGGTGTCCAAGTCCATGCGTGCCACCCGTGCGTCGGGGAATAGTATGCTCAGGTCGTCCTCCACGCGTTCGGTGCCGAAGCCCTTCATCGACAGGTGCTGGCTGTGGCATGCCGGACATTCCGTGGGCAGCGGTATCGAGTAGCCGCAGTAGTGGCAGCGCATGCTGTTGGTGGCCTTGTGGTACACCAGCGACACGTCACAATGCTGGCACGTCGGTGTCCAATGGCAGTCGTCGCACTCTATGCGCAGCGAGAAGCCGCGCCGGTTCTGGAACAGGATCACCTGCTCCTTGTTGTCCAGAGCCTGCTGAATGTGCTCCAGCAGAAACTGCGAAATGTGTGTGCCGCCCGTGGCGGCGCGGTCACCCCGCTCGCGGCGCAGCCGCCGGGCCTCCTCCTTCATGTCGGCACACAGCACCTCGGGCAGCTGCAGTCCGCCGTAGCGCCGTTTCATCTCGCACAGGCCGTATTTCCCCTGCTGCGCGTTGTAGTAGCTCTCTATCGAGGGCGTGGCGGAGCCCAGCACCGTCCGTGCGCCCCACAGGTGTGCCAGATAGATGGCCGCGTCGCGCCCGTTGTAGCGTGGCGCGGGGTCGTACTGCTTGTACGAGCCGTCGTGCTCCTCGTCCACTATCACCAGACCCAGGTCTTGGAAAGGCAGAAACAGCGCGCTCCTGGCCCCCAGTAGCACCTGGTAGCGCTGGTTGGGGTCGCCGCTCTGCGTGCGGCTCCACACCTCGGCACGCTGCGACACGCTGAAGCGCGAGTGATACACCCCCACCAAGTCGCCGAAATACCGCTTCAGCCTGTTGATAATCTGCGCCGTCAGGGCTATCTCAGGCAGCAGGAAGAGCACCTGCTTGCCCTGCTTCACGGTCTCATGTATCAGCTTGGTGTATACCTCCGTCTTGCCCGACGAGGTGACGCCGTGCAGCAAGGCCACCTGTTGCGGGCAACTGCGCAGGTAGTCGAATGCCGCCTGCTGCTCGTCGTTGAGCACTATGCTGTCGGGGCTTGAGGTGCTGTCGTAGCGTTCCAGACGCGACTCCACCCGCTCCTCCAATGCCAGCACCCCGTTGCGCACCAGCGTGCGGAAGGCCGAGTCCGACACCACCTGCCCGTCGGCAGTGTCCAACAGCGCGCGCCGGGCCACCGGCTGAGTGCCCATCTTACTCAGCTGCATATATTTCAGCAACACGTCCACCTGCTTCTGCGTGCTCTTCTTCTTCTCCAGCTCGTCGAAGAGCTCCCGCACCCGCCCCTCGTCGCGGTAACGCTCGTCCAGCACCACGTAGGCCGACGTGCGCGGCACGAAACGCTGCCGCAGCTCCTCGTCCATCACTATGATGCCCCGCTCAATCATGGTGTTCAGCAGCGGCATCATCTTCTGCACTCCGATGGCGCGGCTGATGTCCTCCACCGTCATCACTGGGTGGTCGGTGAGCAGCTGCACGATGCGTAGCTCGTTGTCCGTCAGGTCCGACAGCTCGCCCGTGAAGTCGGGATGTATCGACACCGACGACTCGCTCGCCAGCCTGTAGGCCGACGGCATGGCTATCGCCATCACGTCGCCCACATAGCACATATAGTATTCCGCCAGCCACTCCCAGAAGCGGAACTGACGCTCCGTCACCAGCGGCTCCGCGTCCAGTATCGACAAGATGTACTTCACCCTGTAGTGCGGCACCTCCTCGTGGATGCGGCGCACCAAGGCGGAGTAGAGCCGCCGAGGCCCGAACTGCACCACCACCCGCTGCCCCACGCGCACAGCGTCGTTATACTCCTGCGGCACCCGGTAGGTGTAGGTGCCGTGGATATGCAGTGGCAGGACGACGTCGACAAAGTAGGTGGTCATACAAGTTGATATTTGAACGTCGTAGGGGCAGACTCCCGTGCCTGTCCGTACTGAAAGTTGGCTGACTCTCCTATAAACCCTGAAAGCATTTGAACTTTTAATATTTTAATCCTAAATCATTTAAACCGTCAGGCAACTATTCCGACTGATTTGCAAAGTTACACAAATTTCCCGAAACATGCACACTTTCGATGTCATCGATTAATAATATTGACCCATTCCACCCCATGCCAACCACTGCCTGCCTCCCGCATTTCTTTTGCACTTATCCTATCGTTATACTATATTTATACCTTAGTTATACCTTAGTTATACTATTATATATAGAATAACTAAGGTATAACTAAAGTATAACTAAGGTATAACTATAGAATAAGTGCTGGAGACACCTAGGGCTGCCGATACGACCTTATATGCTCCCGAAGTGTTTGATAACATTTCCGATAGCGATGAAGAAGAACTATTTTGAGACAAGAATTTGCATAAGCCGAAAAAAACGTATGGCACGGCATTCAGGACGAAGCAAACTACTGCGACGATATAGACAAGTCATGCCTCGACCATAATAGCGGTGACTTTAACACGATAGACCCGCAGGAGGCTACGATGGAAGACTGCCAATGGAGATCGCTAATTGGAAATCAGGAGATATTCGCAAGAAAGGCCAAGGTTCAGATGGTCGAAGAGAATCCGACGGTTATTTGCACAACGAATATGAACCAATAGAAACAGCACCACTATGAAAAAGGTTAGCTTGTCATTGATATTGTTTCTTGTTTCTGTCCATCTCTGCGGGCAGACCTACGACACCGTCTACAACCCTCTACCGTGTGTACTTCGACACGCCCATCACGGCCGAATCTATCTTCTATATAGCAGGCTCTTATTACAACAACTATTTTACGACCGGAGAATGGATACACGAACCGACTGCCTATGTGGGCATGGGACGCTGGTGGACACGCTGGGATCCATATGTGTCAGCTCCCCGTTATCATGACAAAATACTCCGTGCTTCTGACGAGAAGGGCCCATGGCGCAATTCGGGCATTTATAACTTCTATTACGGACCGTTCTTTGCCATCGCTCCCGACACCAGCTGCGTGCTGGATGTGCACACGGCGGACAGCGCGATGGGCAGCGTGCAGGGCGGGGGATGGTATCTCGACTCGTCGTACATCACCATCACCGCCGTGGCGCAACGGGGCTACCGCTTCGCGCATTGGAACGACGGCGACGTGACGAACCCGCGTACCATACTGCTGACGCACAACACGACGTTCACAGCCTATTTCGAGGAGGCATACTACACCCTCGCCGCCACCGCCGAACCCGAAGGGAGCGGCACGGTGAGGGGAGCCGGAACATACCGTGGCAACGACACCGCCACGCTGGCAGCCATGCCCAACGAAGGCTGCGCCTTCGTCGGATGGCGCGACGGCGACACGGCACAGACCCGACAGTTGGAGATGACACAGGACACCGCCTTCACAGCCCTCTTCCGCTCCACGCAGGGTATTGCCACGCCCGCCACCGGCATCCAATTCACCCTCACGCCCAACCCCACACAGGGCGACTGCCTGCTGGAGATAACGGGAGACATGACGACGTATGCCGACTGCCACATGACGGTGGCGGACGCGCAAGGCCGCGAGGTGATGCGACAGCAGGTGGTGTCGCCCAAGACCGTCGTCGCCACCGACCGACTGGCCGCAGGCGTATACATGGTGACGCTCTCCACCCCGACAGGCACCGCCTCACAACGGCTGGTGGTGAAGTGAATTGAGAAAATGTGTGATTGCTTGAACTGAGGTCGGCGACCTTGTGGAGCCAATGTTTGAGTGGCTGACACGTTTAATACACCAACTTTTTTTTCAAAAAAGTTGGTAATTGAAAAAAAAAGTGTATCTTTGCAGACAAATAGTAATATTAATTTTAAGTTGTTGCGCCATGAAAGTATTGAGATTTAGCCTTTTGTTTGTTACGTTGCTGATGCCGCTGAATGCGGCATGGGGGCAGAGCAATGTATGTGAGATACCGACATGTATGTCGGACACGACCATTGTGCGGTATTGGCAGGATAATATCAGCATCGTGTATACCTGCCGAGGAGAAGCCGGCAACAAGTATTTTATGTTGGTGGACAAGATGTCACCAACTGTCCGTCGGATTGCCGTGCCAGACCATATTTCGGTTAATGATTTCCGTATCTTTCACGACACGGTGTTTTTTGGTGGGCATTATTTTCTTATGGGTGGTGCAAAGAATGGTTTGTTAGCATGTTTTGCTATTCAAGATTTTTATAACGGGTCGGGTACATGCAACTGGATGTATATGACACTCTCCCAGATGCCGGACTGCTATGTGGGCGATTACACTAACCCTGCTTTTAATCACGTATGCGATGTCATGCGGCTAGCCGTGTACGAAGATATTGAAATGGGCACGAAGATTGCCTATATAGCCAAGAATTATATTGTCGGAGAGACTACTCTTCGTGTGGGCATTGGAGAGGCTGAATATTTTGGTGGAACGTCGTGGTATAGTAGGATTATCTACAACAAATATGCTATAGAGGAGTATACCGACATCATCACTACGCAGAACTACGTGGTGGCGTTGGCACGTACTAACGATTCGGCGCGACTGGCAATGAGAATATTCCCCAAGAGCAGTTTCATCGCGATGGCGCCTAATCCATATTGGCCACTCCTTTGGTATTACTATAATGACAAGATAGGGCAAGGGCTTGCCGACTTGGAGGTGGATGAGAACGTGATGGCAACTGCGTTGGGCGGTGACGAGTTTGCTGTGGCATACCACTACACGAATTCGCCTAAAGAGGGGCTGGCGGTAAAAACTTTCAATATTTCTTCTATTGGAAGGGCCACTCTGCTACAGGGATTGATAATGCCAGCCGTCCGACAGCCGGGTTCGACGTGGAAAATGCGCGACGTGGGCTATGTCCCATCGTTACAACGGTTGGTAGTGCTGAACGACTTCGACGGAGGTACTGTTGGAAGCCTGGCAAGCATCATCTATCAGTTTTCCCTGCCCTCACTGGTGTCGGGCACCTACTATGGTCGTTATCTTGTGGGATATAGTCTTCATGCCATGGACTCATACTTAGGGGTTTCAGATGGTATAGTTGCATCAGGCTGTGTCGCGGGGGCAGGAGTGTTGTCGCACTATGTGGAGGGACTCACTTTCCCTGCCAGTTGTGGTCTGCAGGATGCTATCAACAGTAGTCAGACCACCACCACCTTGTATGAAACATTTATGCAGACGAACATAAATGAACCCGTTCCCAAAACCGGCTCATATTCTTACGTCGTGGAAGTGGTCGAAAGGACTGTGATATGTAGTCTGTAAGTTTCATGGTATGTGGGTACGTATAGATAGTGCGTAAACCATAAATTCTTTAATGTGTCATTAACACTGAATTAATGTAATATGAAAAAGATTGTTTTGCTAATTGTTTGTGTGTTGGCGATGATGGGTGCAATGGCCCAGTCGCACAGTTTCAGGGACACTTCGTATGTGCGGTACGAGCAATTGGATATCGATTCATGGCTGTTGTCGGACTCTATGCACCGGTATGGTATGCATGCGCGCCCCTTATATCCAGGAACAACTATGTTGTTAGGTACGCACGATGTACTGCAATACAACTACACAAACAAACCCGAGGGCGTGAGAGTGGTTGGTCTTTCAGCTCTCATTTCGACATTTCAACTGACATTATACTACCCGATGGTGCCGTCAGAGTATCTGCTGCTGTATGACGCTGAGAACGACACTTTCGATTTGAAGGGACAGTTGCAATGGGAGGCGAGCGACACGGCTGGCAGACCCCATTATGGCGGCGTGATTTGGGGCGTTCGAGACGGTAGGGTCGTTCATTGGACAGATATACATGGGCACACCGTACCAGATGGACATACGCTATTCGATTTGTATTTTGACAATCCCATCACGGTGCACGACTCGTTCTATGTGGGAGGCACCTGTAGAAATCACTTATATCCTTTTGGTTCGGATCCGATAAACGAATCGAGTTACGTAACATACTCTTTTGAAGAGATTGTCGGCACAGGTCCCGCTGTACACCATTACCCCGGACTGTGGAAGATATTCAACCTCAGTGAATCATCTGGTCCGGGTCCATATAACCAATGGGTATGGGTGCCGTCGGACCAGTTTATGATGGTTATGCCTATAATCGAGGTGGTGGACACGTCGTTTGACAACGCGCCGAAGTGTTACGAGGTGACGGGACTGCTGCTGCGGGGGAACTACACGGACACGGTGACGGTGCAGTGGGCACAGGACAGCCTGCATCAGGAGTTCGAGGTGTCGTATGGGCGCGAGGGGACCCGGCCCGACGACGGCACTATCGTGACAGTGATTGGTTCCAACCGCTGGATGTTTTCAGACTCGGCCTATTCGGATACGCCGATGGTGGTGTATGTGCGGACGGTGTGCCGCGAGTACGACACGTTGCGGTGGAGCGGATGGAGCTACCCGATACACTGGCAGCTGCACTACGAGAGTGGGCAGGACACCACGCAGCACGAAGGGATAGCTGTGCCTGAGGAGGAGGGCGACCTGTCGCGCTTTGTGCGGCTGATGCCGAACCCGGCGAGCGGGAGCGTGGTGGTGATGTCGTCGTACGGCATCGAGAGCTTGGAGGTATACGACGTGAGGGGAGAGCGTGTACTGGAACAGAAGGGCTCAGGCCATGGGACGGCGACGGGATTCGACGTGTCGAAGTGGGCGAAGGGAGTTTACGTGGTGCTAGTGCGCACCCCGGCCGGCACAGCCAGCAAGCGGCTGGTGGTGAAGTGAATTGAGAATTGTGGTTAGAGGTTAGGGGTTAGAGGTGCGGCAGCCACTCTCAACTCTAACACCTAACTTCTAACCTTTATTTTTTTTTAATACCGGAATACGATTTTTTGCCATTGTGCGTTACTAGTGCTGTTGAAAGGAATAAACACATGGCAAGGCGAATCATCATGGCTGTCACGAACGACCTGCTGACCGACCAGCGGGTGGACCGTAGCTGCCGCGCACTGAAGGAGGCGGGCTACGAGGTGACGCTGGTGGGGCGGCGGCTGAGACATGCCCCGGTCTTTGTCCACCCCTCTGAAGAGGGGAGATGCCTGACGTTGGAGGAGAGGCCTTACAGGTGTGTGCGGATGAGGCTGCTGTTCCGACGGTCGGCATGGTTCTACGCCGAGTATAACCTGCGGCTGCTACTGCGCCTGCTGGTGGTGAAGGCCGATGCCTTCTATGCCAACGACAGCGACACGCTGCCAGCCTGCTGCCGGGCGGCACGGCTGAGACGGAAAAAGCTGCTGTTTGACGCACACGAGCTGTTCCCCGATGTGCCGGAGCTGGTGGGGAAGCCGAGGGTACGGAAGGTTTGGAAGTGGGTGGAGCGCCGGTGCCTGCCGAGGGTGGATGCCGCCTTCACGGTGAGCCAGAGCGTGGCTGACGAATATCGGCGACGCTATGGGGTGGCGATGACGGTGGTGAGGAACCTGCCAATGGGTATTGGGGATGGAGAATGGAAAATGGATAATGGGCTGCCGCACTCAGATTATTCTCAATTGACTGAGGATCCCGCTGCCACGGAAAGTAATTCTCAATACTTAATTCGCAATTCTCAATTAATACTGTATCAGGGGGCTGTGAATGTGGGACGCGGGGTGCGGGAGCTGATTGACGTGATGGGACGGCTGCCACAGTGCCAGCTGGTGGTGGCGGGCGACGGCGACCTGCTGGAGGAGCTGCGCGCCTATGCCGCCCGGCGGCCTTGGGCTGAAAGAATTGTATTCTTGGGACGTGTGCGGCCCGAGAGGCTGCACCTTCTGACCAAGGAGGCCGATTTGGGCGTGTGCCTGCTGGAGGACTTGGGGGAGAGCTACCGCTGCGCGCTGCCCAACAGGGTAGGGGACTTTGCGCAGGCGGGGGTGCCGATGGTGGCAACGGGCTTTGTGGAGATACGCCGAGTGCTGGAGGACTACGGCATCGGCACGGTGACAGAGCCATGCCCGAAGGTGAAAGAGGGCGAAGCCTACAGCCGGTATCTTGGCCGACTGGCCAATACAATAGAGGGGACGCTGCAACGCTGGCAGGCTATGCCGGAAGCGGAACGCGAACAAAGGTTTGCCCGCGCCCGCAAGGAGCTGTGTTGGGAAAACGAGAAAAAGGGGCTGTTGGAAAAAATTAACGCAATATTTTAACAAAACTGACGTTTATGAATGCGCAAATGTGACAATTCACCATTCACGACATTCAAATTAACGAATTAACACATTCAAAAAAAATGATTTACAACATTCTATTAGTACTCTACTTTGTGGGCTGCCTGTTCGGCCTGTGGTTTGTGTTTAAGAAAGCTGGCGAGAAGCCGTGGAAGGCCCTCATACCCATCTACAATATCGTGGTGTGGATAAAGATATGCGGCAAGGACTGGAAATGGTATCTCTATTTCCTCGTTCCTGTCATCAACATCTTCACGGCCCTGCTGATGGTGGTGGAGACGGCAAAGGTGTTTCGTCGCTACAACTTCTTTGAGCAGACCTTCGCGGTGATATTCCCTTGGTGCTACCTGCCCATCGTGGGACTGGGCAGCATGCAGTATCACAATCCCAAAGACGACCCACCACAGAAGGTGGGCAAGGTGCGCGACTGGATGGATGCCATCGTGTTTGCCCTAGTGGCGGCGGTCATCATCAGGGGCAAGGTGATGGAATTTTACAACATCCCCTCCAGCTCGATGGAGAAGTCGCTGCTGACGGGCGACTACCTGTTGGTGTCGAAAGTGGCCTACGGTCCCCGCTTGACGATGACACCGCTGGCGATGCCATTGGTGCACAACACGATACCGGGGTCTGACGGGCAGCGGGAGTCGTACCTGAAATGGATCAAGCGGCCCTACCACCGCTTTCCCGGGCTGGGCAAGGTGGAGCGTATGGATGCCGTGGTGTTCAACTTCCCAGCAGGCGACACCATGTGCACGGCATGGCAGAGCAATAGGAGCTACTACGACCTGGTGCGCGAGATGGGACGCGAAAACGTGCTCAACGCCAAACGGCTGCCTGTGGGCAACAAGTTGGTGGAGAACCACATCAGGGTGCGTCCGGTGGACAAGCGCGAGAACTTTATCAAACGCTGCGTGGGTCTGCCCGGCGAGGACTTGCAGATAATCGACCAGCGGGTGTATATCAATGGCAAGGCACTGCCGCAGCCCGTAGAGAGCCAGCAGACCTACGACATCGAGTTCACGCCCAGCCTGAACGTGCGCCGCATATTGGACAACATGGGCATAAGCCATGAGGACTACGAAAACGCGCTGGGAATGATGATGTTTGAAGGAGGGACGCAATACCGTGTGCCCCTGACAGAGCAGATGGCACTGGAGCTGCAGGCACGTCCCGACGTGGTGTCGGTGACACCGGTAAAGTATGCCGACGAGGACGACGTCTCGCTGTTCCCCCATGCCGAAGGCTACAACTGGAGCATAGACAACTACGGACCCGTGCATATCCCCGCCAAGGGGGAGACGCTGACGCTGACGTTGGAGAACCTGCCACTCTACCAGCGGCTGATAGAAGTGTTTGAAGGCAACACACTGGAAGTGCGCAACGGCAAGATAATCATCAATGGCGAAGAGACCACCACCTACACCTGCCGGATGGACTACTACTGGATGATGGGCGACAACCGCCACAACTCGGCCGACAGCCGTTTCTGGGGCTTCGTGCCCGAAGACCACATCTCGGGCAAGGCAAGCTTCGTGATGTTCTCGTGGGACAAAGACCACCGTAAGGTGCGTTGGGACCGCATTTTCCGCAAAGCCTCGCAATGGTGAAAAAATAGAAAAAATTTAAGAAATACACAATATTTTGCAATTTTTTAAGTTAATACGGTACTAAAAATAGCAAAAGATATTTCACAATTCGCCCAACTATGTATGCAAATATTGTAACTCCCAAAGGAACCATGAAAGTGGAACTGTATGAGAAAGAGGTTCCTAACACGGTGGCAAACTTTGTGAAGCTTGCCAAATCGGGGTTCTACGACGGACTGCACTTCCATCGTGTGATACCCAGTTTTGTGATACAGGGTGGCTGCCCCTACAGCCGCGACCTGCGAGACCCACGCGTGGGCACCGGCGGACCGGGGTGGCATATCAAGTGCGAGACCAAGGCCGAGAAGCAGCGCCACGACCGCGGAGTGCTGTCCATGGCACATGCGGGCAAGGACACCAGCGGCAGCCAGTTCTTCATCTGCCACAACCGCGAAAACACCCAGCACCTCGACGGAGTGCACACCTGTTTCGGCCAGGTGGTGGAAGGTCTCGATGTGATAGACGCGATAAGAGTCGGAGACCTAATTGAGAAAATCGAAATCGTTGAAAAATAATCTTAAACATAAGATAATATGAACCTAGGTATAAAACTGCTCGTTGCTGAGGACGATCCCAATCTGGGCACCATTCTCAAAGCCTATCTCACGCAGAAAGGCTACACCGTCTTTCTGGCTATTGACGGACAGGCCGCCCTCGATTCTTATCAAAACGACGATGTGGATGCCTGCATCCTCGACATCATGATGCCCGTCAAGGACGGCTTCACCGTTGCCAAGGAGATACGCCGGGTGGACAAGCGTATCCCCATCATCTTCCTCACCGCCAAAAACCTTGAGGCCGACAAGCTGAAAGGCTTTGAGATAGGTGCCGACGACTACGTCACCAAGCCCTTCAGCATGGAGGAGCTGCTGGCACGCGTCAACGCCACGATCCGTCGTTCGTTCGACGACGGCAAGCCCGACAAGAACCTCTTCCACATCGGAAGCATCCTCTTCGACTATGCCCACCAGACCCTCACCTGTGGCGACAACGTGCAGCGACTCACCATGAAAGAGAGCGAACTGCTGCGCATGTTTGCCATGAACTTCAACCAACTGGTCGACCGCACCAGCACCCTGCAGAAGATTTGGAAGGACGACAGCTATTTCGCCGCGCGGAGCATGGACGTGTACATCACCAAGCTGCGCAAATACCTCAAAGTCGACCCGCAGGTGCAGATAGTCAACGTGCATGGCGTCGGATTCAGACTGACCGTCAAAACCGACTAATTAGTGATTCGTGAATGGTGATTCGTGATTCGACAAATGTATTGCCTATTCACAAATCACTCATCACTCGTCACTCATCACCAATCACCAATCACTAATGAGACTTACATTCCTAGGAACGGGTACTTCGATGGGGGTACCCGTTGTAGCATGTGGCTGTGCAGTGTGTCAGTCGGCCGACTGGCACGACAAGCACCTGCGCACCTCCGCCCTGGTGGAAACCGACGAGGGGAAGAACATCCTCCTCGACATCGGCCCCGACTTCCGCGCACAGATGCTGCGGGAAAAGGTGACGCACCTCGACAGCATCCTCATCACCCACGCCCACCGCGACCATGTGGCAGGGCTGGACGACATCCGCTCGTTCAACTACGTCCAAAACCAGAAGATGGAAGTCTACTGCAACCACGAGGCGCGGGTGGCCATAGAGCGCGACTACCACTATATTTTCGTCCCCCACGAGTTCCCCGGACTGCCCGAAGCCAACCTGCACGAGCTGACGGGCGACGAGCCATTCCTTGCGGCAGGGGAGGAGATCGTGCCCATCAAGGCTATGCACAAGCTACTGCCCGTGTTGGGCTATAGGATTGGACCATTGGTCTACATAACCGATGCCAACTCCATTTCACCCAGCGAGATGGATAAGATGAAAGATGCCGACATACTGGTCATCAACGCCCTGCGCAAAGCCAAACATTTCTCGCACTTCTGCCTGCCCGAAGCCTTAGAGGTCATCGCTCAGGTGCAGCCACGCGAGGCCTACATCACCCATGTCAGCCATGAGATGGGCTTCTATGCCGAAGTGTCGAAAGAACTGCCACCCCACGTCCATATCGCCTACGACGGACTGCAGATTGAAGTAGGGAGTAAGAACTATGAAGTAGGCTGCAGCCAACTCTCTAACCTCTAACCCCTAACCTCTAACCCATTAAAGTGCATCTCCACATCGTCACATTCAACGTTCCTTGGCCTGCCGACTATGGCGGGGTGATAGATGTCTATTATCGCATTGTAGCACTGGCGAAGGCGGGCTTGCATATCCACCTCCACTGCTACACCTACGGACGCACACCCGCCAAGCAGCTGGAACGGTGGTGCGACGAGGTCTGCTACTACCCCCGCGAGACGGGTCTGCGCCACCAACTCCAACGCCGCCCCTACATCGTTGCCTCGCGTTGCTCCAAGGCCTTGCTGCAACGCCTACTGCAGGACGACTACCCCATACTCCTCGAGGGGCTGCACTCCTGCCTGCTGCTGGAGCAGCTGCGGAACACCCAAGCAATCAATAGGCGCATCATAGTCCGTGCCCACAATGTGGAGCACGACTACTATCGCTCGCTGGCACAGTCGGAAAAAAGCCTCTGGCGACGGCTCTTCTTCCTTGCCGAAGCCCGCAAACTACAACGCTATGAGCCTGTGCTTTTGAAAGCCAATACCGTGTTGGCCATCTCCACTGCCGACGCCGCCCATTTCCGCACGCTGGGCTGCGCCGACGTGCGCCTGCTGCCCCCTTCGCACGGGCATACCGAAGTAACATCCTGCACGGGCAGGGGAGAATATGTGCTATACCACGGCAACCTCTCTGTCCCCGAGAACATTCATGCCGCGCAATATCTGCTCAATCAGGTGGTCGACCGCTGCCCCTATCAGTTCGTCTTTGCCGGCCGCGACCCCGACAACAGCCTGCAACAGGCCGTAGCCCAGCATCCCAATGTGCGGCTAATAGCCAATCCCGACGATGATGCCATGCACCAACTATTGCGTCAGGCACATGTCAATCTCCTGATAACCAATCAGGCCACAGGCGTGAAACTAAAACTGATGAACGCCCTCTACGAAGGTCGCCACTGCCTGGTGAACAGCACCATGGTGCAGGGCACAACGCTCGCCAAGGCCTGCACCCTTGCCGACACTCCCGACGAGATTCTGCAAGCCCTCACCCGCCTGATGGAGACCGACTTCACGGAGGAAAGCCTTTTGCAGCGAATCCATATCCTTGCGGAAGCCGACCCCATGCAGGACATCACATCATACATCCAATAGCATGAAAAAGATACCCATCATAGCATTCATACTTTGCACGATAGCCCCATGCCTAGCGTGTGCCCAGAGACCCTGGACAGGCATCGACATGCCCTTTATGCCCCAACACGACACCAATCACATACACATCCGTCGCGCCTACACAATCACCGACACCGTCACCATGCAGCGCGAACTGCTATACGCTGAGGAATACGACCGCCACGGCTACCCCGTGTCGCCCACCATGCAGCATACCTACAACAATCAGGGGCAGCTCATAGAATACAAGCGTTTTATCACAAATGGACAATGCTCAGAGAAGTACCAAATCCAATACACACCCGAAGGCATTGTGCAACAAGTAGAAGCATCCTTCTACTACAGTAGCGACTCTTCGACCCACACCTACCAACTCACCACTTACAAGACACACCCCGAGTATGGATTGCTGGATTGCACCTACCTTTCCACCCATAAAAAAGCCTTCCACTATCCCAATGGGCCGCAGGCATTTCAAGACACCGCATACTTTCGACAGCAGTTTGACGACCAAGGACACCTCCTACAGCAGGAAATGGTGTCCGCATGGGAAGAGAACGACTTCTATGTGATACGATACCACTACGACTCCAACGGACGGCTGGCCTACCACACAGGGGAATACAGCGAATCTTTTGGAGACTCGCTGGCCTACCAATATGATGCCGTCGGCAAACTGATAAGTATGGAGGGAAAAGACTATGAACTAGAAGTTGAAGGCGATGTTTCCATCCGCTGCCACCCCGACGGAAGGCGGATAGAGAGTTTAACGCACTGGCATTCTTACGAAGACAACCCTTACCCCTACGAGCAGACCCAGCACGTGATCTTCGACTCCCGTGGATTGCCAATTAGCGACCGTTTGGACGGCTCCGATGGCCATTATATCGTGTACGAGATAAAATACTGGGAGTAGTGCCAAAAAACATTCAAGCAGTCCCATACGACAACCACTAATTTATCGAACACGAATAATACGAATGACACGAATAATAATTCGTTATATTAGTAAGATTCGTGGTCAAAAACGATTATTAGAGGTTACCATACAATAAAAAACAACACAATCCGTTTTTATTTCGTATATTTGCATTTTATTATAAAGAATGGCAAGAATATTTAGACGATATAAATCAACGATATACGGCAACTACCGCAAGGCCTACCTCATCGACGGAGCGTTGACGGGGGTGGTTATGTCGGTTGTTATGCTGCTGCGCGACCTCCTTGCCAAGTCGCCCATGTCGTCGCCAGAGAACTACGTTACCGAGCTGGTATTGGCCGTGGGCATCTTCTGGTCGTGCTACCAATACCGCCGCCAACTGCCCGACGGGAAGGTGACGCTCAAAGAGCTGATGCTTCTCGGATTAGGCATTGGTGTAGTGAGTGCAGTAGTATATGGGCTGTGGACGTGGCTCCGCTGCGGAGTGCTGGACACCTCGTTGGTGGAGCACTACAACCAACAGCGCATCGCCATGATGGAACCCGCTGAGAGCAGTGCCGAAGCCAAGGTGGCCGTCGAGTTGGTAAGCCGCTACACCGCAGGCGATTGGGCCTTCATCGGAGCCTTCCGCTCGGCGGTGATGAGCATCATCATCACCTTCTTTGCCGCCTTGATATTCCGCACGGAAAAGGGCGAAGTAAGAACTAGACAGAAACAATCAAGCAACAATTCGTAAATTGACTAACACATTAACGAATTAACACATTAACACATTCAAAATGGATATTTCAATCATTGTACCGCTGTTCAACGAGGACGAGTCGCTGCCCCA
>JAEEIS010000138.1 GCA_016281475.1 Bacteroidales bacterium
CTGAATGCTGTGATTCGCGGCATTGTGAAGCGTGCTTCACAGGAAAAAGATTGGGAGGTGATAGGCTGCATCGAGTCGTTCAACGGCGTGCTGCGCGAGCCGACCGAGATAGTGGAGCTGACCGAGAAGAGCGTGGAAGGGCTGCAGATACAGGGCGGCACCATCCTGGGTACCACCAACAAGGGCGGTCCCTTCTCGTGGCCCGTCAAAGAGGCCGACGGCAGTTGGACCACGGTGGATCGCAGCGACGAGATGCTGCGCAAGCTGCAATACATGGGTGTCGACGCGGTCATCAACATCGGCGGCGACGGCTCGCAGCGTATCTCGCTGGGGCTGGCACAGAAAGGGCTGAAAATAGTGGGTGTGCCCAAGACGATAGACAACGACCTGTCGTCGACCGACTACACCTTCGGGTTCCAGACAGCGGTGCAGATATGCACAGAGGCCATCGACAAGTTGGTGACCACCGCGGCCAGCCACAACCGCGTGTTTATCATGGAGGTGATGGGGCGCGACGCGGGCTGGATAGCCCTGCACAGCGCCATTGCCGGCGGCGCGGACGTGTGCGTCATTCCAGAGATACCCTACGACGTGGAGAAGATAAAGGCCAAGATAGAGCAACGCTACAACAAGCGCCACGGCTACTGCATCATAGTGGTGGCGGAGGGTGCCAAGCCCAAGGGCGGCAGCATCACCGGCACCGAGACCGGCGAGGTGGGCTACCAGCACATCAAACTGGGCGGCATAGGCCACCAGCTGGCAGCCGAGCTGAAGGCTGCCGGCGTGGAGCACGACATCCGCTGCACCATACTGGGACACCTGCAGCGCGGCGGCACACCGATAGCCTTCGACCGCATCCTGGCAGCGGAGTTCGGGGTGCGGGCAATGGAGCTGGTCATCGAAGGGCAGTTCGGACAGATGGTCGCCTACCGCCACCCCGAAATAGTGGCAGTGCCGCTCGAAGAGGCGGTGAAGGCGCAGAACCTCGTCGACCCCAACAGCCGACTGGTGGACACCGCTAAGGGCCTCGGAATCGAGTTTGGGGAATAAAAGATAACACACGATTATCATTTATAGTAATGGTTAAAAATAAGTTGTAACGACAAAGGCTCGGAGAGCCTTACTCTCAATACCCCCCACGAAATGTGGGGATGTTGGATGTCGGGTTACTGGCGTTTCGAAGAAACGCGCCCTCAATCGTTATCATAGTTTCACCTTATTACTACACCTTCACTTACCGTATTTATCATTCAAAACAAAAAATCAAATGTACAACAACAAGAAAAGAGAGTACACCTCTCCCGAAATGGAGATTCTGAATGCCCGCGTGGAGCGCGGCTTCGAAGGGTCGGCTAATGCATTCAACAACCCCACCAGCAACGACAGCTACACTAAGGGCGAAAGTATTGGACACAAATTTAATTGATTCTTAAACAAAGCAGCAAGATGAAAAAGTATTTCCATCGTATAGCCACATTTATGTCCGTCGTGACATTGTTATCGCTCGCCTCCTGCCAGAAAGAGGAAGGCGGCAAAGTGCTGTTCACCGGCTCTATCGAAAAAGCCACCGTCGACAGCAAGACCTCCATCCAAATCGACAATGCCACCAACGAAGGCAAGGTGGTATGGGAATCGGGCGACCAAGTGGCCATCTATGACCAAGGTGTCTCCTACACCCTCGAAGCCATCCCCACCGGCAACTACACCACCGCCGACTTCACGGGCGACGCCACACCCTCCGGCGGCCCCTACTACGCCATCTACCCTGCCGACATCGCTACGGGTTCCGCAAGCATCACCCTCCCCGCCGAGCAGAACTGCACGGACGGCACCCACTTCACCGCACCCATGTATGCCTACTCCACCACCAGCAAACTGAAGTTCGAAAACCTCTGTGGCATTCTGCAGCTCAACCTCCCTGCTGTGAATAAGACCATCGCCAGCATCGAACTCACCACCCCCAACAACAACATCTGCGGCGACTTCACCATCGACCCCAACGGCGGCGACCCCCGCCTGAACTGCACCGCCAACGGCGGCCACAAGCTGACCCTCGACTGCGGCGAGCAGGGCATGGACTGCAGCAACGGCCTCACCTTCTACATCTACCTGCCGGCCGACGACTACACCGAAATGACCTTTGCCATCGAGGCCACCGACCGCAGCTGCTGCCTCAAGCATTTCGAGGATGCCTACGACCCCATCACCATTGTCCGCAACACCTACTATCCCACCTCCCTCAGCGACCTCTCCTTCATCCCCCCCGCACAGCTGGTCGACGGAAAAGCCTTTTCGAACGTGATGAGGCAACGTTACGAATTGAGAAATTTGGTGTTCGAGTACAAAAGCACACGCCCCGCCAGCCCCAACGGCCTCCTCTCAACACTTGGTTCCCCTGCCCCCGTATACTACACCACTGAAGGCCCTACAATGATTGTCTACACGCCCGCTGCCTGGATGGACGCCGACCCCGATTGTTCCTATATGTTCTTTGATACCTTTGGCCGCAATGTGGAGCAAATCGATTTTGGCAGAGGCTTCTACACCGCTAATGTGACTACGATGTCCAACATGTTCGGTGGTTGCACCAACCTCACCAGTTTGGATATTTCAGGTTTCAACACTGCAAATGTGGCCAACATGACGAACATGTTTTCCTACTGTCGAAACCTTGAGACCTTAAACCTTTCAAACCTCAACCTCCAGTCCGTCACAACCATGTCAGGAATGTTTGATCACTGCGGCGTCCAGACGCTGAACCTTTCGGGTGCCACTACCTCTTCTTCCCTGAACGATGCCACCAATATGTTTAGTTACTGCGAAAACTTGTCCGGCACGCTCGACCTTTCCGGAATCGAACTGAGCACTATCATTAATTATTGGAACAAATATGGCATATTCAGCAACACTGCCACAAACGGCCAATTAACCGTCCTGTGCACACTAAACACATATAATGACCTCATAGTGCACAGTCCTGACTATGGCTTAGCAGGCAACATCCATATCACACTTCAGGTGGCAGAATAAGCGTCTCCACAAGACTCGCGGCACCTGCCGCCCAACGACCAAGAACGCCGCAGGGGATGCCCTGCGGCGTTCTTGGTTTATTGCCGAAAACACGGGGCTTTACAAAAAGATTTCGCACATTAAGAAAAATAATCGTATATTTGCACTTGGCAATCACCGTGCAGTATATCACACAAGTGACATACTGCCAGTGTGTTGTATAAATATTAGTGTATCAAAACAACAATAATGGAACCGAAAAAAATAAAATCAGCCCTCATCTCCGTCTTCTATAAAGATGGTCTTGAGGACATCGTCAAAGCCCTCGACCGCCAAGGTGTAACCATCTATTCCACGGGAGGCACACAGAAATTCATCCAGGAACTCGGCATCGAACCCGTAGCCGTCGAATCGCTGACGGGCTATCCCTCCATCTTGGGAGGGCGTGTGAAGACACTGCATCCCAAGGTGTTCGGGGGCATACTGAGCCGCCGCGACATGTACAGCGACGGCGAGCAGCTGGCCCAGTACGAGATACC
>JAEEIS010000139.1 GCA_016281475.1 Bacteroidales bacterium
AATCGTAAACCGTAAACCGAAAAAAAGTGTAAAACCCTTATATAACTAACTTAATTATTCACCAAATTAAAACATTATGAAAAAATTCTTATTGTTTTTGATGTTTGCGCTGTTCTGCGTCCCGTGGGCGGCGAACGCGCAGGAAACATTGACTGTGTATGGAGACGGAACACAAACAAACAACGCTTATGTTCCGATGTATGGCGGCTATTTTGATGATTTCACCAAAAGCGAGTTCGTCATACCCGCCGCAAAATTAGTAGATATGGTAGGAGGGACTATCACTTCCATGAAATTCTACATTTCGAGTGTGGCCACCTATGGAACTGGATGGGACAATACTCATCAAGTTGTTTTCTTGAAGGAAATTGCTTCTACCACGCTTTCTGATTATAGTGGCATGGATGGTGCCACCATCGTGTTTGATGGTACTTTGACGGTGCCGGCATCAACTGACACTGAATTTGAAATTGAGTTCACCACAAACACTTACGAATACCAGGGAGGAAACCTTCTCGTCGGTATTTACAATACCGATGATGGCAGCTATCGTACTGTCAATTGGTATGGTGAAGCCGTAACAGGAGCCTCTGGCGGAAGTTCTAATGGTAATTCATTGGATGCCATTACTTTCACACAGCGTAATTTCATCCCCAAGACCACTTTCACATACGAGCCTGCCCAATCAGGCGGTGATGTGTGCGACAAACCCGCTACCTTAGTTGCTGAAGACGTTACCGACAACAGCGCCACATTGACTTGGACCGGCGGCAGCGGTGTCTATAACATCGAGCTTAATGGCACTATTATTGAACAAAGCTATCAAGGCTACACTTACGATCTGAGAGATCTTTCCGCTACCACTGCCTACACGGTGAAAGTGCAGAGTGTGTGCAATGGCGAAACCCCCACCAGCACCTGGAAGAGCGTGAGTTTCACCACACCGTGTGGCACATACGACATTCCTTACACCTACGGTTTCGAAGATGCCGCCCCATTTGCCTGTTGGACAGTCATTTCAGGTAATATTACATGTATTAATGGCACCCCCAACACGGGCAGCTACCGCCTTGACTTCCGTGGCACCAATTCCAACATGATTGCCCTGCCGCAATTCAATGAGGCCACCAACAACCTCCGCGTGGAATTCTGGACTCGTCCTGAAAGCAATGGAGGTAGCAGCGGCAAGTTTGCCATCGGTTATATGACCGACATCACCGATGCCAGCACCTTCGTGGCTGTTGATACCTACAACTCCACAGAGATGACCACCAGCTATGTCAAGAAGACGGTTGACTTTATGAACGTACCCGCCGATGCCAACATCGCCATGCGTCAATTCGACTGCTCCACCAACTATTACTGGTATGTGGATGATGTTACTGTGAAGGAAATTCCGAGCTGTATGGCTCCTACCGGCCTTGCCGCCAACGCCACTACCACCTCAGCCGAACTGAGCTGGACGGCCAACAGCGGCGAAACCGCTTGGACGATTTATTACAAAAAGGCCACTGATGAAAGCTACACCGAAGTGGCCAACGTGACCGCTAATCCTTACACTCTGTCAGGTTTGGATGCGTCCAGTAACTACGAATTCTATGTGGTGGCCAACTGCTCCGCCGATGATGCCAGCGAGCCTTCCGAGATGTTCACGTTTGCCACCGCCTGCGACGTGATTGCAGCCTTAGGTTACAGCGAGAACTTCGACAGCTATACGGCTGGCAATAACGTGCTGCCTACCTGCTGGAACTACATTAACACAACCACCTATAGCTCTTATCAGGTTTATCCGCGTGTTTATGCCAATAGTTCATATTCCACATACGCAAACACGGCTCCCAACTGCTTGTATCTTTATTCGTATTATTCGAGCTGGACCGACTACGACCCACAACCGCAATACGCTATCCTGCCTGAAATGGATGGCTTGAATGGCAAGCAAGTCACGCTGATGGCTAAAGGCTACACCGCCACCAGCACCTTCAAGATTGGTACGATGAGCGACCCGACCGACGTCGGCACCTTCCAACTGATTGCCGAGCAAGCCTTGACGACTTCCTACGATGAATACAGCTTCATCGTAAACCAGGAAGGCAACTATTTGGCTATCATGATTGATGCCGCCAACGAGAGCAGAACCTCTAACGGTGCTTACATTGATGACATCAGCATCGACAATGCCCCCACCTGCTTGAAGCCTTCATCCCCCATGCTCGAAACACCTGCTTCAAGAACCGCCCACACCGCTACGCTGAAGTGGACCAACGGCGAAGAAGGACAAAACGCCTGGCAGATTGCCTACAGCACCACCGCCGACTTCAACCCCGACGAGGTGACTCCTGTTGACGTGACCACCAACCCCGCCACCATCAACGGCCTTGACGCCAACACCACTTATTACGCCTACGTGCGCGCCAACTGCGGTAATGACGACCTCAGCGCATGGAGCAGAACGAAGGCCACCTTCACAACCACCGCTGCCAACGCCGCTCCTACGGGTCTTGCCGTTGACGCCTCCTCCATCACCAGCGAATCTGCCATGGTGACTTGGACGGGCGTGGCCACCAACGACTACCACCAAAGCTACGATTTGTATTTCAGCACTGAAGCCACCATGCCTGAAGAATTGGTTGCCGAAAATCTCATCACCGGCATTACCGCCGAAAGCTACGAGCTTACCCATCTGGAAGCTGAGACTCCCTATTACGTGTGGGTGCGCGACAACTGCGGCAACGATGGCCTCAGCGCATGGAGCAGCCGCGCCAGCTTCACCACGGCCAGCCGTTGCCAAACGCCTGACGGCCTTGCCGAAAGCAACGTGACCAATGAGTCGGCCACCATCACTTGGAACACCTACGGCCTCACTGAGTTCAACCTGCGCTACGGCACCGACGGCGAGAACTGGAACACGATTGAGGGTGTGAACACACCTTATACCTTGGACCGCCTGACCGCCAGCACCACCTACCAAGTGCAAGTGCAGGCCACCTGCGCCGATGCCGAAACATGGTCAAACGTGTTGAGCTTCACCACCGCTTGCGACGCCATTGCAGACCTGCCCTGGAACGAGAACTTTGATGCCTATACAGGCGCAACAAGCTCATCGGCTCCCACTGGCTATCCCAACGACGAACTGCCGAACTGCTGGCAATTCCTGAACCGTAGCAATAGCACCTCCAACTATCCCCAAGTGTTCATTTCTTCCATTAGCGGCTATTCCGTTTCCGGCAATTGCTTGTTCTTCAAGTCGAGCAGCAGCACTCCGCTGTATGCCGTCCTTCCTTCATTTGAGGAAGAAATCGCTGGCTTGCAACTCACCTTCACCTATCGTAACGAAGGAGCCTCTACAGCCAATGGTACTCTCATCGTTGGCTACATGACCGACCCTGCCGATGCCACCACTTTCACCACAGTGCTCACCTGCGAGCAAACCACTACGTTGACTGAAAAGGATGTGTTGTTCCCTGAAGCTCCTGCCGGTAGCTACATTGCTTTCATGTATCAAGGAGGTTCATCCAACAACTATTACATGAGCATCGACAATGTCAAAGTAGACTTTATTCCCACCTGCACAAAGCCTACTGCTTTGGAATGCACTGCCACCACCGCTACTTCAGCTACCCTCAGATGGACCGCTGGTGCCAACGAAAACGCTTGGCAGATTTGCCTCAATGGCGACGAAACCAACCTCATCATGGCCGAAAGCAATCCGTTCACTGTTGAAGGCCTTACTGCTGCCACTGCCTACACCGCCAAGGTGCGCGCCTATTGCAGCGCTGACGACCAGAGCGACTGGAGCAACGAAGTGAGCTTCGCCACTTTGTGCGAAGCCATTTCAACCTTCCCGTGGACGGAGAATTTCAACAGCCTCACTGCTGGCATTCCCACTTGTTGGGACAACAGCGAAGGCACAACCACCACTGAGAGCTACAAGTGGAACTATTATGCTACCGGACACGATGGTGCCGGCTTGCGCTTCAATTCGTATAACAATCCCAATAACCTCACCAACTTCCTGAAGACCGTTTCGCTCAGCTTGCCCTCAGATCAACTTATGCAATTGAGTTTCTGGTACAAGAACCCCACAGGTGGCGACTTCTCCGTCTATATCTCCACTGATGGTGGTGCCACCCACGAAACAGCCCTCGCCACTGGCCTTACTGGTGTGTCAACATGGACCGAGCAACCTGCCATCTCTCTTGCTAATTATGCTGGCCAAGAGGTGGTCATCGTCTTCAAGGGTACTTCCAACTATGGTAGTGGCGATGCCTACATCTACTTGGATGACGTTACAGTTATGGAGGTGCCTTCTTGCCCGATGCCTACCGAACTTGCCATCAACTACACTGGCGGCAATACCGCTGAAGTAACCTGGGAAGGCACTGCCGAAACCTACAACATCGACGTGGACGGTACTGTGATCAACAATGTCACCACTCCTTATACTCTTGCAGGCCTCGAACTGGCCACTACCTACGCTGTGATGGTTCAAGCCAACTGCGAAGAAGATGAGACCAGCGAATGGACTGAAGCTGTCAGCTTCACCACCGACTTCTGCATGCCTGAAAACCAATGCGAAATCACCTTTGAACTTACTGACAGTTACGGTGACGGTTGGAATGGTGGCGCTGGCATCCAAGTAATCGATGTTGAAACCAATGCTGAAATTGGATTTATGACCAACGAAGACCTCGATGGTGAATCAGGTTATGACTTTAGCGAATTGAACACGCTTACCCTCGCTGTGTGCGACGGACGCGAGATCCAGTTCGTTTGGGTGAGCGGAAGCTTTGATGATGAATGCTCATACGTTGTTAAGGATGCCAACGGCGAAGTAATCTTCTCCGGCCAATATTCAGTTCTTCTGGATGAACCTGTCAACTACGTGGTGAATTGCCATGCGTCTGTCGATTGTGCCAAGATTCTCGTGGACGCTCAGAATCCTGAATGGAACGAGACCTTCGAGGATGACGCTGAAGCTGCAGGCTATGTTTATGATCCGTCGAACCCGAATCTTTGGACGGGCGTGACCCCAGCCTGCTGGGAGTATGAGATGTACACCAGCGCCAGCCAGAACCAGATCGGCGAACAGCTTGACACGGTGCCTCAAGTGTATCGCAGCTTCAACACTACCGCAGGTGGTCACTACAGCCTGCGCATGCACTAC
>JAEEIS010000140.1 GCA_016281475.1 Bacteroidales bacterium
GGATCGAAATGGTCGGGATGCTCCGTCATATACTGACGGATGGCGGCAGTCATGGCCAGACGGCTGTCGCTGTCGATGTTAATCTTACACACCGCGCTCTTGGCAGCCTTGCGCAGCTGCTCCTCGGGGATGCCTACGGCAGCCTTGAGGGCACCACCGTTGGAATTGATTATATCCACCTCTTCCTGCGGCACCGAGCTCGAGCCGTGCAGCACAATGGGGAATCCGGGAAGTTTCTTCTCGATAGCCTCCAGCACGTCGAATGCCAGTGGTGGGGGGACCAAACGACCCGTCTGCGGATCCACCTTGCACTGCTCGGGTTTGAACTTATAGGCGCCATGGCTGGTGCCGATGCTGATAGCCAACGAGTCGCAACCCGTGCGGGTGGCAAAGTCTATCACCTCTTCGGGTTTGGTGTAGTGGCTCACCTCCGAGGCCACCTCGTCCTCCACGCCTGCCAGCACGCCGAGCTCGCACTCGACGGTGACGTCGTACTTGTGGGCATACTCTACCACCTGACGAGAGATTTTGATATTCTCCTCGTATGGCAGTGCGCTGCCGTCGTACATCACGCTGCTGAAACCCATGTCGATGCAGCTCTTGCAAGTCTCAAAGCTGTCGCCGTGGTCGAGGTGCAGCACAATCTCGGGATGGGCGCAGCCCAGCTCCTTGGCATACTCCACAGCACCCTCTGCCATATAGCGCAGCAGCGTCTGGTTGGCATAGTCGCGGGCTCCCTTCGACACCTGCAGAATCACCGGGCTCTTGGTCTCCACCGCAGCCTGGATGATAGCCTGCATCTGCTCCATGTTGTTGAAATTAAATGCGGGAATGGCATAGCCCCCGTTTACAGCCTTGGCAAACATCGCGCGGGTGTTCACCAATCCAATCTTCTTATAATCTACCATAGTGAAACAGTTTTGATTTTACTTAAAAACGATTTGCAAAAATACACTTTTTTTTCGACATACACAAAAATATTTTACCAAACACACCCATACAAACCCTATTAGACTGAAACAAACAGCAATTATCACTCATAACAGCGAGAACTCCGACAGTGATATGACCTCGACCCTAGGATACTTTGTATTCTTCAGCACATCATAATGATGATCGTTTGACACCAAGAAACGTGCGCCCGCAGCAATAGCACAGTCAACAAACTTATTATCGTCAGGGTCCGCATCTATCAAATTGAACTTAAAAAACGGCGTCACCTGCATTACGAATGGACTGTTGATTATCGTGGACACAACTATCTCGGCAGTTTCCGTATCGGTTAGCCGTTGCAAAATCTCAACATATTCCTCTATTATCTCATTTGATACGCACATTATGTGCTTACCATCCTCAAACGACTGCCAAACACTATGATACCGGCTTCTTCGCGGAAGAATCTGTATGAGACAATTCGTATCAAGAACTATTCTCATTTCAACTGATGCAAGTCCATATTATTAATCTCGTCAAGCCGATGCTGGTCAAGCGCGCCCACATCCCACAACTCATCCAGACGTTCTTCCATCCTGCTCGCATAATGCCGATAAAGCACATCGCACAATTCCTCCAGCCCCCGTTTGCTACGGTTAACACTGAACATCTGCAACAAATGCACCTGCATGTCATTAAATACCGTTGTCGATTCCATAACATTTCTTTTTCAAATGCAAAAATACACTTTTTTTTCGACATATTGCACAAATTGGGAATTAAAAAATAAAATTTAGCAACTCCCACCCTTTTCTTACGTCGTAAGGTCCCCCAACATCCTCGCCGCAACACGACCCCATACGCACCATATACATCTACTGAAAATCTATTACTTACAATTTAAAACACCACATACATGGTTTTGTGTTCCTTTTGCAGTTATACAATAGTTATACTATATTTATACTTTAGTTATACCTTAGTTATTCTATATATAATAGTAAAACTAAAGTATAACTAAGGTATAAGTATAGAATAAGTGAGGGAACTATGGGAAAGTCTGGGTGGATTTTGGTGGGTGTCTGAAAGAGAACAGAACAAGATAGCGGACTGGCCGATTCGAAGGAATTGGTGCTGCATGTTTTATTCTTATTGCAACTAATTCGAAAAAAATGTGTACCTTTGCACCGACGTTTCAGAACAAATGCAACGCCTAGTATGTATTATAACACACTAAATATCAACATTTTACCCCCCCCATCACGAATTACCTTTATCGTGGTGCGGTAGTTTTTTCACACAACACTTTGCGGCAACACACAACCGTCCCGCTCGGCAACTGACTGCGGGATGAGGTCTTCTACGATTTTTTTAATCGAAATAATATTCATTAAAACATTAACAATCATGAGAGAAAGAATCAAAAAGGGGTACGACGCCCCAATGGTAGAACTGATTGAGGCCCGCGTCGAAAAAGGGTTTCAAACAAGCGGCGCAGCCACAGAGCCACAGCCCGCAGGCTCAACAGAAGGGCTGACAGCAGGTGCTAACAGCTATGGCGGCAGCGATTTCGACTAGTTATTAACCCTAAAGTACTAAGAACAATGAAGAAGAATCTAGTATTTCTATTTGAGCTAGTCGCATTGGTGGGACTAGTGAGTCTCACCTCCTGCAAAAAGGAGAAGTTGGGCAACGGCACGCAGTTTCGTGCCACGATGGAGAATTGCACCTCACAGAACGGCAAGACCGTGCTGAACGGCACCGCCCTCGAATGGGTGAGCGGCGACCAGATTGCCATTTACGGCACTGCCGGTGGCGGCATCTATAGTGCCACGCCCCAAAGTCCCGCCACAATGGCGGTGTTCGACAACGTGAGTGGTGAGAGTGGCAACGCTCCCTTCCGCGCCTTCTATCCCACCACGCTGACCACCGACGGCGCGAACATCAGCCTGCCTAAGACACAGACCTACATCGAAGGGTCCATCAACGAGTTCCCGATGTATGCCGAAAGCA
>JAEEIS010000141.1 GCA_016281475.1 Bacteroidales bacterium
CGCCATGCCGTCCACCATATCGCGAAATGAGAGGGTATGCAAGATGTCATAATTCTCCTCAAACATTTCCACACCGCCATAACTATTGATATAGCGGTAGGCATCAACTGTTGACAGGTGAAATCTCTCGGCAAACTCGCTTATCAATGCCACAAGAAAGTCAATCTTATGTATAGTTAACTCTGACATGTTCGATTAAGGCTTTTCAAAACATAACGTCCTCTGTTGGGTTTTATTGTATGACTAATAGGTTTTCAGTCTATTTTGACAAAGTCGGCCTTGCCGTGCTTGCACCAGGGACACACAAAGTCGTCTGGCACCTCGTCGCCCTCGTACACATATCCGCACGTCTGGCACACCCAGCGGGTCGTTCCCGTGCTGCCCGATGGGGCAGGGGTAGCGGGCTGGGGCTTGATATGCTTGTGGTAGTAGGCGTAGGTCAGCGACGGGTCGTTGCTCAACTGTACTGCCTCAGTCACTTCGGCAATAATCATTGTGTGTGTGCCGAGGTCCACGGCGTGCTTCATCAATCCACTGATGTAAGCGTTGGTGTAGCGCGGTATGTACAAGATGCCGTTGGCACTGCGCATCTCCACTTCGCACTGCTCGAATTTATTCACGTCGCGTCCGCTTTGGAAGCCGAAATGCTTGAACACCTCAAAAGGGGCATGCTCCGTCAGCAGCGACACGTTGAACTGCCCCGTACGCATAATCATGTCGTGCGTGTAGTTCTGCTTGTTTATGGTAATCATGATTTGCAACGGGGTGTCCGTCACCTGCTGGCATACGTTGATGATGCAGCCGTTGTCTTTGTCGCCTTCGCGGGCGGTGAGCACATACAGGCCGTAGCCTATGCTGTGTAATGCGGTGGGGTTAAGCGTATTCATGGCGGTGGGTATTATTGCAGTTCGTAATTAAAGTTGGCAACTATTAGGTCGGCTAGGGTATTGAGGTCTGCCAGTTGCTCCTCTTTCATTGCCGATTTGAGGCTGATGT
Organism: Bacteroidales bacterium; assembly: GCA_016281475.1. The sequence goes on from JAEEIS010000141.1 coordinate 997, forward strand.
TCTCGCCCAGCACGATAATTTCCTTCATCTGTTCCAAGATGGTGCGTATATGCTTGCCGCTCTGGGCCGCCCAGGTGCCGTTCTCGATGATGGCCACCATGCGGCGTTGCCAGCTGTGTGCCTTCAGGTCCAGCAGCAGGTTCTCCATCGGGGTGTAGATGCCGGCGTTGTAGGTGGAGGAAGCCAGCACCACATGGCTGTAGCGGAAGCACTCGCTCACCAGTTGGCTGACGTGTGTGTGGCTGGCATCGTACATGGCTATGCCCTTGATGCCACGCTCTGCCAGCAGGCTTGCCATCTTCTCTGCTGCTGCTGCGGTGTGTCCGTAGATACTGCCGTAGATGATGACAACACCCTGCTCTTCGGGCTCGTATTTGCTCCAAGTGTCGTACTTGCCGATAAAATAGCCGAGGTTTTCTCTCCAGATGGGGCCGTGCAGTGGGCATATCATCTGAATGTCGAGTGTGCCGGCCTTTTTAAGCACCGACTGCACCTGCACGCCATACTTGCCCACGATGTTGATGTAGTAGCGGCGAGCCTCATCCAAGCAGTTGCGGTCAAAATCTATCTCGTCGGCAAAGATATTTCCATTCAGTGCACCGAATGTGCCAAAGGCATCGGCGGAGAATAGTATCTTGTCTGTCGTGTCGTAGGTCATCATCGCCTCTGGCCAGTGCACCATCGGTGCCATCACAAAAGTCAGTGTGTGCCGTCCCGTGCTGAGGGTGTCGCCTTCGGCAACAGTGTGCAGGCGGTCGTCGATGTTGATGGTGAAGAACTGCCGTATCATATTGGCGGCTTTAGCGTTGGTGACAATGGTCACTTCGGGGTGGCGTAGCAGCAAACCCTCTATCAGGGCGCAGTGGTCCGGCTCCATGTGGTTCACCACTAGGTAGTCCAGCTTTCGTTCGCCCAATACATGGGCCACATTCTCAAAAAACTGTTCTGCCACTGCCACGTCGGCTGTGTCTAGCAGCACCGTCTTCTCGTCCATCAGCACATAGCTGTTGTACGAAACCCCCGTGGGAATGGGGTATACGTTCTCAAACAGGGCCAGTTTCCTGTCGCTGGCACCCACATAATTCAGGTCGTTGGTTATTTGGCGTGTGTTGTGCATATCTGTTGTATAGATTTGAATGTGTAAAGGTAATTTTTTGTTATTATACTAAAAGAAGCTTTGTTGTGCAAAAAAGGCACACATACCTTTTTAACTCTTAAACTTTTAAGCGTAACGGACCTTTTCAACAATTAAATGCAAATATACACTTTTTTTTTGAACCGCACAGAGTTTTTTCCCTCACAAACGTTTTTTTAAGATTTATCTCATTTTTTTTGTGTACTTTTGCACAGAATTTTATTTTACGAGTGTATAGTTTGTAATTACATTAAAACAGCTTTTGCATTATGGCTTTCAGAAAGATTGTTTCTTGGTTATTTTTCCCACTGACTATGTGGTATGCCATTGGCGTTTGGTTCCGCAACCTCCTTTTCGACATAGGCCTCAAGCGTCAGGTATCGCCCAACATCACTACCGTCGGTGTGGGCAACATCTGTGCCGGCGGGGCGGGCAAGACACCCCATGTCGAATACCTCCTGCGCCTGCTGGCCAACCAATATCCCACTGCCCTGCTCAGTCGGGGTTATCATCGCAGGACACACGGCTTTCTGCTCGACGACGGCAGCCACAGCGCCTCCCGCCTCGGCGACGAGCCTGCCATGGTGGCGGCCAAGTTCCCCAATGTCCAGGTGGCGGTGTGTGAAAAACGTGTTGTCGGGATGCAAAAACTTTTGCAACAGCCCCAGCCACCCAAGGTGGTTGTGCTCGACGATGTCTACCAGCACCGCCACATCAAGCCCACCATCAACATCCTCCTCACCGAGTATGGCAAGCCCTATTGCGACGACCACATCCTGCCTTTCGGCAACCTCCGCGAAGGTCGGCGGGCTCGTTATCGTGCCAACATCGTTGTTGTCTCCAAATCGCCTAGCAAACTCAATCCCATCGACAAGCACAACATGGTCAGCCGCCTAAAACTCAGACCCTTTCAGAAGGTCTTTTTTAGCTATGTCCACTATGGCGACCCTCTGCCTCTCATGGGCAATGCACCGTTGCCGTTGTCCACTGTCGAGTCGGTCCTCCTCGTCACCGGCATTGCCCACCCCGAACCCATGCAGCAGTACATCAGTGGTTTCTGCGAGGTCAGCCCCCTCCGTTTTGCCGACCATCACCGTTTCACCACCGCCGACATCCGTCGCATTCGCCGTCTCTTTGTCCAGATGAATAGTGCACGCAAGCTCATCCTCACCACCGAGAAAGATGCCGCCCGGCTACGCGAATTTGCCGACAAAGAGGTCATGTCGGGCCTGCCCATTTATTATCTTCCCATTGAGGTGCGTTTCCACCCGTCGGGCGACATGAGTTTCGACCAGACCGTCCAGACCATTGTCCACGACAACAGCCTCTTCCAAGAGCGCATGCGCAATGCCAAGTTCGATTTCTAATTCCAACACTATGATAGTAGAGATTTGTGCCAACTCGCGCCAGTCTGCCGCCAATGCCTTGGCTGGCGGGGCTGGGCGTATCGAATTGTGCCGCCAGCTCGAGCTAGGCGGCACCACCCCCACCCAAGACGACATCCTGTATTGTGTCCAAGAATTGAAACTCCGCACCCATGTCTTGGTGCGCCCTCGCGCAGGCGACTTCGTTTACACCGATGCCGAGTTCTACCAGCTCTGTCACGAAGTGGAGCTGTGCCGCCAATGTGGTGCCCATGCCGTCGTGGTGGGCTTCCTCACCCCCGACGGCATGATTGACGAGGCACGCACACGCCATATCGTTCAGTTGGCTGCCCCGCTGCAGGTCACCTTCCACCGTGCCTTCGACGAGATGTGCCAAGACCCTCTCGATGCTCTCGAAGCCCTCATTCGCTGTGGCTGCCACCGTCTGCTCACTTCGGGCTGCCAGCCCAATGCCGAGGCAGGCATTCCCACCCTCCGTCAGTTGGTGCGTCAGGCTGCAGGCCGCATCACCATCTTGGCAGGTGCAGGCATCACCCCTGCCAATGCCCGCCGTATCGTGCAGGAAACGGGTGTCACCGAAATCCACGGCAGCTGCAAGCATACCCTCCCCGACGGCACTATTGAAACCAACACCGAAACAGTAAGTCAACTAATCAAATCCATATCCCAATGAAAACAACCCGCAAACCCCATCTATCCCTTCTATTTCTCCTATCCCTTCTCTTTATCTTCTCCTCCTGCCACCGCAACCCCCACTTCATCACCGACCGCGCCTACCGCCAGCAGGTAGAGCAGGACTACGCATCCCGCCTCTCCGAATTCCCAATGCTCAACGCCCAATTAAACCTCGACACCCTCTGCCGTGCCGAACGCGAGGCCATGCAGTTCCTCTACGCCTATATGCCCTATAGCGACCTGGCCGACTACACCCCGGCCTTCTTCCTCGACCAGGTGCGCTATGCCTTCGCTGCCCGCGAACAAATGCCGTGGGGCAAAACCATACCCGACGATGTCTTCCGCCACTTCGTCCTCGTCTATCGTGTCAATAACGAGAACCTCGACACAGCCCGCATGGCATTCTACCACGCTTTGAAAGAACGCGTGCAAGGCATGACTATGGAGGAGGCCGCCTTGGAAGTGAACCACTGGTGTCACGAGCATGTCGCCTACCGTGCTGCTGATGCGCGCACCTCGGCACCCCTCGCCACTATGCGCACCTCGTTGGGCCGCTGCGGTGAGGAGAGCACTTTTGCCGTCACCGCCCTCCGCTCCGTGGGCATCCCTGCCCGCCAGTGCTACACCCCCCGCTGGGCACACTGCGACGACAACCACGCCTGGGTCGAAGTATGGGTTGCCAACCCCGATGGCAAGGGCGGCCAGTGGAAGTTCCTCGGTGCCTGCGAGCCTGACCCCGAATTGAACATGGGCTGGTTCGCCATCCCCTCCACCCGCTGCCTGATGGTGCACAGCAAGGCCTTCGGCCGCTACCACGGCGACGAGGAAGTTGTCAAGCAGACCGCCCTTTACAGCGAGCTGAACCTCCTCAGCCATTATGCCCCCACACGCCGCGTCACCGCCACCGTCTGCGGCCCCGACGGTAAGCCCCTCCCCGGTGCCACCATCAAGTTCAAGATGTACAACTACGCCGAGTACTACACCCTTGCCACCTACACCGCCGATGCCCAAGGGCAGGCCTCCCTCACCACAGGACTCGGCGACATCCTCGTCTGGGCAACCGATGGCACCCGCTACGCCTTCAGCAAACTAGATGTCCGCCAAGACAGCACCCTCACTTTGACCCTGTCCGACAATCTCAATTCTCAATTCTCAATTCTCAATTTAGACATCGTCCCTCCCGCACCCGGCACCGCCAAAGTCACCCCCTCCGACGAAGCCGTGGCCCGCAACGCCCGCCGTCTCGCCTACGAGGACTCCCTACGCAACGCCTACACCGCCACATTCCCCACCGAGGACAACTTCAAGAGCTATCTCCCCAAAGACTGGCTCTGGAGACAGGACAAGTTCTCCGATGCGCAAGTGTGGGAAATCATCCACAAGTCCGAAGGCAACTATGCCGAGATATATAAGTTCTTTGAGTACTGGGGTGCCCCGTTCCGCAGTGGCGAACACATCTACGACTACCTCAAATCCTTTTCCGACAAAGACCTGCGCGACATTACCGCCGATGTCCTCCAAGCCCAAATGACCACTTTCGACTGGCTGGACCGCGCCAAAGGCACCTGTACCAGTGCCCTCTATACCTACGACGTGTACAAGAAGGGCATCCTCCCCGCCCGCATCAGCAACGAGCTGGTGCGCGACTGGCGGCAGCCGTTGTTAAAAGGAATGACCGATTTTGCAAACTGGGTTGATTTGTCCGATAATGGGAGGACGTATCTAAAGCCGAGAATGCAGCCAGAGGCGTATAAGCAAGATTATGAGGCATTGAGAAATTGGACGATTGAGAATATAGCGGTCGACGACACAGGCAACTACTACAACTGCCCCATCTCTCCGATGGGCGTGTTCCGCCTGCGCCATGCCGATGCGCACAGCCGCGACATCTTCTTTGTGGCAGCCTGCCGCGCCTTTGGCATCCCCGCCTACCTCGACAACGCCACCAACACCATCTATGTCTGGGACGGCACCGTCTGGCAAAAGACCGACCTCAACCACAAATCTACAACCAACAATTCTCAATTCTCAATTCTCAATTCTCAATTAACCCTCACCTACCACGGCAAAGAGCCCGCCACCCCCATCTACTACCCCCACTTTACCCTCCAAAAGCTCGAAAACGGCGACTTCCGCACCTTCGACTTCGAAGAGGACCCCCGCATGGCCACCTTCCCCGCCACCCTCCCGTTGGAGCCCGGCACCTATTGCCTCTCCACCGGCAGCCGCTACCCCGATGGCGAGGTGCTCAACCGCCTCGAGTTTTTCACCGTCGCAGAGGGTGAACACGTGACCAAGGAAATCGTCATCCGTCCCCTGGTCGAGCGGGGGGCAGAGTCTGTGATACTCCTGCCCGCAGGCACCGAGGTGATGGAGGGCATCACCCTTGCCGAATATGCCGACGACAAGGGCGTCATACTCGCCTTCATGGGTCCCCACCGCGAACCCGCCAAGCACCTTGTCAAGGAGATGCTGCAGCACGCCGCCGAATTC
>JAEEIS010000142.1 GCA_016281475.1 Bacteroidales bacterium
ATTCGAGTATCCAGTCTGGTTCAGCATATCGGAAAAATCTTGCAGGGCCGTGCTCGCATTGGAGAACGTCACATCCTTGAACTGCACAAGAATCACCAGGAAGTGCTTCTGGCCATTGGCGATGCCCGACTTGGCAAGGTTGCGGCTGCGGGCCGCGTTGACCTGGCTGCGGCGCATAGCTGCGGCGGCCCTCCTGGTGCTTAGCTGTGCCTCCGACGCAGGTCGATAATACCCGTCGGCATCCTTTTCAACGACCTGCCCGTTAGCGTCGGTCACCCAGTGGCAGAACTCATCGCCGTGCAGGCGGATCTTAATCACAGAACCGTCAGGCTGCGTATAGTTTATAAAGCGGGGGTAAGCGGGAACGGCGTTTGCCACTGCGCACATGCACAGGGCCGCAAAAAACGATAACAATATCTTTTTCATATCCCGTTACTTTTTAACTATGAAACCTTGTCCGCTGCCGTCGCCGATCCACACCTTGGGACCGTCCTCTTTAATTACGGACATATTGTAGCTTTGGCTGAGAACAGTCTGAAGGCCGCTGCGCCAGTGGACCGTCACCGTCACGTCATCACCCTTGACCGCAGAGCGAGACAAGCCGGTAATCTCCAGCTCGTCCACCGAATCCGGCCTGATGAGGGTGAAGGTGAGCACGTCGTTGGCGTTGTAGCTGCGGGTAATCTGGTCTATGCCGGGGGTGTATTCCCACTCCTGACCAGATCCCAGATAGCAACCGTAGATAGTCTTCTGAAGAAGGGCGTCGTTGGCAGGGTCAGCTGGCCCGGAACCGCCGCCGCTGCGACGATAGATGGATGTCTTCTGCTGATTGTTATTGGAATAGCAACTGAAGCGGGGACTGCCGGTGTTATAACTGAGAATAGAGCTAGCACCAGCTTTCGCTGTGATAGTTGCAAGACCGGTACTGGCGATAGAAATTGTCCAGCTGGCATTGCTTGTCTTTGTAGAAGAATTGACAAGATAATTCTTACTGCTGGCACTGGCCAGATACTCGCTGCCATCCCTGAAAGACCAGGTACCACTTTCGCCACCGGTCTCAAGGGTAAGTATGGTGGCGCTGCCGGCAGAAGCTATGCTGCTACCATCGCCAGAAATGGTAATCTCTACCGGATCCCGGAAGTTGCCGCTTTCGTTGAGGGCACCAAGCGCCAGGGAACCGTTCTTGTAGACAATCAGTATCTCGTCGCCGGCCATCAGGGTAGAAGCGTCCGTGACAAGGGTGAAGGAATCGCTGCCGCTACCGGCTGCAAACTCCGTAAATTCCGCTCCGGCAGCTTCGGCCATATCCACACTGAACACGGCCACCTCGCCCGCCTCGAACTTGAACGTTTGACCCTGCGGGAACTCGACGTACCGCTCCCATAAGCCTGCGCTGGTGTAAGCGCGCACAACCATTATCTGTTCCGACACGTCCACCGGCGCGCATCCGAACCAGATGTCGGTCGCGCTGCTGGTGTTGATTGTCAGGGTAGAAGATGCGCCGTAGTCGGTGAGTGTGTGCGTCCCGTCGGTCTCGTCGCACGCCCAGTACCAGTCGCCCGCTACGGGCGTGGTGAACGTGAGTTCCACCTGCTTCAATGATTCGCCCTGTTCAAGGGCCAGGTTCTGCAGTGACAGGCGTCCGTATGCGGTAAGATGATAGAACATAAGGTCCACATCATTTATCGTTTCGGCATCGGTAAACTGATCGCTGGCCGCAGCAATAATAATGGCCCTCTCGTCCACAGAAGTAGCGGTAGGCGTCTGTGTGCCAGGGATGTTTACCTTCCACGCCTCACGGCTCGGGCTTAGCGCCACAGCCGCGCTGGACGGACTCACTGCATAGAACGTGTAGGGCGACGCGCTTGCGCCAAAATCGATGTTCGCGCTGAACGACGCCGTCGTAAAATCGCTGGACGGAGTTACGCCCGCTACCTGAGCCCCGCTGTAATTGAGAGAAACCTTCACCTCGGAATCGTTGCCGGTCCAAAGGGTAGGGCGCGCTCCTGTGGCGTCGGCCTGTCCAAAGGCGACCTTCGTGCCGGCCGGCCTTGCGTGAAAAGTGACCAGGCGGCCGTCATTCCCGGACCCGCCGTCATTCCCGGCTTGACCGGGAATCTCCATCCTCTGCAGCACCGGATCGCTCGCACAGCCCCAGAAGGCAAAGGCGGCCAGCAATACGGCTGCCGCCTTTGTGATAATGTTACAGTTCCTTCTCATTAGAAATTCCCCCAAGGACTATCAGTTACCGGTGAAATGTTGCTGCCGGACGATTCGCCGGTGAACCAGGTGTGGTTGGTGTTGGCCTCGGCCTTACCCTGTAACCCGGTTGCGGTATCGCCCGGAACATTTGCAAAGAAATTGAAGCCGGCACGGGCCTCGATTGCATCGATGCTCGTTACATAGGCGCTGTCGTAGTATTTCTCACCAGCGTGCGACACGTTCGTATAAACGAAAGCGATGCCCTTGGCACTGGTTATTGTGCCGTTGCTGAAGGTGCACTTCATAATACACTTGTAGAAGTGGCTTGGAATGGGCACGTTCAGGTTGCCGCTGGGCTTAGTGATAGTGTTTCCTTCGTACAGCACACCGGTAATAACATAGAGCATGGCGGTGCCGCTGGGGGCCTGGCTCTTCACCCTGTTCTCCAGTTGCTGCCATACGCCGTCGCCGCTATAACCTGCTGCGCTGCCGTTGAAACCATTCTGCCACTGAGGCGCCTGGTTGCTGTAGTAGAAAGTCTGCTTGTTCTGCTTAGTTGTACTTTGGCGGTACTCAGAAGCCACAAGGTGTCCCATACTGTAACCGACGGTGCTGGCGTTGTCAAGACCCGTCTGCTGTGTCAGGCTGATTGCTGGGTCGTTGGCCCAACTCTCGTTGCGCCCGACGTTGTTATCCGGCCAGTAGGTCGTGTTCATGGTATGTGCAGTCCACAACGGAGCATACTTGGTCTTGTCGTACAGCACCACATAGTTCACAGTCTCTTCATTGCTGTGCGTGTAGGTGTGCACGGCAATCTGGCGATTGTTGTTGTTGGTGCTGAAACTGTACCAATTGTCGTCCCGGTCAGAATTCGTTCCGGTCGCCCGGCTGGCAGGATTCAAGCCTGTTACATCGGGCATTCCGTAATCGGTGAGATACGCGTACCCGGCAGGAATCTGTGCCTCTGTTGTAAAGGACAGAGTCTCGCCGAAACGGTATTCGTACTGGTTGGTGCTCGCATTGAATTCACGGACAAACGCCTTATAATAATAAGTCGTGCTGCCTGTGAGATTCTCCAGCGTGCAGGAAATACTGCCGCTCGCATTGGAACCTACATTGGAACTGTCATAAGACGTACTCAGACTGTTCCAATTCGCTTCCGGATTGTTGACAAGGCTGGAATTCGTGCTGTACACAAAGCCCGCCTCATAAATATTTCCGGTTGCTCCGGTCCAGGAGCCCGACAGGGTTGCCCCTGTCGGGCCGCTGACCGTCGCATTTCCGGTCGTTACTGTGGCTGTCGCCCCGGAGGCTCCCCCTCCGGTTCCGCTTCAATTGGTACCGTTGAACTGTGCACTATAGAATGTAATGTAACCGTTTCCACTAGTTGTTGTGCGGGTTACATTGTAGACAATTCTATAATACTTGCCTGCCCAGCTGGTATTGTCTTCTTTATCAAAAGTAACAGTGGCACTGGCTATACCAGAAGTAACTGTCTTGGTAGCAATTGCATTAGCACCACTTGCAGCATCAGCAGCCGAATTATGAACGGTAATTGTCAAAGAATTTACAGTCAGGCTACTTGCAACAGAACCGGAGCCAACTTTTATCTGGTTAATATCAGCAGGAATTGCATCTGTACTATATATAGCACGATTTTGATCAGTAATACCTTTTCCTCCAATTCTCCATGGAGTCTGCTCTGTATTACCCTCTACTTTCCATCCAATTGAGTTCTGTGTCACGGTACTTGCAGTAGCATATGCATTACCTGAAGCAAAGATAGTACCATCAAGTGTGTACGAGAAAGGAGTTCCATTGCTCACCTTGGACTGTGTGCAAGTAATCTCCGTGAATACGGAAGGGTCAGTATTATGCTTTACTTTGAGCACGAGGACTTTGTCTGCGGTTGTGCTGGTGTTGGCTTCCTTGGGCTTGACGCTTAATTTGGTGCCACCGGTAGTAGTGATGGTCCAGTCGTTATAAGTACCGGATACGATGTCTGTGGTAAAGCCGGCATTCCCGCTGGTCGTCACGGTAATTTGCCTTAAGTCAGTCTCATCTGCCGCCCAAGTCAATGATTCGGGATCAACGGTGATGGTAGGAGCCTTTGTTATTGAGACAAGATAGTTGCCATTAGCCAGCTGAGGAGCATTATTATATGTTCCAATCTGACCATAAACAATAACGATGTCATTTACGGCAATCTGGTCGGTACTTGTAAAGTCTTCACCATCAAGATACTTTCCTCTGTAAACCAGAATACTTCTAGTACCGTCACTGATGGTATATGTTGCGTTCTTATAGTTTAAGCTGACTTCAGTAATACTAGTAATTCGTCCAGTTACATATACCAACGCATCGCCCGAACCGTTAGGATACTTGTCAAGAATATCACCGGCAGTGTAAGGGTCTTGCTCAGTGCCCGAACCAACAGTAGCAACAGTAATAACATAGGCAGCAGAAGCCACCTCGCTATTCTTGTAGTTCGATTTCACTGCGATGGCCTTGATGGTGCATGCCTCAGTTACGGCTACAGGTTCGGTGTATTCTGTCCAGCCACCCTCAGAGAATTCGGTGGAACCGGTGGTATACCAAATTGTTGCGCCAGAAGTGGCGGAAGCAATTGTGATGGTTGTGCCGGAGGTAACCTCACCGGCTGCAGGACTGAAAGTGGGCGCTGCGCAAGTCGGGCGCGAATCGGTAACGGTGAGCGTGTAGCTCTTGACAGTGGTCTTGTAAGGAGCGGTGGCATCACTTCCGTCGTAGGTGGCGCTGATGGTTGTGGTGCCTTCGCTTACGGCTGTAACACTACCAGTTGTTGCATCTACAGTTGCCACAGCGGGTGCGCTGGAAGCATAAGTGACAGGCAGTGCCGCAGGTGAGTTGAAAACCAAATCAGGTAAAATGTAACTCAAGCCATTTGCAGTCATTGTTGCAGTACCTGTTTCTTCACTCCAGCTCATAGGAGCCTCGTCGCGGGAATCTGCAAGGGCATAAAGCTGGATAGCAGCATAGCCCGATGAAGATTCATTCTTGCCGGTATAGCAAGCAAAACGGGGAGAACCGGTATTGTACCATATCATTCTTGTGTCGTCTGCTACATTAGCAATAATCCAATTACCAGATGTTACACCAGCAGATATTGTCCAGCGGGTATTATCAGATTCTGTAGAAGCCGTTGACAACGAATTGCCGGAGAACCAACCC
>JAEEIS010000143.1 GCA_016281475.1 Bacteroidales bacterium
AAACTGTCTCAATGTCGCGTCCCTTCGGGACGCTAGGAGTGAGTTTATTCTGTCACCGCACTGCGCTACGCTTGTACGGTGTTATTGAGATTCAGCCTCTTCGAGGCTGTAAAAAATCAGTCTTTTATCAAACTAGAGCCATATGAATTTGAGACTTTAATTACATGCAATTAATAGAAGTGGCCTAATATAATAGCAATGAAAAAAACAGTCGTCAACTATTTGTTTTGGTATTGCGTGTACCTTTGTTCCTTTCTGGTGATACGGAACAAGCGGAGATACACCTTTGGTGGGTCGAGCGGGTCGTTTAAGGACAATGCCAAATATCTGTATCTGTATGCCTGCGAGCGCTGCGAGGGGGTGGATGCGGCGTGGGTTACGGCGTCGCGCGCCACGGAGCGGCGGCTTAGGGGGATGGGGCTGAAGGTGTACCACAGGCGGTCGGCGAAGGGCATCTGGCACGCCCTGACGTCGCGCTACTGGTTTTACAATTCGTCTACTTTGGATATTGATTTCTTCCTTTCGGGCGGTGCCACTTGCGTGAATTTGTGGCATGGCGTTGGGACGAAGTGTATACAGTATGCCATCACCAAGGGGGTTTATGCGCAGCCGTACCAGCGTCCTACGCTGAGGGACAGGTTTTGGTACCCTTACCGTTATCGCAAGCATGAATATGTGTTGTCGAGCACGCCGCTGGCGACGGAGTTTTTCTCGCGGTCGTTCCGCGTGGCGAAGGAACGCTGTCTGGAGTTGGGCTATCCGCGCAACAGCATCCTCACTGCTGACGAGGCGGAGCGGATGCGCTTGGTGCGACGCTACGAGCCGAAGGGGATGATGGAGCTGATGGGACGGATGCGGCAGTATGGCAGGGTGTTGCTGTATATGCCCACATGGCGCGACTCGCAGCGGACGCTATTTACGCAGCATTTGGACCTGGATAGGCTCAACGAGGTGCTGGCCGCGCAGGGTGAGCTGATGTTGCTGAAGCCGCATCCGATGGTGTTTGCCGACGAGATTGAGGTCGGGAAGACCTATTCGAATCTGATTTTCTTGGATTCGATGATGGATGTGTATCCACTGCTGCCTTACGTGCAGGTGCTGGTGACGGACTATTCGTCGGTGTTGTATGACTTTCTGCTGATGGAGGGTAAGGAGGCTTTCTTGTATATCTACGATTATGAGGAGTATGTGGCGGAGCGGGACTTCTTCTTCCCGTTCGACGAGTATGTGACAGGAAACAGGGCAAAGAATTTTGAAGAGTTTCTGCGCATCGTGGAGCAGCACGACTATGCGATAGATCCTGCGGAGCGGGAGCGTCTGTTGCAGGCTTTCTGGGGCGAGACGGCAAGGTATGATTCCAGCCAGAGGATAATGGAGTATTTTCTAGGTTAGAGGTTAGGGGTTAGAGGTTTGAGGCGGCAGCTAATTCTCTAACCCCTAACTTTTCAATTATTTTTCAATTTTCACTTCCCTAGCAGACCGCGGGTGACGTTGCGGCGGAAGGCGACTAGTTTGTTGCCTTTGGCGGTGTCGCCACGGAGGGCGAAGCTGCACCACAGGGCTAGTGTGCCGCCCCATTTGATGGCTTCTTTAAAGAGGCGGTTGAGGTATTTGCGTTTGGAAATTTGTTGTGTACGGTAGCGTTCGCTGACCCCGATGCCGTGGGTGAGGCGGTCGAAATAGTCCTGCGTCAGCTTGGTGGGCGGGATGATGTGGTAGAGGATGGCGGTGGGGAGGTAGAAGAAACGCATGCCGCGAGAGGTCATCTTGTCGTAGAGGTCTTTTTCTTCGGCACCGATGAGGCTGCTGCCTTTGCGCCCCAGCTCTACGTTGAAGAGTCCGACGGCATCGAAGACGCTGCGGCGGTAGCATGAGTTGCCGCCGCCGGGGTAGGCTCCGTGGGCGAAGGGTTTCGGCTGGTCGCCGAGGTATAGCTTGCCGGTGATGAGCTGACGGGTGTAGTGCGACATCCATGCGGGCTCCTCGGTTTCGTAGACGGGCAGTATGGGGCCGCCTGCCGCCACGGCGTCGGGGGTGGCGGCGAAGAAGTCGGCGTAGGTGCGCAGGTATTCTTTGTTGACTGTGGCATCGTCGTCGACGTATGCCAGCAGGTGGCCGTGCGACTCGAGGATGCCGCGGTTGCGGGCGTAGGAGAGCCCTTGGTTGGTCTCCACGCAGTAGAGGAACTGTATGTCGGGGTAGTCGGCCTGAAAGCGTCGGCATTCGGCTTCGGTGCGGTCGGTGCTGTTGTTGTTGACCAGCACTATCTCGTATTGGTCGCGCGGGTAGTCGTTTTCGGCCACGCTACGTAGCACGTTGTAGATGTATTTGTCGCGATTGTATGTGCAGAGGATGACTGAGATCATTGGGCTAGGGGTTAGAGGTTAGGGAATTGAGGGGATTTCTATTTATCAAGAATTAGAGAATTGGAGAATTTGTAAACTGTATATTTTGAATTTGATATGAATTTGAGACTTTAATTACATGCAATTAATAGAAGTGGCCTTGAAGATGGAAGGTGAAGAACATACCCCGGCCTTACGGCAAACATCCACTGGAGGTTTGCTCCCCGTCTCAAGAGGGGACTCGCGGGGACGATTATTATGCCAAATAATTTCAATTTTCATTTTTCAATTTAATAGCGGAGGCTCTCCGTCGGTAGTAGACGAAGAGCACGCCGCCAATGATAATCAGCGTGGCGATGGAGCAGATGAGGGTAATGGTGTCTAACTTATGCATGGTGGGAGCCTCGTTGCGGAACTCGATGACGTGGTCGCCAGCGGGCACGATCATGGCACGCAGGATGTAGTTGGCACGGAGGTATTCGGCGGGCTCGCCGTCGATGTAGGCCTTCCAGTCGGGGGCATAGTATATTTCGGAGAATACTGCCAGCATGGGTGAGTTGCTGTGGCTGCGGTAGGTGAGGGTGTTGAGGTCGGCCGGACGCTTGTGCTCCATCTCGATGGAGGCGGCGGTGTCTTTGAGTTGAGAATTGAGAATTGAGAATTGGAAATTATCAAATTCCAATTTGTTTACTATGGCGGTGGTGGCTGGGTTGAAGTCGTCCTTGTTCAACGAAGTTATCTCGTCGTTGGCGTTTTCCACCCATTTGATGTCGCTGACAAACCAGCAGTTGCCCAATGCGTCGTGGTTGCGCTGCACCTGGCCGTCGCGCATGACGATGTAGCGGGTGTTGAGCATGTTGAGCACATTGGAGTTGATGCGGTAGCTGATGTAGAAGTCGATGAGGTCCTGATAGCGGCGCAGTTTGGCCGCGCTGTAGCCGCCCACCTGGTTGTGGAATGCCGAGGGTTTGGAGTCGTTGAAGGTGTTGACCGCCAGGTTGAGCACACGGTAGTCTTGGTCGCCCACCTGTGCCGCTAGGGCGTCGATGTCCATGTCGTACTGGGCAGGCTGCATGGCCAGCTGGCGCGGGTTGCGGACGTAGTTGTCGCTGCTGAGGTAGCGGCTGTTCACGCCCTGCAGGTCGATGACGACGAGCAGTGCAAGCACTGCCGTCGGAACGAGGAGGGCATTGGGTCGCAGTTCTTTCTTTTTTTTGGCCCAACGCAGGTATGCCCAAAGTGTGGCGGCTGCCAAAATGACGAACAGGATGCTGCGCCACGAGTCGGACACAAACAGGGTCTTGCGGTCTTGGATGAAGATGTTCTGTATTGAGGGCCACTGGTTGCCGTATTGTGCCGCCATCTCGTTGTCGCCGCTGCCGCTATAAGAGAGTCCGCCGCTCATCAGCAGGCCGAGCAGTATCATGCCCACCGTTACGCCGGCCGAGATATAGAGCGAGCGCAGTGCCTTCTTCGTCTCCAACCGTCCGGAGAAGAGCTCGCGCAGTCCGAGCACTGCCATCAGCACGGCCAGCACGTTGGCCAGCACGAGGCTCATCGAGGGGGTGCGGAACTTGTTGTAGAGGGGCAGGTGGTCGAACACCCATCCGTTGAAGCCCATCAGGTTTTTGCCCCAAGAGAGGATGATGGCGAGGAGGGTGGCTGCCAGAATCCACCACCGCTCGGGACCTTTGACGGTGAGCAGCCCGAAGAGGAAGAGGAACACGATGATGGCTCCGAAATAGACTGGGCCGCTAGTGAAAGGCTGGTCGCCCCAGTAGAGCGGCATTTTTTCTTGGTGGAAGTTGTTGTACGACGCACTGCTTTTGCTCACAGGCTCGATGCTGCCGCCACCGCGTGCGCCGGGCACCAGCAGGGTGTAGGTCTCGCCGATGCCGTAGCTCCAGCTGAAGGCGTAGTTGATGTCCAACCCCCGGTCGTTAGCGTTGTTGTTGCGTGGGAAATCCTCGCCGTAGAGGTCTTGCGGCGTGACGGTGATTTCGCTGCCGCCGCGCATGGTGTACTGCATATATTCCTCGTTCACCAACAGGTGGCGTGTGTTGCACGCCAATGCCAGCACCACGCCCACCAGCAGCACGCCTACGCTGAGAATAAGCTTGCCGAAATATTTCTCCTTAAGTGAGTGGCAGAGATAGGCAATGCCCATCGCCACGCCCGCGATGGCGGTGTAGAAGGTAATCTGTATGTGGTTTAACGCTATCTGTGTGCCCAGAGCAAGGGTGAACAGTATGCCGCCCCACACTAGGTTGGCCACGCCTCGTTGCTTTTCTTCCTTTAGTCTCCCTGCTCCTTTTAGGCACAGCAGCATGCCTGCCAGCACGGGAGCCATCATCGCCATTGCCCATGCCTTGGTGATATGGCCCGCCTCGATGATGATGATGTTGTAGCTTCCCAGTCCGAATGCCAGTCCGCCCAACAGTGCCAGCCATGGGCCCACCCCTAGTGCCACCAGGGCAATGTAGAAGCCCAGCAGGTAGAGGAACATCACGCCCATGTCGTTCTGTCGGCCGAATATCTGCAGTGTCAGCACGTTCTTGACGGGGGTGTACATCGAATGCTGGGGGCTGTTGGTGATTTGGTAGCCGGGCATTCCGCTGAACATGCTGGGACACCATGTGGAGTATTCTCCGGTGGCTGCGTGATAGTCTTTCTGTGCCTTAGCCATGCCTTCGTACTTCTGCAGGTCGCCTTGCGGCAGGGCTTTGCCTTGTAGGATGGGCATAAAATAGATGGCCGAGATGGCTAGCAGCACCAATATGATGCCGACGTGGGTGAGGATGTTTTTCTTCATATTGTTATTTCTTATTTTTTATTTCGTAGGATATTCTCGAGTGGTGGATGCTTGTCATTTTTTCTTTGAGGATGTTGCGTATCTTGGTCACTTCGCCGAAGGTGAGGTCGCAGTTCTGCAGCTGGTTTTGGCGTATCTTGTCGTCGATGATGTTGTCGACCAGATGGTCGATGGCGGCTTTGTGGTGGTTTTGGAGGCTTCTGCATGCCGCCTCGACGCTGTCGACCATCATCACTACGGCGGTTTCGCGCGAGAAGGGGGTGGGGCCGTTGTAGCGGAAGTCGGCTATGGATGCGGGCTGGTCGGGATGCTGGGCGCACTCTTTGGCGTAGAAGTAGCCGGTGACGGTGGTGCCGTGGTGGGTGCGGATGAAGTCCTGCACCACGGCGGGCAGGCGGTAGCGTTTGGCCAGGGCGATGCCGTCGGGCACATGGCTGATGATGATGGAAGCGCTCTCAAGGTTGTCGAGCTCGTCGTGGGGGTTGAACCCGCTGTTTTGGTTTTCGGTGAAATATTGCGGTGCCTGGAGTTTGCCGATGTCGTGATAGAGGGCGCCGACTTTGGCGAGCAGGGCGTTGCCGCCAATTTCGTTCATGAGGTCTTCGCAGATGTTGGCCACCTGCACGGAGTGCTGGAAGGTTCCGGGGGCGTTGCGGCTGAGCTCGCGCAGGGCGGGGGTGTTAGTGCTCGAGAGTTCCATGAGGGTGAGGTTGGTGGTGAGCCCGAAGAGCCGTTCGAAGAGGTATATCAGCGGGTAGGCCAGCAGCGAGAGCAGGGCGTTGAGGAAGAAGATGAGGTAGCGGTCGGCGGTGATGCTCTCGAGGGTGCTTTCCTGGCTCAGCACGCCGAAGGTGTATATCATGGAGTAGGAGAAGAAGATGACTCCCGCCACGAGAAAGAATTTGCTACGGTCTTCGAAATGGCGCACGGTGACGATGGTCATCATGCCCGCAATGAGCTGGTAGAAGATGAATTCGAACGGGTTAGCCACCATGTTGGCGAGGATGATGACGGTGGTGACGTGCACGTAGAGCGCCACCCGCATGTCGAAAAAGACCCTCATCGTTATCGGCACCACGCATAGCGGCACTATCAGCACCCAGTGGGCGTTGATGTGTTGCACGAGTGCCGTCATGGCCGACACGGTGATGATGAGTACCATGATAAAGGTTACCTTGCGGGTGTCGTCCAATATGGGATGGCGTGTGTTGCGCATGAAGAGGAATAGGGCTGCGAGGGCAAAGAGGCAGAGGGCGGCCTGGCCCACGTAGCGCCCCAGGGGGTGGTAGTGCTGCTGGTAGCGGCGGTCGTTGTCCTGCTCCAGCGAGCGCACCATTTGGGCTTTTTCGGGTGTCACCAGTTCGCCTTTGGCAATAATCAGTTCGCCTTGGCGCACCATGCCGTTGGTGGTGGCCAGCTGCGAGAGGCGCGAGTGGAGCTCGAGCTGTGTGCGGTTGGGGTCGTAGGCGATGCTGGGCAGCAGCACCTGCTCGCGTAGCAGGCTGTCACGCACGTCCAGCGGCGTCACGTAGTCGCCCACGCTGTGCTGCGACCCTACGTTGCCTTCCAGTATGATGATGTCGTGCCGTTTGAAGTTGGGTATTTCTTGCGGCATTTCCAATAGTCCCACGCGGTAGATGCTGTCGATGGTGCTGCGCATCCGCTGTATGCGGCTGTCGGGGAGGCTGCCGGATAGTCGGTTCAGCCGTTCTAGCGCACGGTTGTAGGCGGTGTTGTCGTAGTGGTAGTAGAGCAGCAGGTCCTCGCGTGCCTCTTCCGCCTCGCGGTCCACCTCCGCCTGCGGGCGGCTGACGGCAAAGTCGTAGGGTGCCACGAGGTCGCTGTCGCGCCAGATGCCCCCCTCGGCATAGTCGTAGTGCAGGCCCTTTCCCTCCGAGGGGAACAGCAGGGGGATGATGGCGGCGGTGGCCAGCATCAGCAGCGACCTGGTGATGAAGGGCAGGTGCTTCACAGTGTTGGAGATGATATTCTTTGTGGACATTTTCTCTCTGATTTTAAATTTGCAAATTTACACAAAATATTCCAATTGTTGCCTCCTTATATTGAAAATAATGCACACTTACTTTATTTTCAGAAAATTGTGATGTGTGAATTGTGAATTGTGAATGGACAAATGTATTGTCAATTCACCATTCACGATTCACCATTCACGACAGTGAGGTGGGCATGGAGTGCGTCGAAGGTTTGGCCGAGGAACGACTGCAGCTGCCTATGGTAGTTGGCAATGGCACGCTGCTCGGTGGCGTTGGCGACGGACGATTCGACAGGGAAGAGGGTGGGTTCGACATGGGTCAGGCGCAGGGTGCTGACGGGCTGGAGTGGATTCTTGAAATCGAACATGTCGAGTTGCTGAATGCTTTCCGACAGTTGGTTGCATATCTCCCATTGCCGGTGCGCTACCAGGTCGGTGGGGTCGGGTTCGGCGGCAGGCCCTATTGCATTGCCATAGCGTCGGTTGCGCATCTGGTCGTATAGCATTTTGGGGAAACGTCTTGAGTCGCGACCGCGGATGAGCAGCATCTTGTCGTAATCTCCGAAAGCGGGGTCGGCTATGGTTTGGAAGGGTCGTGCTATTAGGATGTAGACTAGCCAGGCGGCCTCGTCGTGGAAGAAGAAACACGGGTAGGGGGTGTCGTTGAGGTATAGGTCGTCGATGCGCGCCAGTTGCAGAAGGTAGGCTTCGTTAAGGAATATGGCCAGCTGGAAAGCATAGTCGCGGGTTCGCAGCATGACGATGGTGGTGTCGTTGAAGGTGAAGACGGGGTCGGGTAGGATTGTGGGGCGTTTCTTTTTCATGGGGATGGATTGGATTGGATAGATAGGATAGGTTGGTTAGAATGCCTGCTGGTGGGTGAAGTCGGGACGGTAGCAGGCTTGTGCGTCTAGCTCCTGCACCCAGCCGCGGTGGAGGCCGAGGTGGTCGAGGTGGTCTACCACTTGTTGGTATTCGTCGGGGGTGAGGGTGCGGCCCAGTTGGTCGGGGAGGTCGGGCAGGGGAGGGTAGTACTGCGCCATCAGCGAGATGTGGAGGTTGAGGGAGATGTCGGCGAGGGTGTCGAGGGCGCGTAGGCTGTTCTCTACCTGTCCTGGCAGCACCAGATGGCGGACTATGATGCCGCGGTAGGCAAGGCCGTCGTGGTCGGTGGGCAGGGAGGAGCCTTTCTGGCTGTACATCTCGCGCAGGGCGTCGCGGGCCACGGTGGGGTAGTCGGCGGCATGGCTGTAGCGGCGGGCGAGGTCGGGGAGGCTGTATTTGTAGTCGGGCAGGTAGATGTCGATGTAGGGGGCTAGCATCTGGAGGGTTTCGACGCTGTCGTAGCCGCCGGTGTTGTAGACGGTGGTGGGGAAGAGGCCACGAGCATGAAGCCCTTCGACGATGGCGGGCAGGCTGTCGGCATAGTGCGACGGGGTGACGAAGCCTACTATGTTCTCGGTCTGGGGGAGCAGGCGGGCTATCTCGTCGACGATGGCATCTACGCCGATGAAGCGGGGGTGGGGAGCGGTCGGAGAGGTCGGGGTGGTCAGACTGTTCCGATAATGCGAAATTTGGTGGTTTTGGCAGTAGACGCACTGGAGGTTGCAGTGGGAGAAAAAGACGTTGCAGATGCCCTTGGTGCCGCAGAGGGGAGGCTCTTCGCCACGGTGGATGCAAATGGTGGCGGCTTCGGGCTCGCGGTGGGCATGGCAAAAGCCAAGTGTTTCAACACGGTCGGCGGTGCATTGGTGTGGACAGAGGGTGCATTTCATGTTGCAAAGATACGACTTTTTTGTGAAAGACATCTGTGATTGTGAAAAAAAGTGTATCTTTGCAAAGTCAACTATCCGAAACCTCAAAGGGTAAGATGGTAAGTGACAGGATAAAACTAAAAATATCAAACAAATGAGCATAGAATCAGTAATAGGCATTGCCAGCGGTTTGATTACTATTGGAACAACATTGGGGATATGGTACGACCGAAAAAAGAAACAGCCACTAACAAATTTGATGAATCAACTTGTGGACAAGAAACTATCAACCGAACAGCACAGGAAGATTCTACAAAAAATGAACAGACAATTGGGCGGAAAGATAAAGCCTGATTATATACATGGATTCGTATTGAATGACAGAGGCAAAGAGGCTGTGTTCATGGATATTTGCAAAAGCAATAACATAGAGCCGACGGAAGATATATGCAAGAAGTTTCTGAATGCCGACATGAAAAAATTTAGAGCAACATATAACAGCAAAAGAGTTAGTACTATTTCTTCTGAAAAGAATGAAATTCCATCGGAAGACTTGCATTCTTTACCTTCTTCTTTAGATAACCCAGGACAAACCGTTTATATGTCAGAATTGTTGATGGGCAATTATCCAGATACCTGCAAGAACTTAATCGGGATTCTTGAAAAGCATAAGGTCAATTACTCGTTCATTAAAGGCACGAAAGACATTTGGTGCCGTGATTATATGCCAGTTCAAACAGAATCGGGCAAGTTGATTCAATTCAAATATGACCCCAGCTATTTGAAAGGAAAGAAAGAATGGGAAGAGTCCCGTTCCGATGTGAAAGAAATATGTCGTTTGAATAATATCGATGCCAAATTCTCAGATATAAATCTTGACGGTGGGAATGTGCTTATTTGTGATGGTAGGGCTATAATTTCGGATAGGATTTTCTCTGAAAATTCAAATAAAGAGAGAGTCTTTCTAATAAATAAATTGTCGACGTTGTTAGAATGTGAGATTATTATTATTCCTTCATTAAATGATGATTATACTGGCCATGCAGACGGTATGGTTAGGTTCGTGAATAGAAATACTATTATTGGTAATAGACTTGCGGATGAATACAAATACTGGCAAAAAGGAATGCAAGAGGTTTTGGATAAATATAATCTCAATTATATTGATTTGCCTTTTTTGACCGGCATGAAAGGTGCGATGGGGATTTATGTGAACTATTTAGAGGTTAATGATTTGATTGTTGCACCAATATTCGATAGGGAAGAAGATGCGCAGGCAGTAAGAATAATAAAGAATGCATTTCCCAACAAACAAATAGAGACAATCAATTATAACGATGTGGCAAAAGAGGGTGGATTGTTGAACTGCACAACGTGGGTTGTAAAATAACCATCATTCCGAGATAGTAGATACTAAGATGATGTCAGAAATGGCATCCTCTTTTTATTGTTCTGTGCAGTAATGTATATGTAAATGCTGAGGATTTATTTCTACGTTATCACAATAAAACTAAAGAAGTTTCGTTTAATAAAAAAACAAACTATATGCCTGAGATATTTAGAATATTTGGAATGAGGTTCTTTTTCTATTCACGAGAACATGGACCAATGCATGTGCATGTGAAAAATGCCGATGGGTTTGCAAAGTTTCACATTCTTGAGGATGGGATTGTGCTAATAAAGAATGATGGGATGAAGATAAAGGATATCAGGGCTGCAGAGATGGTGTTGGAAGAGAATCGTGAGTTGGCTATTGAGAAATGGAATGAGTATTTTGGCAAAAGTGTAAGCGATGAGAATAGCTAAGATTTGGTTTGAGAACGACAGAATATACATTCTGACTGATGATGGACGCACGTTGTGGCAGTCGTTGTTGTACTACCGTCGGTTGCGTGAAGCGACAGATGCACAACGAGCCGCCTATGAGATTGACGGGGAGGGAATCCATTGGGAATCATTGGACGAGGATGTATCGTTCGAGAGTTTTGAATATGACAATCCCGAACCCCAAGGAATTTCTAAATTGTTTCTGTCCCACCCAGAACTAAACGATGAGGCATTGGCAAAACGGCTGGGCATCGACAAGGGCGTAATGCGTCAATATGTGATGGGGATACGCAAGCCAACGCCCGACATAGAGCAACTGATATTCAACGAAGTTCGCAAGGTGGCTTCCGAACTTGTAGAGTTATAGTTATTTTTCAAAAGGAATGTTGATGTGGTTTTAACGAGAAAAAGTGTAAGGATTTTATAGTATAATCAAAAATTCTTATAAGTTTTTTTTATTATACTCGAAAAATCTTACTATCCTTCTTCTGGAAAAACACGAATTACCATGCAGGGCAAACGCATCAAATTTCCAGTAAAGAGAAGAGGTAATCGATACTCCAGCCAGCCTTCAGCCGCTTGGTTACGAGACTACCCTTGCCCTTGTCGCGCTTAAGGATGTTGAGTGAGAATTTTCGTACAAGGGCGAAG
>JAEEIS010000144.1 GCA_016281475.1 Bacteroidales bacterium
CTTACGACCACCGTACCAGTTAGAATCCCATCCGCGGATAATACCTAAACGATTTCCAATTGGGTTAGTTTTTTGTCCCATTGTTTACTTCTTCTTTTTTATTAACTATTTAGTTTCAACTTCAGCCTTAGGAGCCTCTTCGACGCGGCTGCCGAGGATAACGGTGATGTGGTTGCTGCGCTTGCGGATTCTGTAGCCACGACCTTGGGGGGCAGTGCGCATACGCTTCATGGTGCGACCTTCGTCAACCATAATCTGTTTCACATAGAGCTGGCTGTCTTCCAGACGTGCACCCTCATTCTTCGCCTGCCAGTTGGCAACGGCACTGAGGATAAGCTTATACATCTTGGGAGCCGACTCTCTCGGGCAGTACTTCAGAATGCCCAGAGCCTTATCAACGTCAACGCCGCGAACCATGTCCGCAACGAGACGGGTCTTGCGGGGCGAAGTGGGATTGTTTCTCAACTTTGCCACGTAGAGGGTCTTTTTTGCTTCTTGCTGTGCATTTGCACTTTCGCGTTTTCTACGTCCCATTTCTTATTATTTCTTTTATTTGGACTTATTATTTCTTACCTTTGTCTTTTGATCCAGCATGACCGCGGAAGATACGGGTGGGGGCAAACTCTCCAAGTTTGTGTCCAACCATATTCTCTGTCACGTAGACAGGGATGAACTTGTTGCCGTTGTGCACCGCTATGGTCTGGCCGACGAAGTCGGGCGAAATCATAGAAGCACGGCTCCACGTCTTGATAGTAACCTTCTTATTGTTCTGCTGAGCCTCGATAACTCTCTTCTCCAGTTTGTAGAAGATATACGGACCTTTCTTTAATGAACGACTCATTTTCTTCTTCTTTTATTGATTACTTCTTTCTTCTTTCGATAATGTACTTGCTCGACTGTTTCTTCGGTGAGCGAGTCTTGTAACCCTTGGCAGGAATACCCTTACGGCTACGGGGATGTCCGCCGGTCTGGCGACCCTCACCACCACCCATCGGGTGGTCAACAGGATTCATCACAACACCACGGTTACGGGGACGACGACCGAGCCAACGGCTGCGACCAGCCTTACCGCCAACCTCAAGATTGTGCTCAGGATTGGACACGATACCGATAGTGGCACGGCACGACTGAAGGATCATGCGCATCTCGCCACTGGGCATCTTGATGATTGCATACTTGCCGTCACGCGACATCAGCTGGGCATAGGCACCCGCGCTGCGCACCATCTTGGCACCCTGGCCAGGACGAAGCTCAATATTGTGGATCAGCGTACCGAAAGGAATCTCGGCAAGCAGCAACGTGTTGCCGACCTCGGGAGCGACACCGGCACCCGACATGATGGTCTGTCCGACCTTCAGGCCCTGGGGGCAGAGGATGTAACGCTTCTCACCGTCTGCGTAAAACACGAGGGCAATACGCGAAGTACGGTTGGGGTCGTACTCAATAGTCTTCACAACAGCGGGAATACCGTCCTTGTCTCTCTTGAAATCGACAAAGCGATACAACTGCTTATGACCACCGCCAATATAGCGCATGGTCATCTTACCCTGATTGTTACGGCCACCACTCTTACCGTAGCCGCACACCAAACTCTTTTCCGGCTTCGTAGCTGTGATGTCGTCCTTCGTGACAACGATCTTATGACGCTGGCCGGGGGTTGTCGGTTTAATTTTCTTTAAAGCCATTTCGTTTTTCTTTTCAGTCTCTTATCAGTGGACTATACTATTATTAATTTGTTATTTACTCTTTTGGTCGTGCCAACGGCGTGGGCCTGTCCCACACCGTTGGCATCAAACCTTATTATATGTTAGCGTAGAAGTCAATCTCGTCGCCCTCGGCCAAAGTCACGATGGCCTTCTTGAAAGCGTTCGTGCGACCCACCAGGTAACCAGCCTTAGTGTAGCGGGCCTTCACCTTGCCAGAGTAGTTCATGGTGTTCACGTCAAGAACCTTCACACCATAGAAACTCTCCACAGCCTTCTTAATCTCAATTTTATTGGCGCGCTTGTCAACAACAAAACCATAACGATTCAACACCTTGGGGGCAGGCTTGTTCTTGTCGCGCTGAATACGGGTCAGCTTGGGCGAAGCTGCTGCCTCGGTGATTCTCGTCATCTTTTCGCTAATCAGAGGTTTTACTATGATATTATACATTGTTAAACTTTCTTAAATCTTGTTTCTAACTTCTTTATTTCGTTGCCAAAACGCGGTTAATTTCGCTCAGCGAGCCCTCACTGAGGACAATATTGGCAGCATTCACAATGTCGTAAGTATTTAACTGACCGACAGATACCACCTTTACGCCCTGGAGGTTTCGAGCAGACAAAGATACGAAATTATTTGGACATTCAAGAACTATGAGCGATTTTTTGTCACCCAATTTAAGATTATTGAGAATCTCAATCATCTTTTTGGTCTTGGGAGCCTCCAGCGTGAAGTTCTCCACGATGGTCATGGCATTCTCAGCCACCTTCTCGCTCAGAGCCGAACGGCGGGCAAGACGCTTCTGCTTAATGTTCAGTTTGAAGCGGTAATCGCGGGGCTTGGGGCCGAAGATGGTACCGCCACCGACAAACACTGGGCTCTTCAAATCGCCCGAACGTGCGCCACCAGTGCCTTTCTGGCGTTTCAGCTTGCGGGTGCTGTGGGCATTCTCGCTGCGTTCCTTGGCCTTTGCGGTACCCTGACGGTTGTCGGCCAAATATTGTTTGCAATCCAGATAGATAGCGTGCTGGTTGGGCTCAATGGCGAAGATAGAATCGTCCAAGTTGATGGTTCTACCGGTTTCGCTTCCGTTGATGTTATAGACTTTTAACTCCATCTTTCAAGTTTTATTATTGATCCTTTGGGTCCCGGTACAGAACCTTTCACTAACATTAAATTCTTTTCAGGGATAATCTTGACAACCTCGAGGTTCTGAATCTTCACCTTGTGGTTACCAGTCTGGCCGGCCATGCGCATACCCTTGAAGATACGCGAAGGATAGGAGCTAGCACCTATCGAACCGGGGGCACGCAGACGGTCGTGCTGGCCGTGAGTCAAGTCACCGACACCGCCAAAACCGTGTCTCTTCACAACGCCCTGGAAACCCTTACCTTTCGAGGTTCCAACCACGTCGACAAATTCGCCTTCCTGAAAGACTTCCACTGTCAAAACTTCACCATACTTTTTCTTGTGGCCCTCCTCAAAGCGGCTGAACTCTGCGAGATAGCGTTTGGGGGTGGTGTTGGCCTTTGCAAAATGACCCTTCATAGGCTTGTTGGTGCGGCTCTCTTTCTTGTCGCCAAAAGCCAACTGAATGGCCTCATAACCATCCTTCTCGATGGTTCTCACTTGTGTCACGACACAAGGACCAGCTTCAATCACAGTGCACGGAATCTGCTTTCC
>JAEEIS010000145.1 GCA_016281475.1 Bacteroidales bacterium
CCAAGTGGGTATCATCATGCTGATGGGTTTGCTGGCCAAAACCGCCATCTTGCTCACCGAGTATGCTTCGCAAAACCGTCGCGAGGGCATGTCCATCACCGATTCGGCTTTCGTCAGCGCGAAGATGCGTCTGCGCCCCGTGCTGATGACCTCGCTCACCATGATTTTCGGCATGCTGCCCTTGATGTTCGCCAACGGCGTGGGAGCCAACGGCAGCCGCACCATCGGTGTGTGCCTCGTAGGTGGCATGTTGTTCGGCACCTTGGGACTGCTACTCACCGTGCCCGGCTTGTTTACGATTTTCCAAAAGATGCAAGAGAAAGCCAGGAAAGGCGTCCCAGAGGGACGCGACCTCAATTACCCCAGACAAACGAAGTGCAGTCTGGGGGTGAAGAAAGTGGTCATCATCCTCCTAATCTCCCTGTCTGCCAACTCGCTGCCCGCACAGTCATGGCAACAAATCTATCCTGACCCACTACTGCAAAGCTATATCAGCGAGGCCTTGGAAAACAACGCCGACCTGCGAACGGCGCAACTGTCGCTGGAACAGTCTGCAGCGATGCTGAAACAGGCACGGTTGAGCTATCTGCCCGCGTTTTCATTGGCACCTTCGGGTACAGTCTCTAAAGCGCAAAATGAAGCCGCGACCTATACCTACGAGTTGCCACTGACGATGAGCTGGGAGCTGAGCTTCGGAGGCAAGCGGCACCATCAGAAAGCGATGGCCTTGGCGGAGTTGGAGAAAGACTCGGCTCAGCTGAAATATGCACAGATTCAACTCATTGCCGAGGTGGCCAATACCTACTACACTCTGGTGATGCTCGACAGACAGTATGCCATCACTCAAGAGGGTATCCGAATCCAAGAGGAAAACCTACGGGTGCTTAGGGCGATGAAGGAAGTCGGGCAGCAGAACGAAGCCGCCGTCAGTCAGGCGGAAGCGTCCTATCAAGGCGTGCTGACCACTTCGCCCATGCTCGAAGCGCAGATTCAGAAAGCAGAAACCGCGCTTTGTTTATTACTCAACCGTCAACCTGATACCATAGCGAGAGCCTCATGGGAAGAAGTGAAAGGCATCGCCATGGACACGGAGCGTGCCGTTCCCTTGGAAGCCTTGGCCTCCCGACCCGATGTGCTGGCAGCGGAACAACATTTGAGAGCATCTTTCAGCAATGTGAAGGTGGCCCGGTCGGAGTTTTATCCCACCCTAAGCATCAGCGGGAGTGCCGGATGGACCAACAACGGCGTGACCATCAATCCCTATCAGATACTGCTCAATGCCATCTGCTCGCTGACGCAGCCCTTGTTCGCCCAAGGGCGTCTGAAAGCCAACCTGAAAGTGGCACAGTCGCAACAAGAGCAGGCACAAATTGCCTTCGAGAAGGCCTTGCTCGTGGCAGGTGGTGAGGTGCGTGACGCACTGGCTGACTGTTGGGCTTGCTGCACCCGCGAGGAGGCACGCACCAAGCAGGTGGAAGCCGCGCAACGAGCCTACGAGAATAGCCGCTTGACCATGCAGTATGCCAACACCAGCTATCTGGAAGTGCTCATCGCCCAAAGCGCCTGGCTCGACGCACAGCTGCAGCAGACCGCCGACTGGCTTGAACTGCAACAAGGGAAAATCAATCTTTATAAGGCATTGTGCCGATAAAACCAACCGTTATGACCATCACTCTCTCCGACCATTTCGGCTACCGCAAGCTGCTGCGCTTCACGATGCCCACCATCGCAACGATGATCTTCACCTTAATCTATAGTGTGGTCGACGGTGTCTTTGTCTCCAACTTCGTGGGCAAAACGCCTTTTGCCGCCGTCAACCTGATGATGCCGTTCCTTTTTCTGGTAGGCGTGGTAGGATCGATGTTGGGCACAGGCGGTAGCGCCTTGGTGGCCAAGTGCCTTGGCGAAGGCGACCACCCCAAGGCCAACAGGATTTTCTCCATGCTTACTGCGGTGAGTTTCCTCTCGGGCGTTGTTTTCGGATTGATAGGCTTGGTGTTTTTGGAACGTATCGTCCTCCTCCTCGGGGCCGATGCCAGCATGATGGACAGTTGTGTGCTTTACGGCCGCATCCTGTTGATAGGCTTGCCGTTCTTCATCCTTCAAAGCATGTTTCAGGGTTTCCTGGTGACTGCCGAGCGGCCTCAGTTGGGGTTGGTGTTTACCGTGGTGTCAGGCTTGCTCAACATCCTTTTGGACTATCTCCTCATCGTGGTCTTCGGCATGGGCTTGAGCGGTGCGGCATGGGTCACCCTCATCGCATCGGCAGTGGGCGGGCTGGCTCCCTTGCTCTTCTTTCTCCTACCCAACAAGACGATGCTGCATCTTGTCCGGCCCGTTTATGACGGCAAGGCGTTGTGGCAATCCATCGCCAACGGCATGAGTGAGTTCTTCGCCAGCATCTCGGGCAGCATCCTCTCGATATGCTACAACTACCAGTTGATGAAGTACATTGGCGAGAACGGCGTGGCGGCATACGGTGTCATCATGTATGTGCAGTTCATCTTCTTCGGGGTCTTTTTCGGCTATGCCGAAGGCACGGCACCCATCGTGAGCTACAACTATGGGGCGCAAAACCATGCCGAGTTGAAGAACGTGTTCCAGCGCAGCCTGAAACTCATCGCCGTGATGGGCTTGGTGCTGGCCCTGCTGTTGGAGCTGACCGTCGCGCCGCTCACCAAAATCTTCGTGGGCTACGATGCGGAGCTTTACGCCCTTACCTGCAAGGCGTTCCGCATTTACGGCCTCTCCTATCTCTTGGTGGGCTTCAACTTCTACGCCTCCTCGTTCTTCACCGCCTTGAACAACGGCAAAGTCTCGGCTATTATCTCCACGGTGCGCACCTTGGTGTTTGAGACCGCCGCGGTGTTCATCC
>JAEEIS010000146.1 GCA_016281475.1 Bacteroidales bacterium
CAGCCTTCACGACACCAAGTTTCTTGGTTGCATCGGGAACACCCTTCAGGATAACGTCGAAGGAGGTCTTCTCCTCTGCGGCGGCGGCGGCACCGGCAGCGGGACCGGCGGCAACTGCGACGGCTGCAGCAGCGGGTTCAATACGATACTCGTCCTTCAAAATGTCAGCGAGTTCTTTTACTTCTTTAACGGTTAAGTTAACTAATTCTTCAGCAATAGCTTTGATGTCTGCCATGACTTTTATTGATTTAATTTGTTTTACGAATAAATTGATTTGTTTGTTTGGGTGGACTTTTAGCGGGGTCCCTCCCGGTTTGAGACCTTATTCGGCCTTCTTCTCTTCCAATGTTTTCAAAACACCAGTGATGGTGTTGGCACCCGACTGGAGCTGAGAAACAACATTCTTGATTGGGGACTGCAGCAGAGCCACCACATCGGCGATAAGTTCGTTCTTGGACTTGATATTGACAAGTGCATCAAGATGTTCTGCACCGACATAGAAACTCTCTTCCACATACGCACCCTTCAAGACGGGTTTCTGAGCACCCTTCTCCTTTTCACGAAACTCTTTGATGAGCTTGGCGGGAGCATTGTTGGTGTTCGAAAGCATTATGGCTGTCTCGCCCTTTATCACGGGGAAGAGCTCCGAATAATCCATTCCGGTGCGCTCCATTGCCTTGATAAGAAGAGCGTTCTTGACGACTTCCAGCTTGACTTCCTTGCGGAAGGCTGCTCTACGCAGCTTGCTGGTGAGCACAGAGTTCAGTCCTCCGATATCGGCAATATAGATAAGCGGATAGGCCTTAATCTCTTCGCACAACTGCTCAATCAGCTGGTCTTTTTGTTCTTTTCTCATAATGACCTTTCAAATAATTAATTGTTACAGAGTGGCGGCTTTAGTATCGACCTTCACACCGGGGCTCATCGTACTGCTAATGCAGATGCTCTTCACATAAGTACCCTTGGCAGCAGCAGGCTTCAGTTTCATGATAGTCTGAAGCACTTCGCGTGCGTTGTCGACAATCTTGCTGCTCTCAAACGAAATCTTCGCGACAGCCGTGTGGATGATACCAAACTTGTCGACCTTAAAGTCAATCTTACCGGCCTTGGCTTCCTGGACAGCCTTGCCGACTTCCATCGTGACGGTACCCGTCTTGGGGTTCGGCATCAGGCCGCGGGGACCCAATATACGACCGAGGGCGCCAATCTTTGGCATACAGCTAGGCATGGTAATGATAACGTCTACATCCGTCCAACCGCCTTTAATCTTGGTGATATATTCATCAAGACCGTAATAATCAGCTCCGGCTGCTTTGGCCTCTTCCTCCTTGTCGGGGGTGCAGAGCACAAGCACGCGCACAGTCTTACCAGTACCGTGGGGCAACGTCACGCTGCCGCGCACCATCTGGTTCGCCTTACGCGGGTCGACACCCAGTCTCACGTCAATGTCCACCGACGCGTCAAACTTGGTGTAGGTAATGTTCTTGACCACCTCGACGGCCTCCTCCAGCGAGTAGACCTGGGTCTTGTCGAATTTGGCTAAAGCTTCTTTCTGTTTTTTCGTTAATTTTGCCATGATTCTTCATTTGTGTGGTCACCGCATCGCTCCTCTTGGCGATGCTACCACAGTTAATACTCGTTTACTTACTTTGCAAGAGGGTTCTCGCCTTTCACGGAGATACCCATGCTGCGTGCAGTGCCTGCTACCATGCTCATAGCCGATTCGATAGTGAAGCAGTTAAGGTCTGGCATCTTGGCTTCTGCAATCTGTCGCACCTGTTCCCATGTCACTGACGCCACCTTGACGCGGTTGGGCTCTGCCGAACCCTTCGCAGCCTTGGACATCTCTTTCAGCTGGACGGCAACAGGGGGAGTCTTAACCACAAAGTCAAAGGACTTGTCGGCATACACAGTGATGATAACAGGCACAATCTTACCGGCCTGATCCTGCGTACGGGCATTGAACTGCTTGCAGAACTCCATGATGTTCACACCCTTGGCACCCAGAGCGGGACCTACGGGAGGAGCAGGGTTTGCTGCACCGCCTTTGATTTGCAATTTAATCAATCCTGCAACTTCTTTTGCCATTGATCTAAATTTTTAAATAGGTTGATTAGTTCGTTTTACTATTCTTTCTCTACCTGCGTATAGCTCAGCTCCAACGGTGTCTTACGTCCGAAGATCTTGACCGTAACTTTCAACTTCTTCTTCTCGTCGTTCACCTCCTCGACAATGCCGGCAAAACTGCTAAACGGGCCGTCAATCACCTTGACCGACTCGCCCACCATATACACGTCCGAATTGCCGTCAATGGCATCCAGCTGGTCGTCAATCTTACCCAATATGCGGTTAATCTCATTCTGGCGCATCGGTATCGGCTTGCCGCCCGACTCGCGCAGAAAGTCCAACACATTCGGGAGATTCTGAATAACTGGAATAATCTCATCGCGCAAGTCGGCCTCAATCAACACATAGCCCGGAAAGTAGTTGCGATCCTTCACAACCTTCTTCCCATTGCGAATCGTGTAAATCTTCTCTGTGGGAACAAGCACCTGGGGTACATCCTCGCTCCAGCCACGTTTGGCCATCTCGCTCTCGATATACTCCTTCGCCTTCTTCTCCTTACCGCTTATCGCTCTGACAACATACCATTTTTTTGACTGCTGCTCCATGTCGTTTCAAAAAGAATAGTGGGTTTTATACTCTATCTCCTGCGGCCACTGCCAAAGGAAATGTGCCTTTCATCGACGTTCACGACAGATAACTAGTCTCAAAAACATTTGGGAAGCAAGACCAGCACTCCGTCAATTCCCTATCCAATCAAAGCATAAAAGTATCCTAACAATCCCTTCCATCCCATGCTCTGCACTCCGAACACAACGTCCATGCAGAACACTACAAGGGCTAATATAAGGGCTGCCACAGCAACGACAACTGCGCTGCTCTGCAACTCCTTGAACGATGGCCACGACACCTTGTGCACCAATTCGTCGTAGCTCTCTTTTACGTAATTACCGATCTTAGACATCTGATATCAATTATTTTTTAGCAGGGGCAGAGAGAATCGAACTCCCAACTGCGGTTTTGGCGGCCGTCATTATGCCATTTAACTATGACCCTCTAATAATATCACTCCCCGTTGGGCGGGAGATTATAGTGCATCTTAGATTATTCAAGAATC
>JAEEIS010000147.1 GCA_016281475.1 Bacteroidales bacterium
AGGTGTACCAGGTGTCGGGCATGACGCTGTGTAGTAGGTCGCATAGCCAGTCGATGCCAGACTGAATCCAATCCTGCGGATAGGCCCCAATCGTGAAGGTGCATTGGAATATCAGATACAGCACTATTGCAAGGATAGGCAGACCCAACCAACGGTTGGTGAGAAGTGAGTCGAGTTTTTCAAGCCTGGTGTGGTCG
This sequence comes from Bacteroidales bacterium, assembly GCA_016281475.1. The sequence continues at coordinate 198 of JAEEIS010000147.1, forward strand.
CTATGCTGAAGCGTCTCGTTGAGTGCACCACGAATGAATGCATGTCGTGCCTCGTGGATGATGGTGGCGGGCGACTGGTGGGATGATTTTTCAATTTTGCGGCGGTTGCCCTCGGCAGCGTAGGCCAGTGCCATGTAGTTGGGCACGTCGTGGAGCATGGCGAGGGTCACCTCGGGACGCTCGAGCAGACGGATGGCGACGTAGCGTTTGGAGTAGCTGTCGCTGATGTTGGGTATTTTGGCCACCTCGTCGAGGAGGCTACTGATGGCGTTTTCGATGTCGGAGCCGTAGACCACATGCACGTGGCGGCTGGCGTGCTCGCGTTCTTCGTAGGCAGCCACCACACCATCTATCACTTGCTCCACGCCTGTTCCGTCGAGGGCGTTGACGGGGAATGCCTGCACGCCCATGAGGCGGCCGAAACGGTCGTAATCGATGGAGTGGTCGGATGCCAGCAGCTGGTCGTAGCGGTTGAGGGCGAGGACCAGCTTGAGGTGCATGTCGATAAGCTGTGGGGTGATGACGAGCGACTCTTCGAGGTCGGTGCAGTCGACCATTTGCACCACCACGTCGGGATGCTGCGGCACGATTTGCTCGGGGTCGTCCAACTCGACCCACTCGAAATTGTGAATGGCTGCCGGAGCATTTTCACGGTTTCGGCACAGGAAGTCGGCCTGCTGGCAGAAGGTGGATTTGCCACTGCCAGAAGAACCTACGACGGCTATCTTGATTGTTTTCGTGTCTTCCATAATGGTGCAAAGATAGCACTTTTAATTTTATTGTTACATCACTATTATTAGTGATTTTGCATAAAAAAGTTTGTCATTGAAGAATTTTTCGTATTTTTGCAAGTTCAAAATAACAAAAACATATCGACATGAAAGACGTAAAAGCCTACATCGAAGCCAATCGTGAGCGCTTCCTAGAAGAATTGTTCGAATTGATTCGCATACCCTCCATCAGTGCCGAGAGCGAGCACAAGCCCGACATGGTACGCTGTGCCGAGAAATGGAAAGAGTTTCTTCTCAAAGCTGGTTGCGACAAGGCGGAGGTGATGCCTACCGAGGGCAACCCCGTGGTATATGGCGAAAAGATTATCGACCCGAAGAAACCTACCGTGTGCGTCTACGGCCACTACGATGTGATGCCTGTGGCACCGCTGGAACTGTGGAAGACCAGCCCGTTTGAGCCAGTGGTGAAGGACGGCAAGATTTGGGCTCGCGGTGCCGACGACGATAAGGGCCAGAGCTTTATGCAGGCCAAGGCGTTCGAGTTTATGGTCAGGACCAACCAGCTGCCCTGCAATGTGAAGTTTATGCTCGAAGGCGAAGAGGAAATTGGGTCACCCAGTCTCTACGGCTTCTGCGAGAAGAACAAGGAGTTGCTGAAGAGCGACGTGATACTGGTGTGCGACACCAGCATGATTGCCTCCGACGTGCCCAGCATCACCAGCGGACTGCGCGGCCTGTGCTACTGGGAGGTGGAGGTGACGGGTGCCAACCACGACCTGCACAGCGGCATCTACGGCGGCGCCGTGGCCAATCCCATCAACATCCTTTGTAAGATGATTGCCGGCCTGCACGACGAGAACAACCACATCACCATTCCGGGATTCTACGACGACGTGCTGGTCATCAGCGACGAGGAGCGTGCCCTTATGGCTCAGGCTCCTTTCAACGAAGAGGCATACAAGAAAGAGCTCGACATCAAGGCGGTGCATGGCGAGAAGGGCTACACCACCAAGGAACGCACCGGCATCCGTCCCTGCCTGGACGTGTGCGGCATCTGGGGCGGCCACACGGGCGAGGGCTCCAAGACCGTGCTCCCCGGCAAGGCTTACGCCAAAATCAGCACCAGACTGGTTGCCAATCAGGACTTCCACAAAATCAGCGACCTCTTCCAGCACTATTTCGAGAGCATTGCCCCCGACTGCGTGCGCGTGAAGGTGACCCCCTGCCACGGTGGTGCGGCATACGTCAGCCCGCTGGAGATGAAGGCCTACCAGGCCGCCGAGAAGGCTATGGAGACCACCTACGGCAAGCGTCCCATCCCCACCCGTAGCGGCGGCAGCATCCCCATTGTGGCGGGATTCGAGAATATCCTTGGCACCAAGAGCATCCTCATGGGCTTCGGCCTGGGTAGCGACGACATCCACGCCCCCAACGAGAACTATCCGCTGGAGCAGTTCTTCAAAGGCATTGAGACTATCCCCTATTTCTACGAATATTTTGCACAGTGAACTTAATGTTTAAATGTTTAGAGGTAAGAGGTAAGTCTGCCCAAAACTGCGTCAGCTTAAACAATAAACTTTAAACTTAAACAATATCATATAAGAATGAAAAAGATACTTCTCATCGTATTGCTAGGCATAGCCCTGGTGCCCGCCATGGCTCAGAACCAGCATCACCAGCATGGCCAATGTGGCCACAGCTGTGGCAACTGCCCTCACCATCAGGCACAGCAGCAACAGCAGGCTAAGACTATCAACGGCATGACACCAGAGATTGTCAATGCTTTCCCAACCGCCAAAATCATAGAGAAAGAGGCGAAATGGATTGTCGTATACGATGCAAACAAAAAGGTATTGGGCTATGCCGTCTACTCCAAGCCTGCCAGCATCGGCATCAAGGGCTACAACGGCGAGACTCCGCTGATGATTGCCCTCTCACCCAAGAAGAAGGTGATGTCAGTCACCCTGCTCGACAACCAGGAGACCCCTAGTTTCCTGACACGCGTGGTCAATGCCGGACTGCTCAAGAGCTGGGACGGCATGAAGGCTAAGAAGGCCGCCAAGAAGAAGGTGGACACCGTCAGCGGCGCCACCTATTCGTCGCGCAGTATCATCCAGACTTTGCAAGCCGCATTAAGCAATCTGTAATATGGTCTATTCACTGTTTACAGACATGGACCGCTGCACCCCCGAGGAGGTGCAGCGGTTACTTATGTTAGTCCCTGAAGAGCAACAGGTTATAGCACTAAAATTCAAGCATACATTTGGTCAGTTTGCTACGGTAAAGAGCTATCTGATGCTGAAAGAATTGCTGGTTGAAAATGGTCTTGTGCCACCTGCCGACCCGCTTCGGTTCGAATTCAACACGCATGGCAAGCCCCATCTGGCAGACTATCCCGACGTGCATTTCAACATCAGCCACTGCCCTAGGGCAATAGCCGTGGGGGTGGACAACGCCCCTATCGGCGTGGACGTGGAACGCTTTGTTTCGCCTTCCGACTCGTTGCTAAATTATTGTATGTGTGATGACGAAGTGAATCAGGTGCGTCAATCAGAACATCCCAAACAGACCTTTGCCGCACTGTGGACCAAGAAGGAAGCACTCTTCAAACTAAGGGGCACAGGCATCACTAAGGAACTGCGTGAGGTGCTTGTACACCCCCATCCTGATGTGGAACTAGATACAAGAATATTTGACGAACAGCAATTTGCCTTCACTGTCGCCACCACAAAGGGGATTGCTTGATTGTTTGAGTATTTGGCGCGTCAGCCATCCCCTCTTTAGAACGGGAGCAAACATCCAGTGAATGTTTGCCGCAAGGCCAGGGTATGTTTCAAACATGCAAGCAATAATCCTACTCCGCGCTAATGGTGAAGTCGAGGTCGGCCAATTTAAAGTAGGCACCCATGAAGTCCATGTAGCCCACACGCACCGTCACGGTCCCCTCTTTCACCTTGGGAGTCATGTAGTAGGTGCCCAGCTCGCTGCCTTTGCGCATGGAGCAGACATCTTCGTTGACGACCTTCAGGATGGTGTTGTTGGCACCCACCTTCTCGAGTTTGATGCGCACAGTGTTTTCCACACCAGCCTTCAGCACCATCGACTCGGGTTCGAGCACGGTGATGCCCTGCTGTTCGTGAGCCCTCTGCGGCACTGCCACCTGTGCCGAGGGCGGCACCTGATAGAGCGTGTCGTAGGTGGTGTGTTCATAAACTGTGGACTGCTTGTTTGCAGTGTCCTGCTTGATGGGCTCCTGTGCCATGACAGATATGCCTAAACAAACGATTGAGACAAATAGTAGTAATTTCTTCATATTTATAGATTTATTATCTTCCGAAAAGTTTCAGTATTCTCATCTTGCGCCTGCCCGAAGTACCCGTGTAGGGATGCTCGCGCAGGGGCAGGTTGAAGTGGGTCTTGCCTATCAACACGGTCGAGGGATGGGTGAATTCGCGGAAGCCCCACTCGCCATGATAGGCACCCATGCCCGAATGTCCGGTGCCGTTGAAGGGCACGCCTTTGACCATCAGATGCACACACACCTCGTTGATGCAGCCTCCGCCATATTGCTGACGCTGCATGGTGCGTCGTGCCCAACGTAAGTCGCGGGTGAAGAGGTACATGGCCAGCGGGTGCTCACGCTCGGCGATAATGTTCATCATACGCTCTACCTCCTTGTCCTTGAACGGCACAATGGGCAGCAGCGGATTGAACAGCTCGTGCTGCACGATAGGCTCGTCGGCCGACACGGGATAGATGATTGTTGGCGCATAGCGGCGCGACAGCCTGTCGCCACGGCCGCCATAGACGATGCGGCTGCGATATTCCTCGGCCAATGTGGCGCACTTGTCGTAGGCCGCCTCGGTTATCAGTTTGGGGTATTCGTCGTTATGCTCGGGGCTGTCGCCAATCATCTTGGCAAAGGCATCCTTCAGCTCCGCCAAAAAGGCATCCGCCACCTCCTCGGCCACGGCCACCTGATTGATATTGATACATATCTGTCCCGCGTTGCAAAGTTTGAAGAAGGCAATCTTGCGTGCCGCGTCGCGCAGGTCGGCATCCTTGCGCACCACGCACCAGTTGCCCGTCTCGCCACCCAACTCCAACGCCACGGGCGTGAGGTTCTTGGCCGCCACGGCCATCACATGCCTGCCCACGGCAGGCGAACCAGTGTAGAAAATCTTGTCGAACCGCTGAGCCAGACACTCGTCAGCCACGTCGTGACCGCCGTCCACCAAGGTGACATACTCCGGAGGGAACAGGTCGGCGATGAAACGTTTCAGCATCGCTGTGCTGGCCTTCGACTTGGAGCTGGCCTTGATTACGGCCGTGTTGCCACCAGCCAGTGCCGCCGTCAGCACACCCAATGTCAGCAGCATCGGAAAGTTAAAAGGACTGATTATCAACGTCACGCCGTAGGGTATTTTATACACTTTGGTCACCATGCTGGGGAAACACATCAGTCCGCTATAGTGGCATTCGGGACGAGCCCAACGCCGCAGACCGTGTATAGTCTCGTCTACCTCGGCGATGATGGGCAGCACGTCGCACAGATAGGCCTCCACAGCCGAGCGTCCCAAATCCTCGGCCAAAGCCTGTTCCATCTCCTCGGCGTGGGCTTTCACCGCCGCTTTCAGCTTCTTCAACTGGGCAATACGCCATTTCACATCCAGCGTCTCCCCTGTTCTGAAAAACTCTCGCTGCCTTTCAACAATGACCTTTATATCTTCCATCCTTCAAACTATTTAAAACACAAACATTCACCTTTCCATTACCAGTCGCACGCTGTGTCCCGTGGCGCGGTCTGTTTGATAAAACTGATAGCCACTTGACAGGAAGTAGATTTCGTAGGCCGACACCAACGTGTAGCCCGTCGAGGTCCAGTAGCATCCGTAGTCGCCTACCATGCCCACCGTCACGCCGCTACGCTCGCCTGCCGCAGGCAGGAACACCGCACCAGCACCCTCCATCTTGTTCCACTGCTCCACGCTATAGACATTGGTCTCAAAGCCCTCTTTGGTGCCGTACTGGAAGGTGCACCCATCGGGCAGTTCCCACTTGTCGGGCAGCAGCAGCATCCCGTGCATCGGCGCGCCGTGAAGTCCCACGTTCTCAATTGTCGCCAATGCCTTCTTCTTCGTCGCGTCGGTGCGATATTTCAACAGATAGGTCCATTCGTCGTAGGTCATGGTGCGCCAAGTCCCGGCCTTGTTGCCTCCATTGCTGATGGCGTTATAGCGGCCCCAGTCATAGTCGGTGCCGTCTATGTCGAGCAACCCATAGGCATATTGCTTGCTTGAGTCTGCCACCGTGTAGGGCATCAGCTCGTTAGCTCCCGAGGTGCCCCACCCAAAGAGGTCAATCCATCCGTTGTAGGTGGTGTCGGCACGCTCGTTGTCGTAGCCCGCCACGTCGTACTGTCTGCCAGCAAAACGCCATGTGCGGCTCGATGCCTGATACTGCAAGTTGCCCTTGGCAAATACCACCGTCACCCCGTCGCCAATCGTGTAGCGTGCATTGATGGCACCTTCTGTCGGATACAGCGGACGCTCCACCACGGGATCCTCTCCCGTGCATCCCACAGCCAGCACCGCCAGCACTATTGCAAAGATTCCAATATTCTTCATCTATATCCAGTTTAAGGTTTAAACTGATGCAAATTAAACATTAAACTCTAAACACTAAACTTAAAACAAAACAAATAACGCACCTGTCGCAATATTATTGTACACGTCACGCGCAATTATTTTCATTAGAATTTACAACAATCCAAATTTTCTTCGTATTTTTGCATCTTGATTTGCGAGTGCAAACGGCGTGTGGAACATTTATTAATTCTTAATTTTTAATTCTTAATTCAAGATGTACACGATTCTGAAAAAAGAGCTCCTCAACAGCAACCAGATTTACCTCATGGAAATCCATGCCCCCTGGATAGCCCGCAACGGTCAGCCCGGACAGTTTGTCATCGTCATCCCCATCGACAAGGGCGAGCGTGTGCCGCTGACCATCTGCGACATCGACCCCGAGCGAGAGAGCGTCACCATCGTGTACCAAGTGGTGGGCGAAAGCACCCGCCGCCTCAGCCAGATGGCTGTAGGTGACAGCCTCTACACCATCGTCGGCCCGCTGGGCCGCACCAGCGAACTCATCACCGCACCCGCCGATGAGCAGCAGCGCATGCGCCTCCTCTTCGTGGCGGGCGGTGTCGGCATCGCCCCCGTCTATCCACAAGTCAAGTGGGCGCACGACAAAGGCATCCCCACCGACGTTATCATCGGTGCCCGCAACCGCGACCTCCTCTTCTTCGAAGACGAGATGCGCGCCGTCTGCGACCACCTCTATATCATGACCGACGACGGTAGCTACGGCGAGAAAGGCCTTGTCACCAACAAGATTGAGCAGCTAGTACCCGCCGACACCTCAACGGCGACAGCCGGGGGGTATGTTCCCCCCTATACCCACTGCGTCGCCATCGGCCCCATCCCCATGATGAAGTTCGTCTCGCTCCTCACCAAGCGGCTCGGTCTGCCCACCATTGTCAGCATGAACTGCATGATGGTTGACGGCACCGGCATGTGCGGAGCCTGTCGCGTCACCGTGGGCGACAAAGTGAAGTTCACCTGTGTCGATGGTCCCGAGTTCGACGGACACCTGGTCGATTTCGACGAGGCGGCACGCCGTCTGCGCCGTCCCGACGAGCGCAAATACCACATCGCCACCGTCTCCGCCGACGGCTCCGATCACCACCGCTGCAACCTCGCCCCTGCCGTCGAGCAGGCCGTCAGCCGCCAGCGTCCGCAGGAGCAGGACCCCGCCGTCCGCGCCACCAACTTCGACGAGGTCTCCTACGGCTTCACACCCGAGCAGGCCGTCGCCGAGGCCCGTCGCTGCCTGCATTGCAAGAAACCGCTCTGCGTCACCCAATGCCCCGTCAGCATCCATATTCCCGACTTCATCGCCGCCGTGGCGCAGGGCGACTTCGCCCAAGCCGCCGACATCATAGCGCACGACTCTGCCCTTCCCGCCGTCTGCGGCCGTGTCTGCCCGCAGGAGACCCAGTGCGAAGGCAGCTGCATCCTGGGCAAGAAGGGCGAGCCCATCGCCATCGGTGCCCTCGAACGCTTTGTCGCCGACTGGAAAAGAGAACATTCTTCCGACCACTCCGACCATTCTGACCTCTCCGATTCCTCCGACAAGAAGAAGGTCGCCATCATCGGCTCCGGCCCCTCTGGCCTCACCTGTGCCGGCGACCTCGCCAAGCAGGGCTACGCTGTCACTATCTTCGAAGCCCTCCACCATGCTGGTGGCGTGCTGGTCTACGGCATCCCCGAGTTCCGTCTGCCCAAGCAGAAAGTCGTTGAGCCCGAGATTGACAACCTGCGCCGTCTCGGTGTCGAAATCAAGACCAACGTCATTGTCGGCAAGAGCGTCACCGTCGACGACCTCTTCGACCGCTATGGCTACTCTGCCGTCTATATCGCCAGCGGTGCCGGCCTGCCCAAGTTCATGGGCATTCCCGGCGAGACGCTCGTGGGCGTCATCTCTGCCAACGAACTCCTTACCCGCACCAACCTCATGCACGGCTACGACGAGGCCTACGACACCCCCATCTACCTCGGCCACCGTGTCGCCGTCATCGGCGGTGGCAATGTGGCGATGGATGCTGCCCGCACCGCCAAACGTCTCGGTAGCGAGGTCACCGTCATCTACCGCCGCGAACAGGCCGACATGCCCGCCCGCCGCGAAGAAGTGCACCACGCCATGGAGGAAGGCATCCAGTTCTCCTTCCTCACCAACCCCACCGAGTTCCTTGGCGACGAGCAGGGCAACGTCTGCGCCATGCGTTGCGTACGTATGCAGATGGGCGACCTCGACGAGAAAGGCCGTCGCCGTTTCAGCGTCATCGAAGGCAGCGAATTCGAAATGGAGGTCGACAACGTAGTCGTCGCCCTCGGCACCAGCCCCAACCCCCTCATCAAGAGCACCACGCCAGGCCTTGACACTGAGCCGTGGGGCGGCCTCAAGACCAACGACGAGGGGCAGACCAGCCGTCCCGGTGTCTTCGCCGGAGGCGATGCTGTCAGCGGTGCCGCCACCGTCATCCTCGCCATGGGTGCCGGCCGTGTCGCCGCCCGCGCCATCCACAACTACCTCTCTGGTGATTGAAAAGTGAAGGGTGAAAATTGATAATTATATAGCCCCGCATGGTACAATTTTCACAGGACTAATTATTGGTGACTTCTATTTTTTATCGCCTGACGGCGAGAAATTGAACAAAATTGATAAATAAAAATTTTATATGATTTTGAATCAAGATTTTATATAATTTCTGCCCGCAGGGCATCCGTCAAATTGGGGATTTATAGAAATCCC
>JAEEIS010000148.1 GCA_016281475.1 Bacteroidales bacterium
GACGTCGGGTAGGAAATTCATTTCGATGGTACGGACACCGGCACCCTTGCAGTGTTCGCAACGTCCGCCGCTGACGTTGAATGAGAAGCGGCCGGGCTTGTAGCCGCGAATGCGGGCGCTGGGCAGCTGGGTGAAGAGGGCTCGTATTTCGTCGAACACGCCCACATAGGTGGCTGGGTTGCTGCGCGGCGTGCGCCCAATGGGCGACTGGTTGATTTCAATTACTTTATCGATGTGCTCGATGCCGGTGACGGACTGGTAAGGGAGTGGTTCTTTTTGCGAGTGGTAGAAGTGCTGGTTCAGAATGGGGTGGAGTGTCTCGTTGATGAGGGACGACTTGCCGCTGCCGCTAACGCCTGTGATGCAGACGAACCGTCGCAGCGGAATGTCGAGGGTGACGTTCTTGAGGTTGTTGCCAGTGGCACCGGCGACAATGATGTGGTCGCAATCCTGTATGGGACGGCGTTGGGGAATGGCTATGTCCTTGATGCGGCGGAGGTAGTCGAGGGTGAGGGTGTGCCGTTTGGCGTTGACCAGCTGGTCGTGAGAACCTTGGAAGATGATTTTGCCGCCATGCACGCCTGCGCCGGGACCGATGTCGACCACGTGGTCAGCATTCATTATCATGTCGCGGTCGTGTTCCACCACAATGACGCTGTTGCCGAGGTCGCGCAGCTCCTGCAGGGCGTTGATAAGGCGACGGTTGTCGCGTTGGTGCAGTCCGATGCTGGGCTCGTCCAGGATGTAGAGTACATTCACTAGTCGGGCACCAATCTGTGTGGCAAGGCGTATGCGCTGCGATTCGCCGCCTGAGAGGCTGCTGCTGTTGCGGTTGAGCGACAGGTAGCCGAGACCGACATTGAGCATGAACTGGGTGCGGCTGACTATTTCGCGCAGTATCTCGTGAGCCACTATCTGTTGCTGTCCGTCGAGGTGCTCCTCGAGGTGCGACAGCCGCTCGTGCAATTCGGTGAGATCCAGTTGCGCAATCTCTCCAATGTGCATACCGTCAATTTTGAAGGCAAGGCTTTCGGGTTTGAGCCGGTAGCCATGGCATTCGGGGCAGGGGATGGTGTTCATGAAGCTTTGGGCCCATTTCTGCAAGGCGGCGGAACTCTCGTCGGAGGCCATCTGCATGATGTAGTTGACAATGCCTTGGAAACTGGCTCCGTGGTTCATCTCATAGGCATCTTCCATGCCGTTGAAGTCGCTGGTGCCGTAGAGGATGGTGTTCATGGCATCGTCGGAGAAGGACTCGACTGGGTCGTCGATGGTGAAATGGTAGTAGGCTCCGAGATTCTCTAGTTTGCGGTAGAGATAGTTGGTGGGACTGTATTTTCCCAGCACTTCGAAAGCCCCTTGGCGGATGCTTTTCGAGGGGTCGGGAATCAGTTTGGAGATGTCTAGTTGGGCTATCTGTCCCAGTCCGTTGCATCGGGGGCAGGCACCATAGGGCGAGTTGAAGGAGAATGTGTTGGGCTCGGGCTCGGGATAGGAGAGTCCCGTGGCTGGGTCCATCAGCAGGCGGCTGTAGTATGCGGGCTTGGGGGCAGGCGAGGGAATGGGCGATGGCGGCACATTCTCCAATATCATCAGTATGCCCTTGCCCTGTTTAAAGGCGGTGCGCACCGCCTCTTTGAGTCGGGCAACGTTCTTCCCCACGCGCACACGGTCGATGACCAACTCAATGTCGTGGGTCTTGTAGCGGTCCACCTGCATGTTGTATGTCAGCTCCTTGATTTCGCCGTCGACCCTCACTCGCAGGAATCCTTTTTTAGCCACCTGGGTGAACAGTTCGCGATAGTGGCCCTTGCGCGCCTTCACCAGTGGGGCGAGGACCATGATGTCCTTGCCGTCGTACTGCTGGGTGATGAGGTCGAGAATCTGTTCTTCGGTGTATTTGACCATACGCTCGCCACTGATGTGGGAGTAGGCGGTGCCGATGCGGGCATAGAGCAGGCGCACAAAGTCGTATATCTCCGTCACCGTGCCCACGGTGGATCGGGGATTTTTGTTGGTGGTCTTCTGTTCTATGGAGATGACGGGGCTGAGGCCGTTGATGCTGTCCACGTCGGGGCGTTCGATGTTGCCGATGAAGTGGCGTGCGTAGGCAGAGAATGTCTCCATGTATCGTCGCTGGCCTTCGGCATGGATGGTGTCGAAGGCAAGGCTCGACTTGCCGCTGCCGCTCAGGCCGGTGAATACGACAAGCTGGTTGCGCGGAATGTTGATGTCGACATTCTGCAGGTTGTGTTCACGGGCTCCTAGTATTTCTATTTCCGCCATCAGATTTCTGTAATCAGTCGGGTGTTTTTATGACCCTTGGTGAGTGTTTTTTGTGAGGTGCCGTCCTCAATGGGCAGGGCTACGGTATAGCTTTTGTTTGCCTTGTTCTTGAGGTTGTCGGTCTGAATCCAGGGGTTCAGGTCGCGCAGCATCTTATAGGTTGTGCCGTTGCTCTTGGCAAATTTGTAGAGGTCCACATTCTGTCCCGACAGGGTGACCTTGCGGGTGGGTATGGTGGGGTAGAGGTCGCAGTGGCGCAGGTAGTATCCAAACTGCTGCGGATGCTGCATGATGAGCTTCATGGCCAGTATGCGGTACACGTATCGGCTGGTCTCGGTGTTGAGGCGCACATCGTAGTAGCTGCTGATACTCTGGGTCTCCATACGGCGGCTCAGGCCGTTTTCGCCACAGTTGTAGGCCGCTGCCGCCGCAGTCCAGCAGTGGAAGCGGTTGTAGAGGCTGCGGAGATATTGGCAAGCCGCTTCGGTCGAGGCTTCAAGGTTGTTGCGCATGTCTATCTCGTCGTTCACCGTCAGCCCGTATTTGCTGCCAGTGCTGGGGATAAACTGCCAGAAACCCTGTGCCTTGGCGGGCGAGGTGGCATTGGTCAGTCCGCTCTCTATGACGCACAGGTATTTGAAATCTTCGGGTATGTTGTTACGCTTCAGGATGGGTTCGATGATGGGGAAATAGCGGTTGGCGCGCTTGAAGTAGAGCAGCGTGCTCGACTGCTTATACATATTAATGATAAGCTCGTTGTCCAACGCCTCGCGCACATAGTATTTGTCCAGCGGCACCGATTCTCCGGCGAAGGTCATGGTGTCGGGTATCACGGGGGCGTAGACGCGGTAGTTGGTCATGATGGCGCGTTTCTGCACCTCCTCGCTGTCCTCTTTCTGGGTGGCAAAGATAAACACTTCGCCCACGATGGCGAGCGATGCTAAAACAATGGCTATTATCGACAACCTTTTCACAACAACTTTCAATTTTTTGGGGTTAGGGGTTAGAGGTTAGAGAATATACAGGTGCGGCAACCGCCCCCTCTTGAGAGGGGTACCGCGAAGCGGGGGGGGGAATGTCCTTATTTCAACTTTCAATTTTCAATTATCAAACAGGCAATGGGTGATGATTTCTTCCGCCACCTGTGCCTTGGTAAGTAGCGGAGTGGAGTGGGTCGAGCCATCGCGTCCGATGATGGTCACGCGGTTGGTGTCCACCCCGAAGCCCGCGCCCGCGTCACGCAGCGAGTTCAGCACTATATAGTCCAAATTCTTCTTCTCCAGTTTGCGCTGGGCATTGGACATCTCGTTGTCGGTCTCCAGTGCAAAGCCGATAAGCCGTTGTCCCTCCTTTTTCATCGTGCCCAAGGTGGCAAGAATGTCGGGGTTCTGCACCAGCGTCAGCGTCATGCCTGCATCGCCTTGTTTCTTCAACTTGTGGTCGGCGGTGTGTTCGGGACGGTAGTCGGCCACGGCGGCCGAAAGTATGGCAGCCTGGCATTTGGGGAACAGTTCGGTGGCGGCGGCATACATCTCGCGGGCACTCTCCACGTCTGTGCGGTGGATGTTGGGGTGGCTGCATTTCAAGGCAGTGGGTCCTGTCACCAGTTCCACCTCTATCCCATGCCGTGCCAATGCCTCGGCAAGGGCAAAACCCATCTTGCCTGACGAGTAGTTGCCGATAAATCGCACTGCGTCAATCCGCTCATACGTCGGACCGGCGGTCACGAGCACCCTTTTGAATTGAGAATTGACTGTGTGCGACAGCCCATTTTCAATTTTCAATTTTAAATTTTCAATTTCCTCAAAGATTTCTTCCGGTTCTGCCATGCGTCCCGCTCCGCTGGTGCCGCAGGCCAGTTCGCCTACGGCAGGCTCCACGATGCGCACGCCCACCGAACGCAGATAGCCTATGTTGCGTTGCACGGCGGCGTTCTCCCACATCTGCGTGTTCATGGCGGGGGCAAGGTAGATGGGCTTGCGCGAGAACGACAGCAGCAGTGTGCTCAGTGCGTCGTCGCCGATGCCCGATGCCATCTTGCCGATGATGTTGGCGGTGGCGGGTGCCACCACCATCACGTCGCCCCAGTCCTTCAGCGAGATATGCTCAGTCGTGTGGTCGTTGTCGGAGGCAAACAGGTCGGCATACAACTTATTGCCCGACACCGTCTCTAGCGTCAGCGGTGTGACAAACTGCAGTGCGTGCTCCGTGGCGACGCACTTCACCTCGTGCCCCGCTTTGCGCAGCAGGCGCACCAGCATGGGCGACTTATAGGCGGCAATCCCGCCTGTGATGCCGACAATGACCTTCATGTTTGGGGAATTAAAAATTAAGAATTAAAAATTAAGAAATAGGTTGGCGGCAGCCAAATATTAATTTTTAATTCAATTACAATTGGTTGATCACCGCGTTCTCCATGGCCTCCATGCGCTGCTGGTCCTGGTCCTCCTTGGCGGGGTTGCGGTAGTACAGCTTGTCATCCAGATACTCCTCTGTGGCAACCAGCACCGGCTTGGGCATCTTCTCGAAACGGCGCACCACCTCAATCTGCTCGCGGTTCTCGTAGTACTCTTCCATAGCGTCGTTAGTGCTCGAAAACTCCTCAATCTTCTTGTGCAGCTCGCGCTTCTCCTCTATCGAAATCTGGTTGGCGCGCTTGGTCAGCATGGCCACCGTCTCATAGATGTTGTTGGTCATCTTGCTGAACAGCGCAGTGTTGCGCGTAATCGTAGTGTTGGGTACTTTCTTTTTGTTATCTTCCATGTTTAATATTGTTATTCGGATTATTCAGATTATTTGGAATTATTCAGACTTTTCCAGATTTGCCAATGCTGCCTTGGCCTTGGTGTAGTATTCCTGAGCCTGTGCCAGATACTTCGAGTCTTGGAACGACGCGGCAAATCTGTCGAAGTCGTTCACCACCTGCTGCAGCCGCTCGCGCATCTTGCTCTCCTGGCTGCCGATGCCGTACTCGTAGCCGCTGGCCAGCATGTAGAACATAGCCTGCTCCTTGTAGGGCGAGTCGGGGTAGTTGTTCAGGAACGTCTGCAGCGACACGTATGCCGAGTTGTAGCTCTCCACGCGGTAGTAGCCGTAGGCAATCTCGTAGTCTTTGCGCATCAGCTTGTTGCGCAGCTCGTCCAAGTGGCTGTTGATTTCGGGGATGTGCACGCTGTTGGGGTAGCGGTCCACAAAGCTCTCATACTCTTGTATCGCCTCCTTCGTCTGCTTCTGGTCCAGATAATACTCCGGCGACTCGTGATACTTGCACTCCGCCGCCTGATACAAGGCCTCCTCGGCGCGCTCGCTGTAGGGGAACCGCTTGAAGAAGTTCTTAAACTGGTAGCCTGCCGAGTAATAGTCCTTCTCGGCCATCAGCGACTGGGCGTAGTACCACGAAATATTCTCCGCGTTCTCCTTGCCGTGGTAGTGCAATATCAAGTTTTCGAACAGCTGGATAGCCTTCGAATAGTTGCGGTTTTCGTAATATTTGACCGCAGCTTTGTATTTTGCCTCAAAATCGTTGCCGTTCACCAGCTTGTTAAAGCCGCTGCAACCCGTTAGCAATACAATAATTAGGAGTGTAACTCCCAGTTTCGATACAAATTTCATAGTCTGCAAAAATACAACTTTTTTTCCAATAATTGAAAATTATTTTTTTCGTGGTAACATACCCCGGCTCTTCGAGCCACCCCTCTCAAGAGGGGACGCTGCCGCACAACACCATATACAAACTTGATAATTCAGGGTATACACCGTCATGCGTCAGCCCTCCCCTCTTGAGAGGGGTGCCACGCAGTGGCGGGGTATGTATAAAAGGGTACGCCGTAAGGCGGAGGGTAAGTGAAAGGGTTGTTACGCAGAACCCGTAAGCAACTTCTTAACTCTTATCAAAACACTAATTGTTAATAAGTTCCCATTGGTCATTCATGAATGATGCGTGACTGATTCATGGCAATTCATGTTTTTCTGAGAGGGAAATTCGTGTTCTTTCGAAATGGAATATATTACTTGCCCCAAATCAGTGTGCAACAGTACGCAGATTTTTTCACCCCTTTACCGCATCCTACCGCTTCTTACGGATTCCTACTGATTTGTACCGATTTTTACGGATTGGGAGACCCTTCAAGGCTATTAGGGCAAAGAACGACCTATGAACGAGTTTTTGAAAGTCGGCGGAAGTCGGGAGTCAGGAGGGGGGCTGGGGAAGGAGAAGTCTAAAATATGGAAGTTACTGATTGGTCAGATGGGCTGAAATTCCGATAGCCTGAAATGTTGAATTTTGGGGCGGTGGCGATAAAAATGTGCGATAATCCAATTATTTTTTGTATCTTTGCTTTTTAATAATGTAGCAAAGTATGGATACTATCATTATCTTAGATTTTGGTTCTCAATACACTCAGCTGATAGCTCGTAAGATTAGAGAATTGAATATTTATTGCGAAATACATCCCTACAACAAGATTCCCGCCTTGACGGAGGATGTGAAGGGAGTGGTTTTTTCGGGCAGCCCCTATAGCTGCAACGCGGTGGACGCACCTATTCCCGACATGAGCCAGATAAAGGGACGGCTGCCCCTGCTGGCGGTGTGCTACGGCGCGCAGTATCTCGCCAAGTATGGCGGCGGCAGCGTGCAGCAGTCGGCCACGCGCGAGTATGGCCGCGCCAACCTGCAGTATGTGGACGCGGAGAGCAGGCTGATGAAGGGCGTGCCGGTGGGCAGCCAGGTGTGGATGAGCCATGGCGACACGATTGAGCGGCTGCCGGAAGGCTACCATGTGATTTGCTCCACCGCGTCGGTGGCAAACGCTGGCTATAAGATTGAGGGCGAGGAGACCTACGCCATTCAGTTCCACCCCGAGGTGCACCACTCGGCGGACGGGCAGACGCTGCTGCGCAACTTTGTGGTGGACATCTGCGGCTGCGACCAGAGTTGGACGCCCGAGTCGTTTATCGAGACCACCGTGGCGGAGCTGCGCCAGAAGGTTGGTGGCGACAAGGTGGTGCTGGGATTGTCGGGCGGAGTGGACTCGACGGTGGCGGCGGTGCTGCTGAACCGCGCCATTGGGCACCAATTGCACTGTATTTTTGTGGACAACGGCCTGCTGCGGAAGAACGAGTTTGAGGGGGTGCTGGAGTCGTATCGCGACATGGGACTGAATGTGAAGGGAGTGGACGCTAAGGAGCGGTTCTACAGTGTATTGGCTGGCGTTACCGACCCCGAGAAGAAGCGCAAGGCGATAGGCAAGACGTTTATCGATGTGTTTGATGCTGAAGCAAAACTGATAACCGACGCGAAGTGGCTGGGACAGGGCACGATATATCCCGACGTGATTGAGTCGAGCTCGGTGAAGGGCCCGTCGCAGACCATCAAGAGCCACCACAACGTGGGCGGTCTGCCCGACTATATGAAGCTGCAGCTGGTGGAGCCGTTGCGCAGCCTGTTTAAGGACGAGGTGCGCCGCGTGGGCCGTCAGCTGGGCATCAAGCAGGAGCTGATAGGTCGTCACCCATTCCCGGGTCCTGGACTGGCCATCCGCATCTTGAGCGACGTGACGCCTGAGAAGGTGCGCATACTGCAAGAGGTTGACGACATTTTTATCCAGGGATTGCGAGACAACGACCTGTACGACAAGGTGTGGCAGGCGGGCTGCATGCTGCTGCCGGTGCAGAGCGTGGGCGTGATGGGCGATGAGCGCACATACGAGAGTGTGGTGGCCCTGCGAGCGGTGGAGAGCGTGGACGGCATGACGGCGGACTGGAGCCATCTGCCCTACGAGTTCCTTGCCAAGGTGTCGAACGATATTATCAACCGTGTGAAGGGTGTGAACCGCGTGGTGTACGACATCAGTTCGAAGCCGCCGGCAACGATTGAGTGGGAGTAGGTTGGAAATTAAAAATTAAGAATTAAAAATTAAAAAGGTGAAAAGGATAGTCTTTTTTGTGTTGCTGCTGATGGCAGCAGGTGCGACAGGTTGGGCGCAGATGCCGGGCGGCAAGGCCGTGGAGGTGTCGCACAAGACGCAGATGCTGAACGGCAAGCGTTATTTTGTGCATATCGTGGACCAGGGACAGACGGTGTACGCCATAGCGCGAGCCTATGGGCTGAAAGAGGTGGAGGCGGTGACGAAGAAGGACATCCATTTCCTGCAGATAGGCGACACGGTGTGGCTGCCCTGTAAGGGTCAGAAACTGATGGACGGCACCGTGGCACCGAAGGCTACGGATACCCGCGTCAGTGAGAAGGAGAATGAACCTAAGCCTGCTGCCACAACAGTGGGAGCGACCCCGACGGAGGGTACTCCTGCCGTGATACGTCCACGGGTGAACCCGCAGAGTATTGTGGTATCGTTGATGATGCCACTGAACCTGAGTCAGATGGATAAGATTTCGACCTCGAAGTTCGATGTGGAGCAACGGGGCAAGATTAACTATAAGAGCTTGGAGTTTATCCAGTTTTACGAAGGCCTGCTGCTGGGGTTGGAACGGATGGAGCGGATGGGCTACAACGTGACGCTGAACGTGGTGGACGTGGAAGGGACGAGCGACGAGGCGGTGGAACAGGCGTTCCGCAGCCACAACGTGGCGCAGTCGGACCTGCTGATTGCCATGCTGACGCGGCAGCCGTTTGAGAAGGCGGCGGCACTGGCACGTGAGGCTCAGCTGTTTATCGTCAACCCGGCGGCCGACCGCCAGGAGATAGTGGTGGGCAACCCGTATGTGTTTAAGTGCCAGCCCTCGATAGAGGCGATGGCGCGGACTGCGGTGCGCGTGATACACCGTACACTGCCGGGGATGCCGGTGTATGTGGTGCACTCGGGTGCGAAGGCGGAGCAGACTGCCCTCAACGCGCTGACCACCGAGATGGCACGCTACGACGACATGAAGTATACGCTGGTGGACTGGGCTAAGAGCAGCCAGCTGACCACCCTGCTGAAGGGCAGCGGACAGTCGGTGGTGGTGAGCCTCTACCAGCAGGACAAGGCGAAAAACCGCATCTACTCGTCGCAGCTGCTCAACAAGCTGTCGGCGTTCAAGAGCCGCACACCCTATCTGGTGACTTTCGACGACTGGGCAGCGACGTACAACGATGTGGATTTCGCGCAGTTGCAGAATTTGAACTACCATACATTCTATGCCGACTGGGATATGTCAAACCCGCAGCACAAGGCGTTTGTGGATCTGTTTCGTGAACGTTATAAGACGGAACCCACTAGCACATACGCCGGTATGGCGAACGACATAATACTCTATTTTGTGTGCGGCATACAGCAGAAGGGGACCGACTTCTTCAAGTCGCCTGCCATCGTGCTGCCGCAGGGAGTGCTGTATCCGCTGTCGTTCACGCACACGCGTGCCGACTGGGGCTTTGAAAACCAGCAGGCTCTGCTGTATCGCATGACCGACTTTCGTTTTAACCCCATACCATGAAGCAGACCACGATAAAGAAGGAATTCCACCTCACGGGGATGGGGTTGCACACGGGAAGGACGGTGACGGTGACGGTGTGTCCCGCACCGCCCGACTTCGGCATCGCCTTCCGCCGTACCGACAGGTTTAATATCATCACCCAAAAGGCTTTGGCCACGGAGGTGAGCGAGACGGTGCGCGGCACTACTATCGGGTCGGGTCGGCACAGCATTGCCACGATAGAGCACCTGATGTCGGCCCTGCACGGATGCCAGCTGGACAATGTGCTGGTGGAACTGGACGGCGGCGAGGTGCCTATCCTCGATGGGTCGGCGCGGCCTTGGCTATTGCAGATTACGCGTGTGGGCATCCGCGAACAGGACGCGGAGCGACGGGTGTTTGCATTTGAGGAGCCGTTGCATTTTGAGTATGAGCCGACAGGGTCGGTGTATGACGTGGAACCCGCCAGTACGTTTGCCGTGGACTGTGTGATAGATTTTGCGGGCAGCGTGATAGGGAGACAGAGCGCGCATATCGACGACCTGTCGCAGTATGCCTCGGGTATTGCGCCATGCCGCACCTTTGTGTTTCTGCATGAGATTGAGCCGCTGCTGCATTTGAACCTTATCAAGGGCGGGAGCTTGGACAATGCTTTGGTGTATGTGAACAAGGAATTGGGACACCGTCAGCTGCGCAGGCTGGGCAGGACGTTCCACAAGGACCCGTCGCAGTTTAGGGTTCACGACGGGGTGCTCAACACTACAGAACCCTACTATACTAACGAGCCAGCAAGACATAAACTGCTTGACTTTGTGGGCGATGTGAGGCTGGTGGGAATGCCGCTACAGGGGCATTTCTCCATCTATAAGCCTGGCCATAAGGCCAATGCGGCATTCAGTCAATACTTAATCAATTATATACAAAAATATATACAAAAAGTCAAGAAATGATATTGAACGACATACACCCCGATGCCAAGATAGGCAAGGACGTGAAGATAGGCAACTTCACCACCATCTGTGAGGATGTGGTGATTGGCGACGGCACTGTGATAGAGCCGAATGTGGTAATCTATCCCGGTGCACGCATCGGAAAGAACTGCCATATTTTCCCAGGATCGGTGATTTCTGCCATTCCGCAGGACTTGAAGTTTGCGGGCGAATACACCACGTGTGAGATTGGCGATGAGAACGTGATTCGCGAATGCTGCACCATCAACCGCGGCACTTCGGCATCGGGTCGCACGGTGATAGGCAATAACAATCTGATTATGGCATACGTGCATGTGGCGCACGACTGCGTGGTGGGCGACCGATGCGTGTTTGCCAACAACGCCACGCTGGCGGGACATGTGATTGTGGGCGACTATGTGATACTGGGTGGGAAGACTGCCTGTTTGCAGTTCATCCATATAGGGTCGCATGTGATAACGGCGGGTGGGTCGCTGGTGGACAAGGATATACCGCCATTTGTGAAGGCGGCACGCTATCCTATCTCCTATGCCGGGGTTAATTCGCTGGGCTTGCAAAGGAGAGGATTTTCGCGCGAGAGTATCAATCATATCACCGACATCTACCGCTATGTGTTTCAGAAGGGTATGACCATCAGCCATGCGGTGGAAATGGTGAAGGAACTGTATGGTCAGACCGACGAAGGCAAGCAGGTGCTGGGCTTTATCGGCAGTGCCACCACGGGACTGATGAAGGGGTATTCGTTTATGAAACATTGACCCAAGGAATATTGTAGAGAACTAATAAACCTATATTATGAAGAAGTTATTGATTGCATTGGGCATAATTGCCCTTATCGCCACGGTTAGTGCATGCAAGCAGAAACGTTGTGCATGTACCACCTATCGCACAGGCTATTCTCCCGCTCATAGCCTTGAGCCCAAGACGGGGTCGAGTTGCGCGGACACCACACAATGGACTGCCACCGACAGTTCGGGCGACATTATTATTAAGATTTGCGACGAAGAGATTGTATGAAATTGAAAATTGAAAGGTGAAAATTGAAATCTCGCGGGAGCGACCAATAACCCGCCGCCGCGAAGTTTCAATTTTCACTTTTCAAGTATCGGTACATTATCTCGATGGGATGAACGGCGTGGATGCCTGTGCCATCGAGTATTTGCTGTCGGCACGAGGTGCCGGGTGCGGCGACAAGGGTGGGAGTGACAGGATTGGAGTCGTGTTGCTGCATGGCTTTGCGAATGGTGGGGAAGAGAATCATTTCGCCAATGGCGAGCGAGGTGCGGTAGTGCTCTTTTTCGTAGCCGAACGAACCTGCCATGCCGCAGCAACTGCTGGGAATGACGTGCAGTTGGCATCCTTTTAATAGACGCAGCATCGCGGCGGTCTTTTCGATACCCACAAGTGCTTTTTGATGGCAGTGGCCGTGGAGCCATATTTCTACGGCATCGCTGCAGAACTGTTCTGCGGTGATGTTGCCACGGGCCACTTCGCGCATGATGAACTCGTCGTAGAGGAGACAGTTTTTGCCCAATTGCTCAGCATCGTCGCGCATGGCTTCGGGTACAAGGGACGGGTATTCGTCGCGGAAGGAGAGAATGCAGCTGGGTTCGATGCCTATGAGGGGGGTGTCGTCGGTAATGAGGTTGTGGAGACGGCGGACATTCTTTCGGGCAAAACGGGCAGCCAGATGCAGACAGCCTTTAGAAATGGCGGCACGACCGCTCTCAACAGTCTTAGGAATAACCACCTCGTAGCCCAATGCGACGAGCAGGCGGGCGAAGGTGAGACCTAGTTCGGCCTCCTGCATATCGGTGAATTCGTCGGCGAAGAGGTAGACCTTTTTTAATTGAGAATTGAGAATTGAGAATTGGGGATTGTCCGAGTGTGGCAGTGTTCCCTCTTGTGAGGGGAGAGTACCATTCACCGAATGTTTCTCCGAAGTGGTGGGATAGGTCTTCTCAATCTGTTGGCGCATGGTCTGACGGCTGAGGGTGGGAATGCTACGCTCGGGAGCGAAGGTGACCATCCGTTTGATGAGCGATGAGGTGAAGGGGTTGGTAGCGAAAAGGTTATAGATGGGACGGACTGTGTGGCCCAGTTTTTCGACCATTGCCATGCGTGCCACCATCCAACTGCGGAAGGGGGTTCCGTGTCGGTCGTAGAGCATCTGCAGCACTTGCGAGCGGATGAGGGTCATGTCGACATTGGAGGGACATTCGCCACGGCATCCCTTGCATGCCAGACAACTGTAGAGCATCTCTTCGAGTGCGGCGGCATCCTTTTCGCCCTTGTTGGGCAGTCCGCGTGTCAGCACCTCGCGTAGCACGTTGGCGCGGGCGCGGGTGGACATCAGTTCGTCGTGGGTGAGTTTGAAGGTGGGGCACATGGTGCCGCCAATGGCGTTGCTCTTGCGGCAGTCGCCCGCACCGTTGCACTGCTCGATGCTGCACATCAGGTCGCTGTCGGAGCAACGGTAGGCCTGACCCACGTCGTAGCGCAGGCATTGGTCCATAGGTGGCGCGTCGACTATCTTGCCCATGTTGAACACACCGTCGGGGTCCCAACATTGTTTCACTTGGCGCATCAGTTGGTAGACCTCGTCGCCGTACATGATGGGTATGAATTCACCGCGGAGACGGCCGTCGCCATGCTCGCCGCTGAGGCTGCCGTGGTGTTTCTTCACCAGTTGGGCAGTCTCTTCGGCCACTTGACGGAAGAGCTGGCGGTCGCGTTGTCGCTTGATGTCGAGGATGGGACGGAGGTGAAGTTCGCCGGTGCCGATATGGCCGTAGTAAACGCAGCTCAGACCGAGGCGGTCCATCATCTGCTGAAACTCGTCGAGGTAGGCTGGCAGCCGTTCGGGTGCGACGGCGGTATCTTCAATAACGCCGATGGGTTTTGCGTCGCCTTTGACACCGGTAAGCACGCCCAGACCGGCCTTGCGCAATGCCCACACGCGGTTGATGTCGTTGCCATAAACGCGGCTGCAGTGATAGGCAAGGTGTTGGTCGAGTAGCTCCTGCTCGAGGGCATTGGCATGAGAGTCCATCTCGTCGCCGTTGAACTCGGCAATGATGAGGGCAGCCGGTTCGCCTTCGATAAAGAAACGGTTGCGGTCCTGAGTGCGGTTGTTGCGGCAGAGCTCCAGAATTTTGCCATCCATCAGCTCCACAGCCACAGGACCGTGCCGCAGGGCTGCGAGGTTGGCCTGATAGCTCTTTGACAGGCTGTCGCAATGGGCACAGATCACCATCTGCTGCTTGGGAGGTAGGGGGTCGAGCGAGAGTTTGATGGCGGTGATGAAGCACAGAGTGCCTTCAGACCCGGTGATGATTGAGCTGAGGTCGGGATGTCCTTCCCCATTGGCTGCTAGCGGAGCGATGCATTCGTCGATGGCATAGCCACAACTGCGGCGACGCAGGCTGGGGTCGGGGAAATGAGCTGCTATAAGTTGCCGGATGTGAGGGTTGGAGGCCCACGACGACAGTTGGCTGCAAATCTGTTCCATCAGTGGGTTCCCCATGGGGTCGGATGTAGAGAACGGGGTACCGTCGCTGAGCAGCCCGCGTATTTCCAGCACATGGTGGCGGGTGCTGCCATACACCAGCGAATGGGTGCCGCACGAGTTGTTGCCCACCATGCCGCCGATGCAGCAGCGGTTGCTGGTGGATGTTTCGGGACTGAAGAAGAGTCCGTAGGGTTTGAGGAAGAGGTTCAGCTCGTCGCGCACTACGCCGGGCTCCACCCACACCCATCGTTCCTGACTATTGAACTTGAGGATGTGGTTGAAGTGGCGGCTGATGTCTACAACAATACCGCTACCGACCACCTGCCCGGCAATACTGGTACCCCCCGCCCGCGGAATAAGGTGGGTGTGGAGACGTTCTGCCTCGTGGATTAGCTCTGCAATCTCCTGTTCGTTTTGTGGGTAAGCCACGCCCATGGGCAGCTCGCGATAGGCGGAGGCGTCGGTGGCGTAGGCAATGCGATGCAGGCTGTCGGTAAGTATTTGCATGTCAGATGGAGTAGATTAGCCCCTCCACCACCGAGCGCACCTCCTCGCGTGTGAGGTAGGGGTGCATGGGGAGAGACAGTACGCTCTTTGCCAGCCGTTCGGCATTGGGGGTAAGGGCGAAGCTGTGATACTCCTTGAATGCTGTCTGTGCGCTCATCGGAGTGGGATAGTATATCATAGTGGGGATGCCCTTGGCCTTCAACTTGGCCTGCAGAGCCTCGCGATTGAAGGTGCCTTCGCCGGAGGGGACGCTCAACTGTATCGTATATTGTGCCCAGCTGCTGCTATATCCTTCTGGCACGTATGGGGTGGCAATCCGTATTTCTTTCTTGAGGAATTTGGTCATGCCGCCCAGCAGCTGGCTATAGTATTCTGCCACACGATTCACGTCGGCCAGTTCGTGCTCCTTAAACGCCTTCAGCTTGATGCGCAGGATGGCTGCCTGCATCGTGTCGAGACGGCTGTTCAATCCGATGCGCACATTGTCGTACTTGTGGCTGCCCTTGCCATGCACGCGATACGACTCCACCAGAGCCGCCCATTCGTCGTTGTCGGTAAACACCGCGCCGCCGTCGCCATAGCAGCCCAGCGGTTTGGCGGGGAAGAACGAGGTAGTCGAGATGTCGCCAAAGCTACAGGCGCGTTTCACCATCGTTCCCTCGCCAGAAGGTTTGGGCAGGCGGATGCTGCCGCCGAAACCCTGTGCGCCGTCCTCAATCAAAAACATGCCTTCGCGCTTGGTGATGGAGCGCAACTCGGGGTAGTTGGCGGGCTGGCCGAATAGGTCAACCGCTATCACTGCCTTTGGGCGCAGCGTCATGTGGTCGTGTACCGACCGGATGGCATCGTCAAGGCTTTTGGGATCCATATTAAAGGTCCGAGGGTCAACATCCACAAACACCGGTGTGGCGCCCTCGAGAGCCACCACCTCGGCGGTGGCGAAAAAAGTGAAGTCGGGCACAAACACCGCGTCGCCCTTGCCCACGCCCAAAGCCTTCAGGGCCATCGTCAGCGCGTCGGTGCCGTTGGCGCAGGCAATGCAATGTTTCACACCTACGTAATCGGCCAGTTCCTGTTCCAGTTCTTTCACGGGAGCCCCCATGATGTAGGCACCCGAGGCGGCCACATCGCACATAGCCTTGTCGATATCGCCCTTCAGTAGTTGGTATTGTTTTTTGAGGTCTCTAAATTCCATATTTAACTCCCATTTTATATTACTCCCACTTTAACTCCCTCTTTCAATTAATATCGCATATCCGCCCATCCAAAGGGGTGAGGTGCCAACGGCAGTTTAGCCAACGGGTGGTAGTCGCCTTTCAGTCCGATGGGGGTGGCATGGCGGATGTCGCTCACAATCTGGATGCAGTTGCGTGCCTCGCTGATGCGGAAGCCTCTGCCCGCCAGAATCTCCTGATAGCTCTTGGTATGCAGTTCGGTGAACCCTTGGCTGAATTCAAACTCGTCGCCGTCGATAAGGATAGTCCGGTAAGTGCGTTTCTCGCCCTCCACGGCATTGGCAGGCAGGCAGTCGGCATTGATGCTGAGGAAATAGCGCACCCTTGCCTGACGCAACTCCAGGTAGCCCGCCACGCGGTCGTGGCTCATCACATGCACCACATTCATCCGTACAGGGCCGAACACCCATTGCAACATGTCGTAGAAATGCACGCCGATGTTGGTAGCCACGCCGCCGCTCTTGTGCACGTCGCCCTTCCACGACGAGTAGTACCACCGTCCGCGCGAGGTGATATAGGTGAGGTCGACGTCGTACACCTTGTCCTTCGGCCCCTCGTCCACCTTACGTTTCAGAGCCACGATAGCGTCGTGCAGGCGCAGTTGTAGGATGGTGTAGGCGTGATGGTCAGTCTCCTGTTCCATCTCGACCAAGTTGTCGATGTTGTAAGGATTTAGCACTACAGGTTTCTCACAGATGACGTCGCATCCCAGCCGCAGTCCGTAGCGGATAAAGGCGTCGTGAGTATAGTTGGGCGTACAGATAGAGACCCACTGCAGCGGATTGTCAGTACGCTGCTGCTTTGAACAGAAGCGGTCGAACTGTTCCTGCTCGGTAAAGAACGAGCAGTCGGGGAAGAAGCTGTCCAGCCGACCCACGCTGTCGAACTTGTCGTAGGCTGCCAACAGTGTGTTGCCCGTATCGGCGATAGCCTTCAGATGTCGCGGAGCGATATAGCCTGCCGCCCCAATCAATGCAAAATTAGCCATAATTAGAATCTTTTGAATTCGTAAATTCGTGAATGTGTTAATTTGTGAATCGATTTACACATTGGCACATTAACACGTTAACGCATTTCCTAAAGTCTTCCGTCCACCAGTTCGCGAGGCATGATGCCCTTCACGTCGAAGATGACGTGGATCTTCTCCAGCAGGCTGTCGAAGTCAATCTCCATCTCCCTAAACTGGCGATGGGCGACGGCGACGATGGCAGCGTGATACTTGTCCTTGGGCAGTTCGTTCACTATGTCGATGCCGTATTCGTGCTTCACCCGCTCGGGCGACGCCCACGGGTCGTAGACCGTGATGTCGGCACTATACTCCTTCAGGGCGTGGTAGATGTCAATCACGCGAGTGTTGCGCACATCGGGGCAGTTCTCCTTGAAGGTGAATCCCATGATGATAATCTTCGACCCCAGCACCTGGATGCCTTTCTTGAGCATCAACTTCACGGTGCGGTCGGCCACGTAGGCACCCATGCCGTCGTTCATGCGGCGGCCGGCAAGGATGATTTCAGGGTTGTAGCCCAGCCGCTGGGCGCACTGTGCCAGGTAATAGGGGTCGACCGAAATGCAGTGGCCGCCCACCAGACCGGGGTTCATCTTAATGAAATTCCATTTTGTGCCCGCCGCCTCTAGCACGTCGAGCGTGTCGATGCCCATGAGGGTAAAAATCTTCGACAACTCGTTGACGAAGGCGATATTGATGTCGCGCTGGCTGTTCTCAATCACTTTGGCGGCCTCGGCCACCCTGATGCTGGCGGCACGATGGGTGCCGTTGGTCAGCACCGAGGCGTACACTTGGTCCACCAAGTCTGCCACCTCGGGAGTGGAACCAGAAGTGATTTTCGTAATCTTCTCCACCGTATGCACCTTGTCGCCGGGATTGATGCGCTCGGGGCTGTATCCGGCGTAGAAGTCCACGTTGTATTTCAAGCCCGACACCCGTTCCACCACGGGGATGCACTCCTCCTCGGTCACGCCGGGGTAGACGGTCGACTCGTACACCACGATGTCGCCCTTGCTGATTACCTTGCCAACCACCTCGCTGGCACCGTATAGCGGCGAGAGGTCGGGCGTGTTGTTGCGGTCCACTGGGGTGGGGACGGCAACGACGTAGAAGTTGCACCCGCGTATCTCCTCAATGTCGGCAGTGCAACGGAAACCGTGGTTCTTGATGGCATCCTGCAGTAGGTCGTCGCTCACCTCGAGGGTCGCGTCATGGCCCTCCATCAGCGCATCTACGCGTGCCTTGTTCATGTCGTAGCCAATAGTCTTGTACTTGGTAGAGAAAAGCCGGGCAAGCGGAAGACCCACATAACCCAGGCCGATAACTGCAATATTAATGTCTTGCATAATATTTATATATATTATTTATTTACTTTAAAATCAGCCTATATACACAACATTTGATGCCATGGGCATCAACAATCCAACTTGCAAAAATACTTTTTTTTTTTCATATAAATAAAAAACGACGCATAATATTCAGATGCATCTGTTTCTTCTTTCATGATGTAATGCATATCTGTGCGAGTGAAGTTGTCGGGAGATGTGCCTAGGCTGTTTTTGCAGGGAAAATATTGGGTCGGGAGTAGTGGAGTATGATGCAGTACCAGAAGCCGATGAAGAGGAGGCCCATTTGTCGGCCAAAGGTGGCCTCGAAGAAGATGCATGTTGCGTAGACCACAGTGAAGAGAATCATGGGTAGGTTGCGGTGTGGGCGACGAAATGATAGAATGACTGGAAAGATAATCATCGCCAGCATCACGACTAGCCCGATTAGGCCGGTTGCCAGAGTGGTTTCGAGGTATTGATTGTGGGTGCTAAATTTTGAGATAGAGGCATTTATTTGGTCGTTGGCTTTATAGCGAGAAAATAGGGAATCCCAGTAGCCGTCGCATCCGTAACCGAAAACGAGCTGGTCTTTGGCTATTTCCAGTCCACATTGCCAGAGATTTTGACGCACGTCACCTTCTTCTCCGGCATGGATATTTTTTGCGGTGTCGGTGACGCGTGAGTAGGTTTTGGGTGAGATGCAGTAGGTGATGCCGATGATGAGAACTGTGGTTGCGAGTATGATACCGATGGTGCGCCATTTGTGTCGACAAAAGGCGAGGTGGAGTAGGCAGGCGGTGGCAAGCAGGACCCATGCAACCATGCCTGATCGGGAGCCGCTCAGCAGGATGTAGGAGGAGAGGAGGCCTATGTCGATGATGACGAACCACCGTAGGCGATGCCAGCGGGGTGTGTGCCAGTGGCGGACTAGCTCGGTGTAGAGCAGGGTGATGGCTGTGAGAATATAGAGTGCTAGGTAGTTGTGGTGCAAGGGGTCAAAAATATAGTATTTGAGGTGTTCGAACGGGGTGTTGTTGAATAGGTGGGCGACGGCGCGGATGGGTTGGGCGGCAAGTGGGTTGTATAGTTGGGGAAAGGGTGTAAGTTGGGAGAGAGGAGATACTATTTGGGCCAGTAGAGCGGTGAAGAGGTGGGTGATACCAGCGAAAAGTTGGCTGTCGATCGAGTGGAATGCTGACCGAATGAGCATGAGGCCAAAGCGGATAGTGAGTGTGGTGGCAAGCAGGTAAGCGAGGAGAGAAAGGTGGCGGCGGGTGAGGTATCGGGTGTCGCTGAGCAGGAATATGAGGGGAAAAAGTAGCAGGGGGAGCATCGTGGTGATGGTAGAGATGGCTTCGTTAGGGTTGTTGCTGTATGTGCCGCTAAGGGCAAAGAGAAGATAAAAGAGCACCATCAGGTAGAGGCAGATGCGTGTTGGGCGGTCCAAGGCTGGGTTCCCAATATGGTGGGTGGCGATGATACGGGCTAGGGTATTGGCACACAGCAACACTAGACACCATAAAGAGATGTGCCACTGGAGGGGCATGGTGACGGCAATGGCTATCATCAGAGCATATTCACTAGCCTCGTACCATTTGAGGCCAAGGAACAATCGTTTCACAAATGCAATCAGATCTTTCATCCGAAGGCCTTGTCGTTAGGCTGGGTTGGAAGTCACGTTTTCTTTGTCGAGTTGACAGTAGATGCTGTTGTTGCTCTTGAATTCGGGTACTATTTTCTTCATTTTGCGGACCAGTGTCATGGGGTCGAGCGTGGGCATGAGATCCCATAGTTCGGCATAGGCGCGGTCGATGTCTTCGATGG
Organism: Bacteroidales bacterium; assembly: GCA_016281475.1. Next base: position 20,079 of record JAEEIS010000148.1, read on the forward strand.
GGTAGCGGCGCACTTGCGCACGCATGATTTTGGGGTGGTAGGTGGGTATATTGGCCTCTTTGTTGGCGAGGAGCTCTTCGTAGAGTTTCTCCCCTGGACGCAGACCGACTTCTTTGATTTCGATATTCTTTAGGCCAGAGAGCTGAATCATCTTCTGTGCCAAATTGTATATCTTGACGGGCTTACCCATATCGAAGACGAAGATGTCGCCACCTTCGCCCATGGCCCCTGCTTCGAGCACGAGGTTGCAGGCTTCGGGGATGGTCATGAAGTAGCGGATGATGTCGCGATGGGTGACGGTGAGGGGGCCGCCAGCGGCGAGTTGCTTTTTGAACAAGGGTATGACGCTGCCGTTGGAACCAAGGACGTTGCCGAAACGGGTGGTGACGAAGTGTGTGGTGTCGGTGCTCCGGCTCTGGATGTAGATTTCGGCCATGCGCTTGGTGGCTCCCATAACGTTGGTGGGATTGACCGCCTTGTCGGTGGAAATCATGACGAATTTCTGTGTGCCGTTTTCAATGGCGAGGTCAGCGAGATTTTTGGTGCCAAAGACGTTGACGAGAATGGCTTCGTAGGGGTTTTCCTCCATGAAGGGGACATGCTTGTAGGCAGCGGCGTGGTAGACTATCTGGGGATGGTATTTGGAGAAGACTTCCTGCATGCGCTGTCGGTCTTTAACGTTGGCGATGACAAATTCCATGTGGTCAGTGTAGCGGCAGTAGGGTTCGTTGCTGCGGAGCTCGAACTGGAGGTCGTACATGGGTGATTCGGCTTGGTCGAGCATGACGACTTTCTGGGGTGCGTACTGGATAAGCTGGCGGCAAATCTCGCTGCCGATAGAGCCTGCGGCACCAGTGACAAGAACTACCTTGTCGGCCACCTCGCGGATGATGTTGACGTTGTCGAGGTGGATGGTTTCGCGTTCCAGCAGGTCTTCAATCTTGATGTCTTGGATTTGATTAGCGGTGAAGCTGTCGTTAATCCATGCATTGATATGTGGAACGGCCTTGACGGTGAGTCCGAGATCAAGCCCCTTGTTCATGATGGCTTGTTTGCGCTCGAGTTTGATAGTGGGGATGGCGATGAGGAGTACTTCGATATTGTGCTTTTTGATGTAGTCGGGATTAAGGGCAGTTTCCGGGAGGAGTGTGCGTATGCCGTTGAGGGCGGTGTCGGTCTTTTTGTGGTCGTCGTCTAGGAATGCTACAATCTTGTATTCGTGGGAGTGGTCTTGCATGAGTGCATTGTAAGCGATAACGCCTGCAGCACCAGCACCATAGATAAGGGTGTTGCAAGTTGGGCGACGACGGCGGACGTATTCGTTGTAGATTCGCTGAAGGGCGAGTCGAGTGGCAATCATTGCGGCAATCTGGAACGCAAAGGTCATCAGTATCTCGCTATAGGCGGGGGTATAGCGGTTTTGGATGATGGGGTGGTTGTTGTTGACGAGATTGAAAACAATGAGAATGACGGTGGCTATAGCGTTGGATATAACTACTTTGTAAATGTCATAAAGACCTGAGTGCCGGATGATGGATCGGTGGGTGCCTATGCTGACGTAGCAGATGGAGGCAAGGACGATGAAGGCACTGAGCTTGACCGCTAATGAAGGCCAGTCGATGTGGGGGGATGTGTAGAGCCGTAGCAAGTCGGTGACTGCGAAGGCGGCTATCAGTGTGATGATATCAATGGCGAGAATGAGCCATCGTGAGGCGGTAGCATGGCGATACTTGCCAATGAACCAAAGGAATATTTTTCTGACCATGTGGATGTTGCGTTTTAAATTGGTATGTTGATGTTTTGCAAAGATACGAAAAAATTAATAATTAGTAATTAAAAAAATAAAATTGGCTGCTGCATAAGGGTGTTTTTATGTGGTTTTACATGGACGTGGAGAGTATGGTTCGCAGATGGTCGGCATTGTGGAAGAGGATGCCTTGCAGCCCGAGACGGTTGGCGCCTTCGATGTTGGCGGGGTTGTCGTCGACGAAGAGGCACTGGTCGGCACGGAGGTTGTAGCGGTCGAGCAGTGTTTGGAAGATTTTGGGGTGGGGCTTGACGGCGCGTATGTCGCCTGATACGACGTAGTGGTCTATCAGTTGCAACACAGGGAATTTGGCCCGGGCTTGTGGGAATGTTTCCATTGACCAGTTGGTGAGGCCGTAGATGCCGATGGCGGGGTTGGACTTGAGCTCCTGCACCAACTGGCGCATGTCGGGCATTTCGCCTGGCAGGGAGTCCTCCCAGCGCGACATGTACATCTCGATGGCTTCGGCATATTCAGGGTAAAGAGCCTGACGCTCTCGGATGACTAGGTGTGAATCTTCGCCAGCGTCGATGCGGTCGCGGAACTGCTGGTCGCAGACGTGCCGCCAAAAGAACCAGTAGCGTGCCTGGTCGCCCTCGAAGTAGGGCAGGAACACCCGTTCGGGTTCCCATCGCACTAGGACGTTTCCAAAGTCGAAAATGACGGCGCGAGGCCGTTGACATTCATTTTGCATGGTCAGTTTATTTTCGTTTCAATGAGTGGCTTGAGGTCCTCGGCCAAATGGCGAGAGAAGATTTCGGAGCCTTGACGGTTGAGGTGCATGATGTTGTAGAAGTAACGTGTGTCGTTACAAAGGGTGTCGTCTAGGTAGTTGAGTATGGGCAGGTGGTACTTGTCGGCGTAGTGTTGGTAGATGCTCCACATTTGGGGAGAGAAGCCTCGGTGGCGAGAGAGATAGGAATGGATGGGAGTATGGACAAGTATGACTTGGATGCCTTCTGCGGTGGCATCGGCAAGGAATTGTTCGAATTCTACCATGGTTCTAGGGTCTTCGCCGAATGTTGTGTCAAGGTTGAGTGATAGGGTGTCGACCCCCCAATGGAGATTCATGCTACAGTAGCCTTTGATAGAGGTGTTTACGTCTTTGTATAGGTTCCGTAGACCGAAGTTGGCATAGCGGTAGAATGGGAGCATTTTGTCGGCGAGGGTGTATTGTTCGTATGGTAATACCCAGTGGCGGACATCGGCATCGTTGAAGTAGGGGAAGTATTGATATTGGTCGTAGCCAGAGGTGTGGGCGAGGGTGGCCTCGTCGATATTTTGGATTATGATGCGAGGTTTTGGATTGTACTTTCGATAAAGGCGGTAACGAGTGTATTGCCTATTAAAGGCACTGCCGTCGAATCCTAGGTTATAGGTGTGGGTGAGGAGGGCGGAGTCGAGAATGGTGGGCGAGATGTGTTCCCATGCCCGCGAATTGCCCATGATGATGAGGTCGGCGGTGATTTGTCCGTGGAAGATGTCTGTCCAGCAGGCATAGGGACCTACGTGTCGTTGACGAAGTTTGTTGGTGAGACATACGTCGAGAACAGCCATGACAATGGTGGCGAGGACGATAAAGAGGAGGGTGCGGATGAGGAACTTTTTCATGGTTCAGAATTGGAAATAGATGAATTGGTTGCCCGTGCCGGGATTGAAGAGGGCGATGGTGACTAGGACGACTAGGTAGAGGGCGAACCGTATGGCCCGTGGACGGATGCGGGAGAATTGCAGGGGACAGCCTTGACTGCGGTGACACCACTCTTCGACCAGCACGAGGAAGATGAAGGCAAAGAGGTGCATGTAATGGATGGGGGAGGGGTGGCTGGGAATGGTAAGGAGTCCTTTGCCGGGGATGGCGGAGATGTAGTGCCACGCCTGGACGATGTTGTCGGCACGGAAGATAATCCAGCCGATGGTGGCAAGCAGGAAGGTGAGCAACATGGCTCCGCTTTCCTTTATGCTGGGCAGCAGACGACCTTCGGCCACGGTGTCGCGGTAGCGGCGGTTTTTGCCCAAGAGAATGAGGGGTAGGAAGAGTAGGGCGTGGTAGGCTCCCCATGCGATGAATGTCCAGTTGGCACCATGCCAAAAGCCGCTGAGGAGGAAAATCACGAAGGTGTTGCGGATGATTTTGGCTTTGGAACAGCGGCTGCCGCCAAGGGGGATGTAGACGTAGTCGCGAAACCAGGTGGTGAGGGATATATGCCACCTTCGCCAGAATTCGGCAATGTCGCGGCTGAAGTAAGGTACGTTGAAGTTGCGCATCAGTCGTATACCGAAAAGTTTGGCTGTGCCGATGGCTATGTCGGAGTAGCCTGAGAAGTCGCCGTAGATTTGGAAGGCAAAGAGGATGGCGGCAAGC
>JAEEIS010000149.1 GCA_016281475.1 Bacteroidales bacterium
ACAGTCGTCCACATATATGATTGTGCCGTGATAACTGTTGACACCAAACACAAAATAGTTTGCCGTCGGAGGCACTTCGATTGTCTCGTCAAACGTCTGCCATACGTTCAAATCGTGTGGCAGATAGGTCAGGCCATACCCACCCCCACGAATGATGTAATAGGCCTCCTGTCCATAGAAATCTTTTAAATCTTCAGCAGATATATTGGATGCTTCTGTAGCCCTCGTTCGGAAGTAGCAGTAGGTTCTGGCACCTTTCGATTTCCATTGTTCAACGTAGTAGCTAAAGCGGATTCTTATCCTACTACCTGGTGTTACCGGCACACGTTGGTCTACTCTTGCCGTTGAGCCTGTCTCCAACGACTCCATCTTTGCCGAATATATCCCCTCTGTGACAATGGTGTTGTTTTTCCTAACATTTAAGTTGTTGTGGCGAAACCAATGTTCGGGTATATCATAGGGGTCTGCCGTCTGTGGGTCTACCCATTGCTCTAACCCTCCGTTTAGTAATAAGTTCACCTCTACAAGCGGAATTGTGTCGTTAATGGTGTCATTATCACCGCCACTAATTGGGATAGAGTCATTAATTATAGAATCGACGATTTCTTCTTGTGGTGTTTGGCCTGTTGCAGGTGGCACATAATCGTCAGGAGTGCAGCTGGCATACAGCGCGATAGCGACAAGGAAGATGATATAAATAGTGGCTTTTCGCATTTTTATTATCTTTATTTCGACTGCAAAGATACATATTTTTTAATTATTTTCGTATTTTTGCATCCTGAAAACATACTACACCATGAAAAGAATAAGCCTATTTTGCCTCTTATGTGCCATATTTTTATCGCTTATGGCTCAAGAAACTAAGAAGAGTCCCGACTATGGTCGCTGGGTTAATGTGTTTATCGGCACCAACGGTATGGGACACACCTTTCCCGGTGCCTGTTTCCCTTACGGCTTCGTGCAGCTGAGTCCTGACACGGACACCATTCCCCACAACATCAATGGGGTTTATCAGCCGCGCGTCTACGACTACTGTGCCGGTTACCAGCACCGCGACAGCAGCATCGTAGGCTTCAGCCACACCCATTTCAGCGGCACCGGACACAGCGACTTGGGCGACATTCTCATCATGCCCTACAGCGGCGAGACGAAGCTCAACCCCGGCACCGCCGACAACCCCGACGGGGGCTATCGCCAGCGTTTCCGCCACGAGACCGAGGTGGCCGCGCCGGGCTACTATGCCGTCACGCTCGACGACGACAACATTCGTTGCGAACTGACCGCCACAAAGCGTTGCGGCGTGCACCGCTACATCTTTCCCAAGGGTGCGGCGCAAAAAATCATCCTCGACCTCAATCACGGCATCTACAACTACGACGGCAAGGTGCTTTGGGCAGAATGCAGGGTGGAGGGTACGTACAGCATCAGCGGTTGGCGCATGACCAGCGGCTGGAACCGCTGCCGCAAGCTGTATTATTATATCCAGTTCAACAAACGCATCAAGCAGTATGGCTACCACGACTTTGCCCCGCTGTCGTACCATGGTTTTTGGAACCGTTTTGACCAAGAGCACAACTTCCCCGAGATGGCAGGACGCAAACCGGTGTGCTGGTTTGAATTTGAAGACGGTGGAAACGACACTCTTGAGGTAATCGTGGGTCTTTCGCCCAACAGCACTTGGGGTGCCAGCGAGGCCGTGCGGCACGAAGGGTGCCAGTACTCTCGTGATGCCTCATGTGTGTCTTATCGTGACATGCAGACGCACGAAACGCTGCTCATCGTGCATCAAGGCGACCCCAAGTACCGCAGCCATTTCGACGTAGTGCGCGAACTGACTCACATCAATTGGAACCGGATGCTGGGTCGCATCGAGGCACAGGGGCCGGAAGACGCGTTGGCTATGTTTTACACCTCCTACTACCACACCATGATAAACCCCTCCATCTATCAGGATATTGATGAAAAGAACTATGGCGGGTATACCCGTTACACCATCTTCTCGCTGTGGGACACCTACCGCGCTCTGCACCCCCTCATCAACCTCACTGATACCGCCATGAGCCGCAACCTTGCCCTGTCGCTCTATAACCACTACGACCGAAGCCCCCACCACATGCTGCCCGTATGGAGCCATCATGGTGGTGAGAACTGGTGCATGATAGGCTACCACGGTGTTTCGGTGATGGTGGATGCCGCCCTCAACACACTCCAGCCCGACACCGAGCAAGAGTTGGAAACTATGCATTCCATCTTCTCCACCACCAATGTGGGCTATTACGACCACACTAGGCTGTACAAGGAGATAGGCTATGTCCCCTTTGACAAGAGCCGCAACGGCACCTCCGTCACACTGGAGAATGCTTACGAGGACTGGTGTGTTTATTGGGCGATGTCGCGCGGATTGGACTACGAACTGCCCGACGAGCCAGGTCATCCCGACTCGGTGATGGAGAGCTACCGCCAGCGGGCATTGAGCTACCGCAACGTCTATAAGGATGGCTTTGTACGCGCACGTTACAGCGATGGCAGCTGGAAAACACCCTATTCCTTGCTCTCCACCAGCGGCGAGGGCTTGATTGAAGGCAATGCATGGAACTACAGCTTCTATGTGCCGCACGATGTGAACGGCATGATGCAGATGATGGGAGGCGAGAAGGCTTTCGTGCGGAAGTTGGACACGC
>JAEEIS010000150.1 GCA_016281475.1 Bacteroidales bacterium
ATACGCCGACAAGGGCGAGACCTTTATCAGCTACAACCCCTCGTTCGAAACCCTCACCATCAACGAGTGCTACACCATCATGGCCGACGGCACCAAGGTGGTGACACCGCAGAACGCCTTTGTGCTGCAACTGCCCAGCGAGTGCACCGACTGCGGACGCCTCAACGACATCCGCGAGATGGCAATTGTGCATACCGCACTCGAATACAACTGCACCATTGTCCTCGACTACACCCTGCATCGCAACAGCAGCCTCCTCGTCGAGCGGTTTAACCTCAACCAAGACTGCCCCGTCAAGCACTACGAGATACGCTATGCCGACGGTCACACTCAGATGGAGCACAACCTGCCCCAAACCCTCAACGACCCCTACATGCCTGCCCGCAAAGGCTATGACGTGGAGTTCCAGTTGGGCGAAAAGCCCCTCTACACCGCCGAGACTGCCCTGCCCGCCGCCGTCACTCTCCTCTCCAACCTCAAGAAGAGCAACGCCAAGGAATACATCGTCGCCATCCGAGACTGGGTGGTGGACAACGTGCACCTCAACACCGTCGACCTAGCCCGCGTCAACTACGCCATGACTCCGGCACACGACGTGTTCACCAGCAACTGCGGTACCTATCTCGACAAGACCGGCCTGCTGGCAGCCCTATTGAACGAGGCAGGCTTCAAGGCAACCATTGTCGACAACAGCCTTAGCGTCTTTGGCGACCGTCCCCTCGAGGTGGAAGTCACCCTCGAAGGCAAGGCCTACCGTCTCTCCGCCACACAGAAGTCTCCCCTACTCACCGAAGCCGAGAAGACCGATGCCGCCAACGTGGCCGCAGCACCCATCTATAAGGAGATCAAGCTGGAGTGGAACCCCGAACAGCTGGCCGACGGCTATGTGCGCATCACCCTGCCCACCGAAGAGGCGGGTCTGCACATCGACCCCGCCCTGCTCAACCCCAGCCGCACCAGCGACCTCCAGGCCAGCGTCCGCCCCGAATACTACCACTACACCATGGAACTGCCCAAAGGGGCCACCCTCGTCGGGGGCAATGTGGAAATCGAATACACCAACCCCGCTGGCAGTATCAACATCATCATCAAGCAGAAGAAAAACCGTCTGCTCGTCACCCGCAGTCTGCGTCTGCGCAGGGCGGTCATCACCAAGGCCGACTACTCAGCCTTCCGCCAGCTGATGATAGACTGGAATGGAAATAAAGAGTTAATCTTCAGCCTATGAATGGAGTAGTATGGGCATTGATATGTGCCCTCCTGTGGACTGCCGGAATGCTCTATTTCGACAGCCGGAAGAAGAAGAAATGAATGAAAAAGCCGCCTTCGATGAGGGCGGCTTTTATTATTCCACTAGCTGTCTAGAAAGCCCCGATGCACTATAATCACATCCATACATTGCAAACTCTTCTAGAAAAAAAAATCTAGCCATATTGAAAAAAATATGTATATTTGCACTTGCAGACAAAGAGTAAAAACATCTGCAAACTACTGAGAAAGCGCATTTTCGCCTTATTCCTAAACCGTGAAACTGGACACTTCACTGATGAAAACAGGGAATAAAGGGAAGATGAATGCTCCTGTTGGATTGTATTCATACTATATGATACATCCCACAGTGGAGCAATTCACCCAAACCTTATTTTTTGTTTTCGGGAGTCCAGCCCCACGGTTAAAGATAGGTCACAATGGATGGCTCCACTTTCTTGTATTGTATTACCCAAAGAGAGAATTATCGTGTCGAATGAGCCAAGGCACAGAAACTAATTGCTTTTTGCCTATGGACAAGAAACACAAATCATGCTACGACCCGCCGAGGGTAGCTGTTGTCGCCTTCAAGGTTGAGGAGGGACTGAATGCGTCGTTTGAGTCGCGCACGGCAGGTTTTCTCCTTCCTTTTGGCGATGCCACGTGGGACGCACCGTCTACCTCTTCCCAATCAAGCCTATTCGGCGACGGTGACTGGACGGGCGGCTCGTCATTTTCGAACAACAACAGTTTTGGCTCCGGCAGTTGGGACAATTGAAAATGGATATTATATTTGATACATACCCCGGCTCTTCGAGCCACCCCTCTCAAGAGGGGACGGGCGGGAGCCATCCACAGGCTACTCTGTTGTGTACAAATGTGATGCGACAGCCATCCCCTCTAGAGAGGGGTGCCACGAAATGGCGGGGTATGTCAAAAAAATGAATTAAAAAGTAAAAACAATGAATAAACAACTTTTCCTCCTTTCCTTTATTGTGGCGGCAATCGCCACACTGGCAGTGGGATGCCAAAAAGAAGAAGGCACCGTTACCCTCGGTGCCGAGATTCAGAGAACCGTAAGCGGCAACGCCAAAGTCTACATCGACGACCACGCCCCCTGCTGGCACAATGGCGACGAGGTGTACATCAACAATGCCGCCTATCCCGTCATGGCAGCGTCAGGCTCCTCAGCACGGATTGAGAATGTGGTGTCGAGCAGTGCCTATCGTGCTATCTTCCCTGCAGGCATCGTGCCGATGGGTAGCGACATCAGCAGTAGCAGCAGTGTCCCGGTAACGTTGCCGTCGGTTCAGCATTACGAGTTGGTGAATGGTCACCAGAGAGTGGATGTGCCGATGGGAGCCTACATCACCAGTGGTAGCACCTTGCAGTTCTACAATCTATGCTCCGTGGTGCGAGTGATAGTTAGCAACTCACTGAATCAAGACTTGACACTGAGCCGCATAGAACTGACATCAGATACGTCTAAACTGAGTGGTGCAGGCATTGCAACCGTGAGCAACTCGGTGAACGACCGTATTGAAATGACCAGCACGGCATCACATACGGTGACACTCAATTTTGGCAACAATGGCACGACGGTTGGGGCGTTGGCGACAGAGACATTCGACATTGTGGTTCCAGAGTTCGGCACTGACGATGTGGCCATAGCAATTTATACCACCAACGATAGGTATGTCGAAGTGGAGAAAGAGAATGTTGCACTGGCGCACAACACCATCACTACAGTGACAGCAAACGTTACGGCTTTGGCAGAAGCGCCTCATGCCGAATTGGTGGATGGACCAACGTTTAAGAGTGCTATTCCTTCAAATGCCACATCGGTGGTCTTTGAATACAACAGCAATGTTAGTTCTGGAACATTGCTTTCCACAGCTAATTCTCCTGTACCGATTTATGGCAATCTAGTAGGAACAGAATGGAAAGTTTCGACAAGTGATAGCAGAATAAATGCCAATCCTAACTGTTACCGAATGTTCGCATATAATAACCTTACCTCAATTATTTTCGGATCAGGATTCAACACCTCAAATGTGACGAATATGAGTGGAATGTTCGAGCGGAGCAATCTAACAACTCTGAATCTCGACAATTTCAATACCTTGAATGTGACGAATATGAGCTATATGTTTGAAGGGTGCCACGACTTGACAAATCTCGACCTCTCTAATATTAACACTTCGAATGTGACGAATATGAGCTATATGTTTGAAGGATGCGTCGACTTGACAAGCCTTGATGTATCTAATTTCAACACATCGAATGTGACGAATATGAGTTATATGTTTGCATTTTGCTTTAAACTTACAAATCTTGATGTCTCCAATTTCGTCACCACGAGTGTTACAAATATGAATTATATGTTTTATGATTGCCTCAGACTGACCAGCCTCGATGTTACCAACTTCAACACATCTAATGTGACAGAGATGCAAGCTATGTTTATGTCTTGTTGGGGTTTGACAAGCCTTGATGTCTCCAATTTCAATACCTCGAATGTTTGGAATATGAGCGGTATGTTCAATTCATGTAGAGGATTGACAAGCATTGATGTCTCCAATTTCAACACTAGTATTGTAACGGATATGGGGGCTATGTTTTATGGTTGCAGTAGCTTGATAAGCCTTAACCTCCACAGTTTCAACACATCGAGAGTAACGGATATGAGTTATATGTTTAGCGATTGCAGTGCCTTGACAAGCCTTAATCTCTCAAACTTCAATATGAGTAATGTGACATCAAAGTCTTCCATGTGCTTAAATCTTTCCACAACTTCGGGTTATTGCTACATTACCTGTCCGTCATCTGTAGAGACGGCAATGCGAAGTGGTACAAGCCTGCCCACCAGCGGGGTGACATTCACTTGGTTGAGACCGTAGCCGAAAGAAGAAGTCCCCAACGGGGACGACAGAACATATGCAGGGGTGTCAACCCCTGCATAGAGGACAATAATAATCAAAGCCCTGAAGGGGCGACAGAACATCATCAAGATTTGTTGTGCTGCCCTTTCAGGGCTTTGATAATCGGTATTGCCAGTGCGGGGGTTGGCACCCCCGCCAGTGGTCTTGCGTCCCCTTCAGGGACTTTTATAGGTAACCTCAAATTTTTATAATGAACACGAATGAAACTAATCTAACGAATTATTATTCGTGTCATTCGTGCTATTCGTGTTCGAAAAAAACGGATATTTAGTGGTTACCTATAGGAAGAAAGAACCTATCTGGAACACCAGGAATGCCATGAGCCATGCCAACACAAGGCTGTTGATGACGGTGAACAGGGCCCAGTCGCGGCCAGCCTCGCGGCGGAGGGTGGCGATGGTGGCGACGCAGGGGAAGTAGAGCAGCACGAACATCAGGAAGGCGTAGGCCTTGACGGGGGTGAAGAAGGGATTGGAGCGCAACGACTCCTCCAACTTGCTATCGCTGTCCTGATGGTAGAGGATGCCCATAGTGCTGACGATGGCCTCCTTGGCAGGCAAGCCTGTCAGAATGCAGACATTCATACGCCAATCGAAACCCAAGGGACGCATCACAGGTTCCATCCAATGGCCTATGGCGGCAAGGGCGGAATGCTCCTTCTGCACCACATCCATCTCGAAAGAGAGAGAGTCTAATTGAGAATTGAGAATTGAGAATTGAGAATTGAGACTACATACCCCGCCACTATCGTGGCACCCCTCTAAAGAGGGGACGGCTGACGCATCGGAAGAATTCATTTTCATCTTGATATTTTCTATCTGAGCCTGATAGGGCTGTGTCAACTCCTCGTTGCGGGGAAAATAATAGAGTGCCCAGATGATGATGGATGCCCAGAGGATGACGGTGGAAATCTTCTTCAGATAGTCTTCACAACGCTCCCAAATGTGCTTCCACGTGTTGCGCCATACGGGACGGTGGAAAGCGGGCAACTCGCTGACATAGTCCTC
>JAEEIS010000151.1 GCA_016281475.1 Bacteroidales bacterium
CGCCACCCCCTATCTCGCCAAGGTGCGCACCGTCTGCGGCGACGGCATCTACAGCGATTATGTCGGCACCAACTTTGTGACCATATCGGTAGGCATCGGCGATATGGCCAAACCCGCCTGCACCATCTTCCCAAATCCTGCTGGTGGCAGCGCCACCGTCATCGTCAACGGAGTGAGCGGCAGGGTAAGGATTGTCGTGGTAGACCTGCATGGCAGCGAACTCACCACCGCGACCCTCGACTGCACTGGCGACTGCACCAAGAGCTTCGACCTGGACCGCTTGGCACCGGGGGCCTACTTCGTACGCATCACCGGCGAGAACACCAGCATGGTCCGCAAGCTGATAATAAGATAAATATTGCTTGACTGCTTAAAATATGTTGTGCGGCAGCCAGCTTTCTTTTTTCAATTTCAAAAAGCACCTCTATGATGAAGAAGTACATACAGATACTCTTGTTCTTGGCGACGATGGTAGCCGTCCCATGTACAATCCAGGGGCAGAGGTTTTACTATACTTGCGACTTTGACAGCGACTCCGCAACAGCCGGGTGGGCGTTCGCGAATGGCTTTCAGGCAAACAAATGGCATATCGGCACCGCCACCCATAATGGAGGCACAGGGAGCCTCTATGTTTCAAACACGGGCGGCACATCGAACGAGTATACCTTCACCTCTACCTCGTTTGCCTATGCCTATCGGGAATTTATGCTGGATTCTGGTAGCTACTCCATCTCCTACGACTGGCAATGTAGTGGTGAAAGCAACAACGACTACATCCGCGTTTTTCTGGTTCCTGTATCGTACCCCTTAATAGCAGGGCAAGACCCTATGGGAGGCACCAACGCCTCCTACTGGAGCAGCGCTCCCTTGCCGTCGGGATTCATCAGCCTGACGGGATTCGACACAAAGTTGAACCTCCAGCCGTCATGGCAGAACTTCATCTCTGAGTTTACGCTGCCGTCGGCAGGTAGGTACCGTCTGGTGTTCGCTTGGGCCAACGATGCAAGTGGCGGCTTGAATCCCCCTGGTGCTATCGACAATATAGTGTTTGCCCAGCCCGCATGCCCTCGACCCGACAACCTGCAATTTAGGAACATCAGACCCACTTCGCTTGACTTCACTTGGTCTGAAAACGAAAATGCCACCTCATGGATTGTCGAAATCGACTCGGCCAATGTGACCGTATTGGCAGACATCGTGTACGATACCAGTTATACTGTCGGCGAGCGTGCCGCCAACACCACCTACACAGTGCGTGTAGCCTCATTGTGTGGCGATGAAGACACCAGCATGTGGTATTCGACAACATTCCATACCCCCTGCGCATATATCGACAGCTTGCCCTATATCGACGACTTCGAGTCAAGCCCCTACTCAGGTGCTGTCAGCTTTGACCAAGCCTTCCCCGACTGCTGGACACGTATCAATGATGCCACAGGTCCCTACGGCCACTTCCCCTACATCAGCAACCAGCCCGCCTTTGCACACAATAGCGACAAGGGCATGTACTGGTATCTGTCGACCGCGGCAGGGTTTTCCGACAACCAGTATGCCATCCTGCCGGGAGTGGACACCTCGGTCTATCGCATCTCCGACCTCACGCTGGCATTCTACGCCAAGACCCATGTAGCAAGCGACCACCCCGCCCCCATCGTGGGGGTGATGGCCAATCCATACGACGCCAGTACCTTTACACCAGTCTACACATTCTCCGACACGGCTATCACACCCCACTGGGCGATATACGTTGTTCCGTTTACCGACTACATGGGCGAGGGCAACTTCATAGCCATCAAATGTCCGCGACCCTCGTCCAACGCCCATCTAATCGTCGACGACATCCTGCTGACTGATGACTGGTGCAATATCCCGCTTGAAGTCTCTGCCACCCCCAGCATCGACGAGGTGACCATCAGATGGAACCCCAACGGCGGCACCAGCTTCACCGTCACGTTGGATACCGACACCGTCAGTTTTCTGACGGACAGCTCGTACACATTCACCGGACTAACGGTCAACACCCCCTACAGCTACTCGGTGGCCACCGAGTGCGCCGCAGGCTACAGTGCGTTTGTCACAGGTGAAACCCGAACGTTGTGCATGCCGCTTGACAACCTGCCCTATGTGCAGACCTTCGAGTATGAACCCAATGGCAGCAGCTCTTCTGGTACTGACTTTATAGGCTGCTGGTACCACCTGAACAATGGCACCACCTATGGCGGCTACCCCTATGTTAACAATACCCTCAGCAATCACACTCCTGACGGCATCAAAGGGTTATACTGGTACAATGACACCACCGTCGTCACCTACGGCGACTACCAGTGCGTCGTACTGCCCAGCATAGACACCGACCTCTACCCCATCAACACCCTGCAGCTGAGTTTCTGGGCCAGCTCGGCCTCCGCCTCCTATTCGCCCGTATTCGTTGTAGGGATTATGACCGACCCATACAATATCAACACTTTCACACCAGTTGATACGGTGAACGTGAGCAATAGCACGTTATGGGGAAACTACACTGTCAACTTCAATTCATACGGCGGCTTTGGCAACCATGTGGCTATTCGTGCCAACCGCCCATCATCCACTTGGGGTGCCTACATGGACGATATCACACTCAGGGAAATGCCCCCATGTCCCGAAATCAGGAGTCTGACAGCAGACGAGATTGGCTCCACATCGGCCATGATTAGTTGGCGGTCAACAGCCAGTCTGACCACAGCCTACGGTTTTGACGTATTGTACGACAGCGTCAACTCCATCTCGTATCCACCAAACATGATAGTCACCGACACCTTTGCCACACTCACCAACCTTACTCCCGCTACCGACTACAAAGTGATAGTCCGCGCCCTTTGTGGCAGCAATTCCGACACAGGGGACAGCATCTTCTTTTCCACCCACTCGCTTGCATGCGTCGAGATGGACCCCGCCACAGCCGACACGATACGCTTTAGCAATGCTACCGTCGGGCAGTCGGGCTGCTTGGCATACAGCACGTATGGCAATACCGCCTACCAAGCCATATATACCGCTTCGGAGCTGACCGCTGCAGGTTTGACTGCTGGAAGAATATATGGCATCGACTTGGGCTTCACCACCTCCTCGTCCTACGACAAAGAGTTCACCATCTTTTTGGGCAACTCGTCGACCACTACCATCAACGATGCCGTGCTAGAGAACCCCAATGCCCAGCAGCTGGTCTACGGCCCTGCCATCCACCCAGTGGGCACGACGGGTTGGCAACACTACGACTTCTTGACCCCCTTTGTCTGGGACGGCTCAAGCAGCATTATAATGACCACTTTCATGAACCAGCCTATAGGCTTATCGCAGACCAGCTCGGAGGGAATAACCGGCTATTACGAACCCGCAGCCAACAGGGCACGCTGCCGCTATAAGAACTCCGACCCCTTCACCCTATCCGACTACAATTCGGGATTTATCGATGGTTCCTACTCTAATCGGGCATCCATCCACTTCTATCAGGGCGAATGTATGACCCTTGCCAGCTGTGCCCCACCGCTGGCGAGGGTGGTCCGTGTCGAACCCTATGAAGTAGAAATAATGTGGGCACCCGGCTACTTGGAAGGCTCTTGGAATATAGCCCACCGTTATGGCAATTCTGGTGCTTGGGTCTCCGACCTCATAGGCACCAGCCTGACAAGCTATATTTACAACGGTCTTAGCCCTCACACACAATGCCAGTTCCGCGTTACGGCACTGTGTGGCGACACCACCATGACTACTACACTATCGGCGACCACGCCTTGTGCACCGCTCATCGAGCTGCCCTACACACAGGACTTTGAGGCTGAGCCCATAGGTTCCAACATCACAACCAGTGCATTCCTCGCTTGCTGGCACCGCATCAACAACGGTGCCCCTTATGGCGGTTACCCCTATGTGAGCAACAACGCCTTGTACAACCATACTTCTGGTGGCACCAAAAGCCTCGACTGGTACAATGGCACCACCAGCGACTATGGTGACTATCAAGTTGTGGTGCTGCCTCCTGTGGACAGCAGTGTGTTTCATGTGAGAGACTTGCAGCTGACCTTCTGGGCTAAGTCGAGCTACAGCCCTGTCTTTATAGTGGGTGCGCTGACCGACCCCGAAGACATCACCACCTTTGTGGGTATCGACACCATCCATGTGGGCAACAACACCAACTGGACAGAGTATGAGGTGCCTCTTCATTCCTATACTGGAAATGGCTCGTATGTGGCCCTGCGTGCCAACCGTCCCATACCTCCACGCCCAAGTTCCTCATGGGAAGCCTACGTGGACGATATTACGCTTGACGTGATACCTCTCTGTCCGCATGTCGACAACCTTACCCAGACCGGCGCCACCTTCAATTCCATCACCCTCGAATGGGAAGAGACTGGAGAGGCCACGCGTTGGAGGGTGGAGTATGACACGGTCGATTTCATCCCTGGTAGACACTCGACCGACTCAACTATCTCGAACGACACCACCTTTATTCTTACAGGGCTTGACAGTAGCAGGATTTATTATATCTACGTGGCTGCCGACTGCGGTGGCGGAGAATACGGTGCCTATCGCTCAGTTAGAGGTAGGACCCTTGCAGCAGCTCCCGCCATGCTACCCTATTATTGCTCCTTCGAAGCCGTGGGAAACAACGGTTGGGAACTTCTCAACGGCAACCAAACCAACAGTTGGTATGTTGGGTCGGCTGTGAACAACGGTGGCTTGCAAAGCCTCTATATTTCTGACGATGGAGGAGCTACCAACAGCTACAACACCGCAGCTGTTTCTTACGTCTATGCCACTCGCTCCATCAATATCACCGAGACGGGCGAGTTCGTATACAGCTACGACTGGCGCGGACAAGGCGAAAGCCACTACAACGACTTTACCCGCGTGTTTCTAGCCCCCTCCAGCTACCAATGGAGTGAGAATATAAATCCGACAAGCAGCGCTAATACTTTTGCCACATGGAGCTGTCCGGTCGGATGGGTAGAACTGACTGAAGACTGCGGCACACCTCGCACGCTAGCAGGTAGTAGCACATGGCGCACAGTGGAAGGCAACTTCCGTTTGAGTACTACGGGGGTGTACAATCTAGTATTCGCTTGGGCCAACAACAGCGGCATCGGATTCAACCCTCCGACGGCCATCGACAATGTGTCGTTGATGCGAAGCACCTGTCCTTCGCCACTAGTGCATGTCGACCACACCACTTCTGACAGTATAGCCGTGCATTGGCAGCCTGGAGGAGAGGAGTCGGCATGGTTGGTGGTCTGCGACACGGTCACAACAGTTGTGTACGACACCTTTTATACAATAGGTAACCTCTCGTCTAGCACCAGCTACACGGTTATTGTGCGTGCGCTGTGTGCTGTTGGTGACACTTCACGTCCCAGCTCGGTGGTGGCTCGCACCCAGTGCGGACTCATCACGGCCCTGCCCTTCGGCCACAACTTCGATTCCCTCTCCACTGCTGGCAGCAATCATGTGCCGGAATGCTGGTATGGCCATTCCACATACAGCTCCAACTATCCCGAAGTTGTTGATAGGCAAGACCGCTACAATTCGGGACATAGCCTCTATCTGTCTATGCATTATCCCGACAGCACCTACACCATTGTGCAACTGCCAGGCGTAGACACCAGCATACTACCCATCAACACATTGCAGCTCAACTTCAGCCATATGAAAGAATATGGTTCGGGTGGAGTTGTGGTAGGGGTGTGCACCGCACCTGGGATGGTAGGGTTCACTCCGATAGACACCATTATTGTGAATGAATACCACTCGTGGCATGATTTCGAGGTGCCAATGACAGACTATATTGGAACAGGTAGCTATATCACACTGAGCCAATACTGTCCGAACGACGATTTAAGCCTTTACCTCGACGAGGTGCAGCTGGTGCTAGCTCCCAGCTGTGTGCGTCCACGCAACTTGGTGGCCACTACGATTACAACTTCCGACGCATGTTTACGCTGGACTCCCGCCAATGGTGCCGACAGCACGTTTGATATTCGTTATGGCCGTGCAGGCTGCAATGTGGACACCCTTACCAGCATTCCTGTCACGGGAGCCGATACGCTACTCCTCACGGGTCTCGATAGCGGAGTGGTGTATGATATCTATGTTCGCACCATCTGTGGGAGTGGAGACACAAGTACTTGGACATCAGGCTCGTTCCGCACGCAGGCCAGTTCTCCCATCAACATTTTCCCCTATATCTGCGACTTTACCAGTCCCGAAGGTCAGGCATGGAACCTAGAGAATGGTAACGAGACAAACAGATGGTATGTGGGCACTGCCGCATATCACGGCACTTCTGACAACAGGGGACTTTACATTTCTAATAATAACGGTAATACCAATAGCTACAACAACTCCGCAATCTCTTTTGCCTACGCCTACCGCACTTTCAACATGCCTGTAGGTCAGTATGACTATAGCTTCGATTGGCGCGCACAGGGTGAAAGCCAGTATGCAGACTTCCTCCGAGTATTCCTGGCACCTGTCAGCGACCCAATCATTGCAGGGCAGGCACCCACCGGTAACAACAATTGCTATAATTTCGCCAGCGAACTGCCTCCCTCTGGTTGGATAGACCTCAGCCAGTTGACAACGGCACCCTATACCCTTAACCAGCAAGGCACTTGGGTTAACCTCAACGGCACATTCACGCTGACCGCTCCTAGCTCCTATAACCTGCTGTTCGTCTGGTGCAATGACGGCAGTGTCGGCACCAATCCCCCTGCGGCTATCGACAATGTGCAAATATACCTCAACACCTGCCTTCCACCCGACAACCTGCGCAGCACGAGCAGCACGTCCACGAGCGTCACTGTCACATGGGATACCAACAGTGCCGACCACCACGAGGTGGCATACGGCACTCCCGGTTTCATTCCCAGCATAGGCATGATTACCACCTACACCAACAGTGCTACCATCACAGGCCTTATGGCGAATAGCAGCTACGATGTCTGCGTCCGCAACATCTGCAACCTCGGTACCGACACCAGCAGTTGGGCACGCATAACCCTCCGTACCGCCATGTGCGAAAACGGTTCTTCTGTTGACAACTACTCCTCCTCCATGCCCACCACCACCAGTTCCCATTCACCCATTGGCTATAGTTTCTACAACTACAGCTATGTGCAGACTATCATCGACTCGGCCTATATGTCCAACATACATGGCAATGTCACTGCATTTGGCTTTGTGCCTGCCTCCGTCAGGTCTGGCAGCTACTTCTCCAACATGACTGTCTACATGGCCAACGTGCCGGAAAGCGACCTCTCTTCAGGATTCATCCATCCCGACACAACCGACCACATATTCGTTACCATGCTCACCGATGTCGATTTCTCCTATACCTCCACGGACATGCAGGTACACACTTTCGACACCACCTTCACATGGGACGGTCACAGCAATGTCCTTTTCGTAGTCAACCGTCAGCACGGCTCTTACAACTCCGGGGCCAGTTTTCAGGCTCATACGCACACGGGTACAAATGGCAAGATGCGATACATCAATCAGGACAGCGGTCCCATTAACCCCTCCACCGTCTCGGGCGGCTACAGCTCGGACGTAGTGGGTGACATCACGCTGTATACCTGCGACTATATAGCTTGTCCTGCCCCCGACAGCCTGCAGGTATACGACATCACCAACTCCACCGCCACCTTCGACTGGGTGCCCGTTGTCTATGGTACCGCGTGGCAGCTGCATGTGTGGTTCAGCGGGGGCATCGACAGCATCTATACCGTCAGCAGCCACCCCACCACCGTGGGCGGCCTCTCGCCCAGCGTCACCTATCGGGCTGCCGTGCGTCCGCTCTGCGGCTCAGACAACAGTGTCGTGGGCAACTGGGGCGACACCGTCACCTTCACCACCGACGTATGCCCCGATGTCACCGGCCTCACAGCCTCGGTCAGCGGCAATAGCGTCACCCTCGACTGGGATGCCCACCCACTGGCACAGTCCTGGGTTGTCGAATACGGCTACCACGGTTTCGACCTCGGTACTGGCACACAGATTACCACCACCCTCAACACCGCTACCGTGAACGGACTGCTTGAAGAGATGGAATACGACTTCCACATACGCACCCTTTGTGCTGCCGACTGGTATAGCGAAGAATGGACCACGGTCACCGCCACCACCGAGATGCAAGCCCTAGAAGACTGCGACCCCGTCGCCGAACTGACTGCCGCCAATATAACCCAGACCTCTGCCCTCCTCATCTGGAACCCAGGCAACACGGGCAACGAGTGGGAGGTGGTACTTAACGATGCTGCGGGAGCCACCCTCATCGAGGCGAGCACCACCGACCGCCAGTACCAGTTCTTGGGGCTCACCCCCGCCACCCCCTATCTCGCCAAGGTGCGCACCGTCTGCGGCGACGGCATCTACAGCGATTATGTCGGCACCAACTTTGTGACCATATCGGTAGGCATCGGCGATATGGCCAAACCCGCCTGCACCATCTTCCCAAATCCTGC
>JAEEIS010000152.1 GCA_016281475.1 Bacteroidales bacterium
ATTGCCGTTGTTGATCACCATGCCTTCGCGGTCGAATTTGCGCATGGAACGCGCCCAGGTGTAGCCAACCCAGCCCGTGGTCTTGCCAAACGAACGTTGCACAAGCAGTTCCACACCGTAGGCCCAGCCTTTGCCCATGTTCACCTTGTCCTCCCAGCCCTGGCTGGTGCCAAAGAACGAGGTGCCGTCCTTGTATTCCAACACATTGTCCATTGTCTTGTAATAGCCTTCAAGCGAGATGTCGAACAGGTTGGGTAACTCATAGAAGCCGCCAAGCGAGAACTGGTGTCCACGTTCGGGTGCAATCCGTGCCGTGACGGGCACCCAGAGGTCGGTGGGCATGGTGATGTTGCTGTTGGATAGCAGGTGGATGTATTGTGTCATGTAGGCATAACCCGCCTTGAGTGAGAAATGAGGCGCCACCATAGCGCTCATGCTGAAGCGGGGCTGCAACGAGTGGTAGAAGTTGCGTTGCACCGCAAAAGCGGAATAGTGCAGTCCGACATTCATCTAGATGGGTTCGCTCAGCGTGATGTTATCCTCGACATAGAGCATGGCTTCGTGGGCGTGCACGTCGCCAGTGTTGGCCACGGTGTCCATATTGGATTCCGCTTCAGTGAAGTTAAGTTTCATCGATTGCACCTCGGGGCGGAAGAAATGATAGGTGTAGCCGCCGCCAAAACGGATATCGTGCCTCGGGTTGGGCGCGTAATGGAAATCGGTGCGTGCCGTAAGGTCATGGATGCCAGAATGGAAGTTCATGGCCATCTCGTCGGTTGAGGTGTAGGTGTTGGGCTTGAACTCCTCGTAGGTATAGTTCTGGCTCATGCCGAGGTCGTGGCGGTATTGGGTGTAACTCACCGAGGCATCCATGAAAAGTTGAGGCGACATGATGTGGTTCCAGCGCAGCGCGCCCACCTTGTTGCCCCATTTCCAGTTGAGGCCAAGTTTCTCGTGGTCGGCGTACATGTCCTCATAGGTATAGTCCCATTTCACGTTGGCGTAGATCTTGTCATCGCCGCTGTACCAACTCAAAAACAGACGGTCCTTGTCAGAAATTTTCCAGTTGAGTTTGGCATTGACATCGTAGAAATAATAGCCTAATGAGAACTTGTCGATGCTCGGGTCTGCCAGCTTTCCGATGAGGCCATAAAGGTTGGTGAGGGCATCGGAATAGGTGCGGCGAAACGACAGGTTGAACGAGAGCTTGTCCTTCACAATCGGGCCTTCAAGGTTGAATTTTGTGGAAATCAGGCCGAGGCTGAAGTTGCCGTGGTATTTCTGCATGTCACCGTCTTTCATGCGAACGTCGACGACGGACGAGATGCGACCACCATAGCGAGCAGGGAAGCCGCCTTTATATAAGGTGACGTTTTTCAGCGCATCAGGGTTAAAGACGGAGAAAAATCCGAACATGTGATTGACATTGTAGAGCGGCACGCCGTCCATGAGGAGCAGATTCTCGTCGGGACCGCCGCCACGCACATACAGTCCTGCCGAGCCTTCCGAGCCGTTCTGCACACCAGGCAGCAACTGGATGGCTTTCAGCACGTCGGCCTCGCCCATCAGGGTTGGAATGCTCTTGATTTGTTTGATGGGTAGCTCTATGACACTCATTTGCGGATTGTTGGCTCCCACCGTGGCGCGGTTGGCCTCCACCGTGACTTCCTGAAGCTGTAGGTTGGAGTTCAACCCCACGTTAATCAAGGTGTCGGATACGAGTTGAAAGACTTGGCTCTCGGTGTCGTAACCCACGTATGAAAACTGCAAGTCAACAGGACCTTCGCCCAAAGTCAGTGAATAGTAACCGTAATTGTTGGTGGCGCATCCGTGGCCAGAGTTGCGGTCGTAGACCGTCGCGCCGATGAGCGTTTCACGGCTGGCAGCATCTGTCACATAGCCACTGATGCTGTGCTTCTTCTGCGCCATCGCCGAAAGCGACAGCAGCAGAAGGAAAAGAAAAGGAATCGCTTTGCGCATATCTGCTCGTTTTAGTCAAACTGGCAAGATAACCGCTGAGTACTAGGTTTTATTGTCTGAAACGGCAAAAAAAACGGCCGCAAATGCGGCCGTAGTGTTGTGCATGTGAGGTGATTAATCCACCACAACAAGGTAATAGTTCTTCTTGCCCTTCTGGACAAGGATGTATTTGCCGTCGATGAGGTCGGCAGGGGTCATCACCTTGTCCAAAGTGACTTTCTCCTTGTTGATGCTTACGCCGTTGGCTTGGGTCATCTTGCGGGCTTCGCCCTTCGAGGGGAAGATCTGCGTGTTGACGGCCATGAAGTCGACAATCGGGATGCCGGCTTCGAGGTCGGTGCGGGTGATGTGCTCCTGCGGCACGCCATCGAAGATGTCGAGGAAGGTGGCTTCGTCGAGTTTTTCCAAGCCTTCCTTGGTCGACTTTCCGAAGAGGATGTTGGAGGCTTCGATAGCGGCATCCAGGGCCTCTTGTGAGTGCACCAACACGGTGACCTCTTGGGCGAGACGCTTTTGTAGCACGCGCATGCCCGGGTCTTTCTTGTGTTCCTCGATGAGGGCGTCGATGGTCTCTTTATCCAGAGAGGTGAAGATCTTGATGTATTTCTCGGCATCCTCGTCGCTGACGTTGAGCCAGAACTGGTAGAACTTGTAAGGTGTGGTGCGCTTCGGGTCGAGCCAGATGTTGCCGCTCTCAGTCTTACCGAACTTCTTGCCGTCAGCATTGGTGATGAGGGGGCAGGTGAGGGCAA
>JAEEIS010000153.1 GCA_016281475.1 Bacteroidales bacterium
CAGCACCTCCTCGGCCGAGATCACGCATAGCGACTTCACCTCGCTTCGTGCCACGTTCAGCTACGGCTCCATTGAGAGCATGGAAGTGGCCACCGAAAGAGGCACCTTCTCCGAAATCGCCATCGAAGGCACCTACGCCTCTGGCGAGATCGGCACGCCCGAACTGCCTGCCTCACACCAACTATTGGCCGTGCCTTTTGGCGCCACTCCTCGTGTCAATGTAATCAATTACACGAGCACCGATTACCGTCTCTCCGACTACGGCATCAACACCATCCTGCCGCATCAACCTTCCGTCCGCAAGGACCAGAGACCCGAAGAGGTGGAGTTTGTCTACAATGCCGCAGCCTACCAGGCCACCCGTAGCCTTGCCACGGCTCCCGAAGCTTCCATCGAGGTGCAAGGCACGATGCGCGGTATCCGTATTGGTTCGTTGGTCATCAACCCCGTAAGCTACAACCCCACCTCCAACACCCTGCGCGTGTTCAACAACATCGAAGTGGAAGTCAGCTTCGATGGTGCCGACCAGGAAGAGACCGAACGTATGCTGTTGAATACCTACAGCCCCTATTTTGACATCGTCTACAAACAGATGTTCAACTACCGCCAAATCATGGACGTGTATGACGACCACCCGGACCTGATGGCCTATCCCGTCCACATGATCGTCATTACGCCCGAAAACTACATCTCCACGTTGCAGCCCTGGCTCAACTGGAAGATCCAAAAAGGCTTTGACGTGAACGTGGTGACCACTGCACAAGCAGGAGGCAATTATACTGCCATCAAGACCTACGTGCAGAACCTTTACTCACAAGGCGTCAGCCAAGGTGCCACACCTACATTCCTCGTCCTTGTCGGCGACGTAGCACAAGTGCCTAACACCACCGGCAATTCTACACAAAAAGTGACCGACCTCTATTACGGTTCCGTCGATGGTGACTATTTCCCCGATATGTTCTACAGCCGTATGTCGGCCGAGACCACCAACCAGCTCACCGCCATCATCAACAAGATCTTGCAATATGAGCAATACACCATGCCCGACCCCAGCTACCTGAACAACGTGACCCTCATCGCTGGTTGGGACAGCTATTGGAATGCACGCATTGGACGGCCAACCATCAATTATGCCACCACCTATTATTATAATACAGCACATGGTTTTAACCAGGTAAACAGTTATCTCCAACAAGGTCAATACTCGGGCTGTTACAATACCCTTAACACTGGCGTCGGCTTCATCAACTATACCGCTCACGGTGGCGAGACCAGCTGGTCTGACCCACAATTCACAGTCTCCAACGTCAACGCCTTGACCAATGCCAACAAATATTTCTTGGCTATGGGCAACTGCTGCCTGACGGGTAACTTCGGCTACGGCCAGCCCTGTTTTGGCGAGGCTATGATTCGTGGCGAGAACAAAGCCGCCTATTCCTATATCGGTTCCTGCCCAGTGACTTACTGGTATGAAGACTACTATTTCGGCGTTGGTGCCACCCACGTCATGAGCCAGACTCCCACGCTGGAAAACACCGCCACGGGCGTATACGACGGTATCTGGATGGACGACACTTATAACACCGTTTCTTCCATTGTGTTCCTCGGCAACCTTGCTGTTTGTTATGCCAGTACTGGAGGCTATCAAACCAGTTCCAATCCGACGTACTATTGGCAAGCCTACCACGTGCTCGG
Source organism: Bacteroidales bacterium (assembly GCA_016281475.1). The sequence continues at coordinate 1,696 of JAEEIS010000153.1, forward strand.
TGATGGTTCTATCATGCCTTATCGCGTGAATCCCACTCCCAACACCGTCAGTCATGCCAGCACCTTCCCTGCCGGTGCCACCTCCTTCCAGGTGAGTGCCCAACCCGATTCGTATGTGGCCATCTCACAGAATAACGTGCTGAAAGGTGTGGCTCTGGTTCCTGCCTCCGGCTCCGTCTACGTGCCCGTGAGCGGCGTCACCGCAGGCCAAGTGCGCATCGTCGTCACCAAGCCACAACGCCAGCCCTACATCCAAGACATCACCGTGGGCAACCCACAGACCTATACTATCACCGTGTCGGCCAACCCGACCAATGCCGGTAACGTCACGGGCGGCGGCACCTACAACGAAGGAACCTACTGCTCCGTGATGGCCACCCCAGCCAACGGCTATGAATTCATCAACTGGACAGAAAATGGTAACGTGGTCAGCACCAGCGCCAGCTACACCTTCCTGGTGACCTGTAACCGCAACCTGGTGGCCAATTTCCAAGAGCAGATTGTGTATTACAGCATCCGCTTGACGGCCAATCCCACCGACGGTGGAACGCTCTCGGGCGGTGGCACGTATCAACAAGGCGAGACCTGCACCGTGACTGCAACACCCAACACCAACTTCACCTTCGTTAACTGGACCGAAGGCGGCAACGTGGTCAGCACCAATGCCAGCTATACCTTCATCGTGGACAGCAACCGTGCCTTGGTGGCCAACTTCACGTCACAGCCGCAGAGCTACACCATCACCGCCACGGCTGATCCAGCCAACGGTGGTACTGTCACGGGTGGTGGCACCTACAACCAAGGCCAAAGCTGCACCTTAAATGCTACACCTGCCACAGGCTACACCTTTGTTAATTGGACCAAAAACGGCCAACAGGTCAGCACCAACGCCAGCTACACCTTCACCGTGACCGAATCGGCGGCCTATGTGGCCCACTTCCAGCTGCAGAGCTTCACCATCAACGTGTCGGCCAACCCCTCAGGAGCAGGTTCTGTTTCGGGTGGTGGCAACTATAACTATGGCGCCTCCTGCACCGTTACTGCTATACCGCACCAAAGATACATCTTCCAAAACTGGACCGAAAACGGCAACGTGGTGTCCACCGAGCAAAGCTACACCTTCACCGTCACGGCCAGCCGCAACTTGGTGGCCAACTTCGGCATGCCTATGATTGAAATCGTGGCCTTGGTTGAGCCTGAAGAAGCAGCCAGCGTCAGTGGAGCCGGAACTTACGAATATGGCGCCACGGTCACCTTGACCCTTAACCGCTACGAAGACTGGGCCTTCGAAAACTGGACCGAAGCAGGCGTGGTGGTGTCGGATGAAATGACCTACACCTTTATCGCCACAGAAAGCCGCAACCTCGTTGCCCACTTCAGGCATACCGAAGGCGTCGGGGAACATAGCAGCCAGACCTTGATCTACCCCAACCCTGTCAACGACAAGCTGACCGTTGAGGCACAAGAAGCCATCAACAACGTGGAGATCTACAACCTCATGGGCGCACTGGTCTACAGCCAGAAGGATTGCACCAACAAGGTGGAAATCCAAACCTCCAACCTGTCCTCTGGCATCTATTTCATCCGCCTGACGACCAACAAGGTCACAGAAACGAGAAGGTTTGTGAAAGAATAATTCAGATTTGAATTATTGTTCTGTTTGTAGAGACGTGCCATAGCGCGTCTCTACTTTTTTATTCTACCCAATAGACGTAGTTTTCTTTGCGTGGCGCGGCTTCGGGATAGTCGCCTTTCATATAACCCAACACACAATTGCCGATGCCCACATATCGATCCGTATCGATACCGAGCCCTTTCAGGATGTCCTTGCCCTCGTCAATCATAAAGACCTCGCGGGCACGATGCACCCAGCAACAGCCCAGACCTTTGGCATGAGCCGCGTTGAGCAGGTTGCCCATCACGAGGGCACCATCCTCTTTCCAAGTGAGCACCGTGCTGTCGGCCAAGACCACCAGCACCACGGGAGCGCTGAAGAAAGGATCGAAGTCATCGCGGCCGATGACGACAGAGTTGAGTCGGCTCAACTTGTCGCGCACCTCACGGTTGGTGACAGCGAGGATGATGGCGCTCTGGCGGTTTTTGCCCGAAGGGGCGTTCATGCCCGCCTTAAGGATGTCTTCGATCACCTCACGGGGAGGCATCTCGTCGGTGTAGCTGCGAACGCTGCGGCGCGTCATCAGGTCATTAAGGGTAGTTTCCATAGTGTTTCAGTGCAATTGTTATCGAGGAAATATTCGTTTGAGGCGGCAAAGGTACACAATATTTTTGCAATTTTGCAGCCCGAAACCGTTTTAGATGCAAAAAGTCAAAAGATACGTTCTGCCCATCGCCATTGTCTTGGGGCTACTGCTGCACGACTATTGTGCCGCCTTTAGCGTGGTGGTGCCTTACATCATCTTCACCATCATCTTGTTGACTTTCACCGCCGTCGACATTCGCAAGCTGCGCTTCAAGCCCCTCTTCATCTGGATCATCCTCTTCCAGGTGGTGGTGAGTGTGGGCGGCTATGCCTTGTTGAAGGCCTTGCACGTCAATGAAATCATTGCCGAAGGCATCCTCATCGGTGTGCTCTGTCCCGTGGCCGCTTCGGTGGCGGTGGTGAGCACCATGCTGGGTGCCGACCGCAACACGGTGACCTCATTCTCAGTCATCGGTAACCTGGTTGTCTCCATCGTAGCACCCATCTATTTCTCATTCATCGGGGTGAACCAAGACTTGCCTTTCTTCACCTCGTTTATGCAAATTCTGAGACGTGTCGGCTTGGTCATCGGACTGCCTTTCTTCGTAGCCTTGGCTTTGCAGCTTTTGTTGCCCAAAGCCAACCATTTCATTAGCCGTTACAAGGGTTTGGCCTTCTATCTCTGGGCCGTAGCCTTATTTCTGACCTTAGGTCAGACCATACACTACATCTTCCTCAACGGCAAGGGCAACTGGCACAGCATCATCTGGCTCGGTGTCTCAGCTTTGCTGTTTTGCGTCATCCAGTTTGGTTTGGGCAAATGGATTGGACACAAATACGGCGATACCATCGCAGGCGGACAACTCCTCGGACAGAAAAACTCAGCCATGGGCATCTGGATGGCCAATCATTACCTCCACCCCTTGGCTTCGGTGTATTTGGCCTTCTATTCTGTTTTCCAGAACTTGTTCAATAGCTGGCAGATCTGGTATTATGAACGTGGAACCAAAAGACGCGAGACGCGGGACTAAGTACCTACAACTGGTCGTAAGGCATTGTGAGTATCACACGGCCAGCAGCTGGATCGCCCGACTCCAAGCCTTTCTTGAACCAACGATAGCGCTGCTCCGAGGTGCCGTGAGTGAAACTATCAGGATTGATGTAGCCTCGAGCTTTCTTTTGGATATAGTCGTCGCCCTTCTTAGGCATCAAATCAAGTGTCTTGCGAATTTCGTCATCGCTGATGGAACCAAAGCGCACTTGCTCAAAATGGGCCCAACAGCCCGCATAGTAGTCCGCCAATAACTCAGTCCTCACACTCTCTTTGAGAAATTGTGTAGACTCCTGTCCGTACCGATAAGCCATCTCCATCATCTTATCCATCTCGCCACGAAGGTGCTCGACATGATGTCCCACCTCATGACCGATGATTTCGGCATAAACGAGGTCGCAAACATCGCCCATGGACGTGTAACTACTGACCATTTGGTCGATGTCGATATAAACCGACTCGTCACCGTTACAATAGAAAGGTCCCATGCACTTCGCCTGTTCGTATCCACAGCCTGTGGTGACGGTGTCGGAATAAAGCACCAACTTAGGCTGCCTATAATAGCCACCCACTTTCTCAAACTCCTCGGTCCAGAAGTCTTCGGTGCTGGCCAAAAACTGTGAGCACTTCGTGGCCATTTGCTCTTGTGTCTTGCTGTCGACCCATGTTGAGGCGGTGCTTTGAACGTCTTGCAATATGGTACCCACATCAGGTGCTTTCCCGCCCAAAAACCAGACAATCAGTGCAATGATGATACCACCTATACCAATACCGCCGCCCACCTTTGCTGCGGCACCGCCTTTCTTGCGACGGTCGTCGACGTTGGTGCTCATTCTACGTCCATCCAGTTTCATAGTATCAGTGTTTTGTTTGAGATTAAAGAGTTTGTTGACACGAGTTCCGCTTTTGCGGAATGAAGGCGAGACGCGAGACACGAGTCAAAAGTCCCGTAGTCTCGCGTCTTTCAAATATGCTTAGATGATTACAGGCTATTGTAGGAAAGTGAGAAAGTGTCACCTTGACTCACGTCACCCGTGCGGATACCTTTTTTCAGCCAACGCGAACGTTGCTCCGAAGTGCCATGCGTGAAGGTTTCCGGCATGGTGCGTCCATAGGCCTGACGCTGAAGATAGTCGTCACCGATTTTGGCTGCCGCATCGAGGGCTTCTTCGATGTCACCATCCTCGAGCGAGCCGAATCTCTTGTGGTCATTATGGGCCCAAACGCCGGCGAAGAAATCGGCTTGAAGTTCCAAGCGCACCGTGAGTTGGTTGGCTTCGGGCGAGTTTTGGCCGTATTCAGCTCTCTTTTGATGCACGGGGCCCAAGATGCCGAGTTGGTTCTGCACGTGATGGCCAACCTCATGGGCGATGACGTAGGC
>JAEEIS010000154.1 GCA_016281475.1 Bacteroidales bacterium
CCTTCACCACCTGCAGGGCGGCAATAGAGACCTTAGCAGCAATGGGGTTGCCACCGAAAGTGGAGCCGTGCTCACCGGGCTTGATGTTCAGCATGATGTCGTCGTCTGCCAACACGCAGCTGACGGGCACCACACCACCACCGAGGGCCTTGCCGAGAATCAGAATGTCGGGGCGCACACCTTCGTGGTCGCAAGCCAGCATCTTACCCGTGCGGGCGATACCGCACTGTACCTCGTCGGCCATAAACAGTACGTTGTGCTTCTTGCAGATGTCATAGCACTTCTTCAAGTAACCCTCGTCGGGGACATACACGCCAGCCTCACCCTGGATAGGCTCGAGGAGGAAGCCGGCAATCTTGTCGCCATGCTCCTCGAGAACCTTCTCGAGAGCGGCGGGGTCATTATAGGGTATACGGATGAAACCAGGAGTCATGGGGCCATAGTTGGCATAGCTCTCGGGGTCGTTGCTCATGGTGATGATAGTGATGGTGCGGCCGTGGAAGTTGCCTTCGCAGCAGACAATCATCACTTCGTCATTCTTGATACCTTTCTTCACCACACCCCAGCGGCGAGCCAGTTTCAGGGCGGTCTCGTCGGCCTCGGCACCGCTGTTCATGGGCAGCACCTTCTCATAGCCGAAGTATTCGGTCACATATTTTTCCCACTCGCCAAGGCAGTTGTTGTAGAATGCGCGGCTGCTGAGGGTCAGCTCGTGAGCCTGGTCGCAGAGAGCCTTGACAATCTTGGGGTGGCAGTGGCCCTGGTTGACGGCTGAATAGGCAGAGAGGAAGTCGAAATAGCGTTTTCCTTCGCAATCCCACACAAATGCGCCCTCACCCTTGGCGAGAACGACGGGCAGAGGATGATAGTTGTGAGCACCATAACGGGCTTCCATCTCCATGAATTCTTCAGATTTTGTCATAAGTGTAATCTTTTTAATTGATTAGTTGTTATTTTGTTTGACTTTATTCTAACCGATGCGACATGCGCTGAAAATAATTTGCAAATTTACACACATTATTTCAAATAAAAAAATAAAAATTGCGTTTTTAAGAAAAATAGTTGGAAACCATGGATGAAATCGTATTGAAAGTTGAAGATTTGCATGTCTCTTTTCTTCACGACGGCGAGTATCGCGAAGCCGTGAAAGGAGTCTCTTTTGAGGTGAAACGCGGCACCACCCTGGGCATCGTGGGCGAATCGGGCAGCGGCAAGTCCGTCACCTCCTTAGCCATCATGGACCTGCTGCCCAAGACGGCACAGGCCTCTGGCTCGTGGACCGACCTCCACGGCCGCGTCTCCATGATATTCCAAGAGCCCATGACCAGCCTCAACCCCGTGCAACGGTGTGGCAAACAGGTCGAAGAGATGCTCTTGGCACACGAAAAGGTGTCCCGCAAAGAGGCTCGACAGCGCACCATCCAACTGTTCGAGGAGGTGATGCTGCCCCGACCCGAGAAAATCTATCGCAGCTACCCCCACGAAATCAGCGGCGGACAGAAGCAGCGCGTCATGATTGCCATGGCGTTAATATGCCACCCCGACCTCCTCATTGCCGACGAACCCACCACCGCCCTCGATGTCACCGTGCAGAAGACCATCCTCGACTTGCTCCGTTCCCTCCAACAGAAATACCACATGGGCATCATCTTCATCACCCACGACCTCGGTGTCATTGCCCAGATTGCCGACGAGGTGGCTGTAATGTATCGCGGCGAGATTGTCGAGCAGGGTTCTGCCCAACAGCTGCTCCACTCCCCCCAACACCCCTACACCAAAGGGCTCCTCGCCTGTCGCCCCCCACTCGACAGCCGTCCCCGCCGACTGCTCACCGTCAAAGACTTTCTAGACAATCAAGAATCTAATGTACCTAGAGATGATGAGCCAACCGAGTGCGCCAGCAGTCCCCTCTTTAGAGGGGTGGCCGAAAGGTCGGGGTATGTAACAATGGAGTGCCACGATAGCGATGAAACTTGTAAAAACCCTTCTCAACTCCCCCCCACCCCCCTCCTCCGCGTCCGCGACCTCAATGTCTCCTACCCCCTCGAAACCTCCATCTTCGGCAAGGTGAAAAAAGAGCTGAAGGCCGTCGACGGCCTCTCCTTCGACATCTACCGTGGCGAAACCCTTGGCCTCGTAGGCGAAAGCGGCTGTGGCAAGAGCACCCTCGGCCGCGCCATCCTGCAGCTGATCGAGCGCAGCTCTGGCACCATCGAATACGACGGCCGCAGTCTCGACCGGCTTTCCTCTGCCGAAACCAAAGCCCTCCGCCGCAAGATGCAGATAGTCTTCCAAGACCCCTACTCATCCCTCAACCCGCGCATCACCATCGGCGACGCCATCGCTGAGCCTTTAAAAGTCCACAGAGCAAGTAATAGTAGATTGTCCGTCAAAGAGAAAGTCCTCACCCTCATGCAGCAGGTAGGTCTTGAACCCGACTGGCACAACCGCTACCCCCATGAATTCTCCGGCGGCCAACGCCAGCGCGTCTGCATCGCCCGCGCACTCATCCTACAGCCCGAGCTGGTCATCTGCGACGAAAGCGTCTCCGCACTCGATGTCTCCGTGCAAGCACAGGTGCTCAACCTCCTCAACGAACTCAAGGAGCAATACGGCTACACCTACCTCTTCATCACCCACGACCTCTCCGTCGTCAAATACCTCTCCGACCGAATACTAGTCATGCAGCAAGGCCGCATCGTAGAGCAAGGCCCCGCCGACGAACTCTTCGCCCACCCACAGCACCCCTACACACAACGACTCCTCGCCGCCATACCTCGCGTGTGATAAAGTATTTTGTCGCCCAACACAATATTCCAGCCAATCACACGTTATACCAACATGATTAACGAACAATACATCCGTTTCGACTGGGCCGCCAAGCGCATGCTGCGCGACAAGGCCAACTTCGACGTGCTCGAAGGCCTTATGACCGTGCTCATCGGCGAGAAAGTGACCATCGACGAAATCCTCGAAAGCGAAGGCAACCAAGAAACCGCAAGCGACAAGTACAACCGCGTGGACGTAATGGCCCGCAACAGCAAAGGTGAATACATCATCGTCGAAGTGCAGCTCACGCGCGAGCGGTACTACCTCGAGCGCATCCTCTACGGTGTCTCCAAGGTCATCACCGACAACATGCACCTCGGCGACCGCTACGAAAAAGTCAAAAAGGTCTACTCCATCAACATCGTCTACTTCCCCATAGGCAAAGGCAAGGACTATCTCTACCACGGCGTTACCACCTTCACCGGCGTGCACACCAACGACACCCTCGAAATCACCGACTACGAGGTCGACACCCTGAAAATGCGCACCCCCAAGCAAGTGTTCCCCGAATACTACATCATCCGCGTCAACGAGTTCAACCAAGTGGCCACCACGCCGCTGGAAGAGTGGCTTGAGTACCTGAAGAACGGACGTATCAAATCCGACACCAAGGCCCCCGGCCTGCAGGAGGCACGCAAGAAACTCCTCTACATGAACATGAGTGAAAAGGAAAAACGCATCTACGAGCACCACATCGACGACCTGATGATAGAGAACGACGTTCTCGAGACCGCCCAAATAGAAGGACACGCCAAGGGACTTGCCGAAGGCAGGGCAGAAGGCAAGGCAGAAGGCCTCGCAGAAGGTCGTGCCGAAGGACGTGCTGAAGGACGTGCTGAAGGACGTGCTGAAGGAGTCCTGCAAGTGGCACGTAACATGAAACAACTAGGAATGCCCGCCAACACCATCGCCCAAGCCACAGGCCTCCCTATCGAAGAGATCAACTCACTCTAAGAAAACAATCCTTCACCCACCCCCGACTGTACTAATTCTGTTTTTCAGGAAACACAAATTGCCATTAATTGCACACAAATGATTCACGAATAATTCATGTCAAATTCGTGATAATTCGTGTTCTATGGAATATTTTGAACACGAATAACACGAATGACACGAATAATGATTCGTTAGATTAGTGAGATTCGTGGTCAAAACCTATTGGGGTTGTTGCCTTTAATAAGTTTTCCATCACCTCTGCCCTGCCACGACTCCGAACGACAAGTCCTTGTTCTTCATGTCTATCACATCCATATCGCTGTTTGACAACTCGAAGTCGAAAACATCTATATTTTCTTGCAAATGGTTGGGATTCTTTGTCCGTGGCATGGCTATCACCCCTTGCTGGACTATCCATCTCAGAATAATTTGTGGGATGCTCTTGTTGAACGCATTAGCCATATTCCGAATATCCGCATCCTCACTCAGCAACGGGATAATCTCACCGTGGGCAAAAGGCGACCGCGCAATCAGGCGGATATTGTTCTCCTTGCAAAAATCCACCACTGCCCTCGATGAGTGGTAAGGATGCAGCTCCACCATGTCAACCATCGGATACTCACCGCAATAGTCCTTAATCCTCTTGAGCTGGTCGATGCCATATCCACTCACTCCCAACACCTTCACCCTACCCCGTTCTTTCTCCTTTAACAACTTCGCATAAGCCTTATGATAATCGCGGAAAGGACTGTGAAGCATGTATATATCAATACTTTTCTGGCGGAGCCTGCGCAACGAACCCGCCAACGACCGCCTTGGGGACTGCCGGTCCAAATAAAGCCTCTTCCTCCGACCATTAAACTGCAGTCCGCTCAATTTTGTCGACAAAACAACCGGCCTCGCGGAGTCTAGCCCGCTGACAATTCCCCCAATTTCGTCCTCATTCCCATAGCGATACGCAGTATCGAAGAGACGATAGCCCATCTCCAACGCCGAAGCCATCACCGCCTTCAACTCCTCCCCATGCATCGAAAACGTGCCCAGTCCCACCATTGGGATGCTTAGACATTCTATATCAATATAATACATAACAATTAAATTCTTACCAAAGCCCCACCGTCACACACTATCGTCTGCCCAATAATGCCATTGGCCGCATCGCTGCATAGAAACGCAGCTATTTCGGCAATCTCCTCAGGCAGAATGATTCGATGGTTCAAAGAAGTGTCCGACCATGCATTTTTAGAAACATCCCTATAATTAATCGAGCTCGCGCACACCCCTGGTGCTATTGCGTTGACAACGATGTTCTTGTCCGCCACCTTGCGTGCCAGTCCCTTGGTCAATGTAGTTAGTGCACTCTTTGATATATAATACGGATGGTCCGAACTCTGAAAAGCATTAATACTCGTAATATTTATAATCTTACTAATCGAATTCTTGTTATGGGACACGAAATACCGAATTACATCCTGACAAATAAAATAAGGAGCTTTCAAATTGGTATCCATCGTTTTATCATAAAACTCCTCATCCGTGCGATACCTTGCCAAAAAAGCAGCATTGTTAATAATAATATCCAATCCGCCAAGTATTTGTATCGCATCTTCCAACTTTTTGCTATTCTTTTCAATCTCCGACACGTCCCACTGGAATATATGCAACCGCTCAGAGCCGATAGCCTCTCGGGCCTTCTCCAACTTGTCCAAATTGCGACCCGTGATAACCACCTCAGCCCCAAGCGCGACAAACTTCTTTGCAATAGCCAGCCCAATCCCGTCGCTGCCACCCGTGACAACGACCTTTCGTCCACGAAGGATTTGGTCGTACTCTATCTGGCTGACTGTCAAGTCGACAATACGGCCACCCTCCTTCATATACCTTCTGAAAACCTTTAGCTTTCTGATAAACGATTTAAACATATCAAGCCCCTTTCTGTCATGTCATATAGAAAATGGCAGAGCCACGAATGACCCTGCCTGTCAAATAATTATGAAAAGACTATTTTAACGGCGTTTCTTTTCCTCCAACTTCGCCTCAATGGTCATTGTGGCGTGCGGCACAATCATCAGGCGCTCCTTCGGAATCAGCTTGCCCGTCACGCGGCAGATGCCGTATGTCTTATTCTCGATGCGCACCAGCGCGGCATCCAAATCCTTGATAAACTTCTGCTGGCGGGCGGCAAGGCGCGAATTTTCCTCCTTCGACAGCACATTGCTCCCCTCCTCCAAAGTCTTAAACGTAGGCGCCGTGTCGTTCACATCATTTGCGCTTCCTGCCACTGCCTCGTTGAGCAGCTGCAGATTCTTGATAGCTTCGTCTCTCTTCTGAATTATCAATTCTTTAAAAAACTGCAACTCTTCAGCCGAGTAGCAAGTCTTTTCGGGTGTGGTCTCTTTCTTCTCCATAAATACAAAAAGTTTAGTTCCTACATTAACACTCTACACATATTTCAATTTGCAAAAATACAAATACTTTTATAAACGGATTGAAAAAAAATATTAACAGTCTGTTAATTATTTTTGCATATACAAGTCTATCAACCCTGTAGGCGCAGCAATAAAGATGGTTTTTAACGTTCTGTCCACCTTCTTTATCACAGGGTCGACGATAGGAATGAGTATTTCCGTGCCGTTATTCATTATCTGGAACAGCGGCTGCGCCGGGTAGTCAATCACCGAGGCGATAGTGCCGATGTCGCCATACTCGTCGTCCACCACATGGAACCCGACCACCTCGTGGAAGTAGAACTTATTGCCCGTCAGTTTGGGCAGCAGGTCCAGCGGCAGATAGAGGTCGTTTCCCACCAAGGCCCGTGCCTCGTCGGGCGTGAGGTCCTCAAAAGTGGCGGTAGCCTTGTTGCCGTTGATGTTGTCGATATGGAAGAAATACGGCACCAGCGTCCCCTTCACCTCCACAAATGCGGAGTCGAGGTCGGCATAATCGGCTGGGCTGTCCACGTCAAGAAACATCACCACCTGCCCCTTCACGCCGAAAGGCTTGGTAATCTTACCCAACAGATAGCATTCTTCTTTCGTCATAACAATACCTATTAAAAAGCAAAAACTAAAAAGTGTCTGATGCAAACACTTTTTAGTTTTTACCTTCTAGTTTCTTCTTTGTTTTACTCAGCGGCGGGAGCCTCTTCGGCCTCGGCAGCGGGAGCCTCCTCGGCGGCAGCAGCCTCGGCAGCGGCCTTGGCCTCAGCCTCAGCCTCGGCAGCGGCCTTGCGCTTGGCAGCGACGGCGGCAGCCTTAGCCTCGTTGAACTTCTTCTCGCCTTCGAGACGATCCTTCTTCACCTCGCGGAGCTTGCTCTCGGTCTCGCTCTTAGCGGCGGCAATCTTGGCCTCCTTGGCCTGGAGCCACTCGTTGAACTTCACGTCGGCCTGTTCCTGGCTGATGGCGCCCTTCTCGACACCAATCTGCAGATGACGTTTCAGCAAAACGCCCTTATAGGAGAGGATACGACGGCAGGTGTCGCTAGGCTGGGCACCGTTCTTGAGCCACTGCACGGACTTGTCGACATCGAGTACGATAGTGGCGGGGTTGGTCAGAGGATTGTACGTGCCTAATTTCTCGATAAATCTTCCGTCCCGAGGTGCACGACCATCCGCAACAACGATATGGTAGAAGGGTTGATTCTTTTTACCATGACGCTGTAATCTAATTCTTGCAGGCATAATTGTTTGTCTTTTAAGTTGTTAATTAAAAATTGTTTATTCAAATCAGAGTGCAAAGATACAACTTTTTTTTCATCCACACAATTTTTTCTTCCCGATGGTAAAAAAAATGTGCCGCCGACGCCTCCCTCCGCCGACGCCTACCCCCCTCCAGTCCGCCTTTCGTGCCCCTCGCGCACCCCTACTTACCCGCACCACGCCCCCACCTGACTCCCGCGAACCGTCGGATTTCCTAAAATTCATCATCGATCGTTCCTCGCTATGAGAGCCTTAACAAGTCCCCTAATCGGTAAAAATCGGTACAAAGAAGTAGGAATCGGCACGAAGCGGTAGAAATCGGTAAGGGAGAGAAAAAAAAAGGTTATGGGGGCAGCAGGAAGGGCTGCGCGGGGTGGTTGGGAGGCAGAAGGGCGGTACTGGGGATTGGCCGGTTAGGCTCGTGGCGACAGGGCAAACGCATCAAATTTCCAGTAAAGAGAAGAGGTAATCGATACTCCAGCCAGCCTTCAGCCGCTTGGTTACGAGACTACCCTTGCCCTTGTCGCGCTTAAGGATGTTGAGTGAGAATTTTCGTACAAGGGCGAAGTTCTCGGCGGCCATGCCGGCGCGCTTCCTCTGCTGGTCTTCTCCGAAAGTCATGTCCAGCACCCAGTGCAGCGAGTTCTCCACGCGCCAGTGGCTGCGGATGTATTGGACG
>JAEEIS010000155.1 GCA_016281475.1 Bacteroidales bacterium
ATGAAAAAAGTTGGCGTTTCCGTAAAAAAAAGGTGTCCTCGATTGTATTATATATAGAAGGCCTTCATAACGGAGGGCAATAATGACAGACTGACATGCTCAATAAAAAGATACTTGAAGGGCTTTTCCGCCAGCATTACAGCGAGATGTTTCATCTGGCCAGAACCTTGCTTGGTGCTGATGAGGAAGCCGAAGACATTGTTCAAGATGTATTTGCGCGGCTGATGGAAACGGACATCATTCCCGAAGCGGATGGAATTCGTGCCTACCTGATGACTGCCGTACACCATGGTTGCACAAACATCATCCGGCGGACAACAATGCGGAAGCAGGTGGAGAACTTGTTCCCCGTAGACGATACAACCGATCTGCAGCCCATCGACCAGATGATAGAACGGCTGGAGGCCATTCAGGCCTATGCAAATGACATTACGGAACCACACCGCAGCATCTTCCATCTACGTTTTTATGAAGACTTGACCCTGAAAGAAATCGCCCAACGTCTTGGTATGAACCAAAACACTGTCTATAAGTATCTCAGACAATGCATTCAGCAAATCCGTTTAAAAATACACCGTTAAAACCACAATCGCAATGGACACAAGCAATGACAATATCCGTAAACTCTATGAAATGCTCGATAATCCCACTGCATATTCAGAGCAAGAAATCCATGACATCATCGACTGCGACGAAGAGTCCCGTGAGACATACCGCATGATGGTGGAGATCAAGCGCAGTAACCGTTGGAAGAAACCTCAACAGCCTGTCGATGTAGATGCTGCCTGGTGTCGTTTCGATGATAAGCACTATCCGCAGCGGTCGGGACGATACTGGATGCGCGTTGTTGCCTCCTTCATTGGTATTCTCTTTATTTCAGGCATCGCCTTTGCTATACTACATATCATGCAGGGGCATTCTGTAGAGTCACAAGTGACCCAGACGGAAGAAACGAACACGGAACTTGCAAGTCAAGAGGTCACAGCTCCTGTACGTTTCGACAATGTACGGCTTGACAGCATTCTCACCGTCGTATCAGCACATTATGGCAAAACGTTCAGCTTCCGCAACGAAGAGGCTAAGGGCATGAAGTTCATCATGATGTGGAACCCAGATTCGTCGCTGACAAGTTTCATTGACGGGCTGAATATGTTCGATGGTCTTCTGCTCACCATTCAGCAAGACACCATCTTCGTTGAAACCACGGAAGTAATGAAGGATACAGAATGAGACACTATTTGTTTGTCCTCCTGCTGATTGTCACCCAGTCCTTACAGGCGCAAATCAGCCACGACTTTCGTAATACGCCCTTGACTGAGGCTCTCCGAGCGATAGAGCAAGGGCAGTCGGAATACACCATTGTCATGCTTACCGATGACCTTGAACACCTGCAAGTCTTGGCTCGCATCAAAAACATGGCATTCCCTGAAGCTGTAAAGCGAATATGCAAGGACCAGCCCGTGAAGGTAAAAACGAAAGGCAATCAGATTTTCGTGCAATATAGGAAGGAAGAAGATGTGAAGTTTGGGGTAAATGGCTTCATCCGCGACTCGTTTACGCATGAGGATTTGGATTCTGTGACGTTGACATTCATGAACGAAGACAGCGTGCCCCAGCAGTCATACCTCTCCACCGACCATCGGATGGGCTGGTGGCAATTCAATGATGGTGTCAGATACCAACCTGGCAAGACCATTATCCGCTTTGAGAAGGTAGGTTATGAAACAACGTACACGACGATGAGAATGCACTACCAGCGATTCCGAAAAACTGACAGCACATTCGGTGAAGTACTGATGAAACGGTTACCACGCAAGCATGAACACCTGATGCGCGAGGTGACAGTCACAGCCACAAGGATTAAGATGGTGATGCGTGGCGACACTATCGTTTATCATGCCGACGCATTCCAATTACAGTCGGGGTCGATGCTCGACAAACTGATAGCCATGCTCCCAGGGGTGCGCCTGGAAGCAGACGGACAGATCTTCGTGAATGGGCGTAAGGTGGAAAGCTTGCTCGTAAATGGCGAGGACTTCTTCAAAGGCGACCCCAAGGTGGCGCTCGACAACCTGCCCACCTACATGGTGCAGGACGTGAAGGTCTATGAAAAGACGCCCGACCGTCTGGCCATGCTGGGTGTCAACCCCGAGGATTTCGACCGCGTTCAGCGGCAGTTGGCCATTGACGTAGTGCTGAAACGTCAGTACAGCATCGGATGGATTGCCAACGCCACGGCGGGTTATGGCACAAACAATCACTACAATGCCCGCGCCTTTGCCCTCCGCTTCACACCGCAGTCGCGGTTGGCGCTCTTCGGCTATACAAACGATGTCTATGGCGACAGCTACTATGACCACAACGGCAACTGGCAAAATCCGGGCAATGCTGGCAGGATGTCGGTGCAGGAAATGGCGGCGTTTGCGCTGGTCAACGACAAATATAAGCGATATAAAGCAGAGAACGAGCTCATCTACAAGCGCACGAAACGGCAGGAGAACGAACACCGTTCCTCCGTCAACTACTTCGATGATGGCAGCACCGTCTATGGACGCAACCTGAGCGCCACGGAAGCCCGCGACTGGTACATCCAGGATAAGGCAGAACTCTCTTGGACTCCTCGCGGACAAGGACAAGGGCTGCTCTTCGAGCTGAAACCCCACATGCAGTACCGCAGCTATCTCAATACGGGACATCAGCAGAGTGCCGAGTGGAACCGCGAGCTGACAGAGGGCTACATGGGCGAAGCACTGGACAGTCTTTTCTACGGCGATGCCACCGGACGCTATCGTGCGAACCTCATCAGCAGCCTGACACGAGAGAATACCTACGAGTGGAACAGCCTCAGCGGCGACGCCCGCGCATCGGGTGACATCCGCATCAATCCCGACGGCCTGACCTTTGACCTCGGAGGCAGCTTCCGGCACGACACCCGCCTTCACTCCCTGGACCACTCCCGCAATGCCGACGGCGACGCACGTCAGGACCGCTACCAGAGCAGTCCCGGCAACCATTACAGCTACGACCTTGGCATTGCCTATAATTATCGCCTGAATTTGCCGCGTGTCACCGTCAACCTCGAACCCGCCTACCGCTATAAACAGAGCCATGACAGCGGGCACCGTGATTACTATGAGCTGGAAAGCAGTGAGGCAGCAGCATGGGACATCGGCCGACTGGCATCTACCAAGGACGCACTGACGCAGTACATAGATTTTTCCAACAGCTACCACTCGGCACTTCTGAACCGTACGCACATCGTGGGCATGGCCCTCAGTGGCTGGCACTGGAACGAACAGAAGAGGCGTAACACCAGCCTCAACCTCCACCTGCCGCTGCGCCATACCGCTGACCGCCTCGATTATCAGCGGGCAGCCATAGACACGCTCGCCCACCGCGATAACCTCCTCTTTGAACCAAGTATAGAACTGCGAATCGATAATAACTGGAACGGAACACGCGAGAGCCACTTCCACCTGAACTGCCAATACGCCACCACACTGCCCGCCCTCGTGCAAACCATCGGTTGGCGCGACGACAGCACACCGCTCATCGTCCGCCTCGGCAATCCCGACCTCAGCAATGAGCACAAGCACGAGGCCACTGCCTTCTACAGCCACGCCCTACAGACCCAACAACGTTATCTCAACGCCACACTGCGCTATACCCTCTGGCAGAATGCGCTCGTGCAAGCCATGAGCTACGACGCGGCCACAGGCATTCGAACGTACCGCCCCGATGGTATCGACGGCAACTGGAACCTGAACGGCAACATCTCCTACCGCCTGCCACTCGACAAGAAGAAGCGTATCAACCTCTCCACCAACACCACTGCCGACTATCGCAACAGCGTGGATCTGCTCGCCCTCTCCACAGAGCCGCAGAGCATCCGGACCAGTGTCCGCCGTACCATCCTCCGCGAGAACCTCAGCCTCGGCTATACCCAAGGTCTCTATCGCCTCACCACGACCAGTGGCTTCGAATGGACGCACTCTGAAAGTGACCGTTTCCAGACGCTCAACGCCCTCACATACAGCTATGGGCTCAGCGGCAGCACACCCCTCCCGTGGGGTTTCCACCTGACCAGCAGCCTTACCGTCTATCATCGCACGGGCTATACCGATGCCCGCTTCAACACCACACAACCCATTTGGAATGCCAGCCTCTCCCGCAGCATCCTGGGTGGCCGCATCAACCTCCAGCTCGAAGCCTTCGACCTGCTCGACCGCATGTCGGCCTACAGCTACACGATGAATGCCCAACAGCAAGTAGAAACCTATCGCAATGTCCTTCGACGATACTTGATGCTTAATCTAACATGGAGAATGAACCGTGAACCGAAGAAGAAATGAAAGCACTTTTGAAGGCACCGTTTATAGCGTTAGTGACGTCTTCCTTTCGCTTTGGTTGGAACGTTTATAAACTCATCTTCCATTGGAGAAGAAGGATTTTGAAAT
>JAEEIS010000020.1 GCA_016281475.1 Bacteroidales bacterium
AGCCAGCTCGGCAAAGAGATGCTTGCCCTCAGTGGTATTGATGGGTGTGTCGATGCCAAAATAGCGGCTCAGCACGCGGTAGACATTGCCGTCGACCACAGCCGCCCTTGCTCCGAAGGCGAAGGAGGCTATGGCTGCAGCCGTATAGTCGCCCACACCCTTCAGCTGCCTAAGCCCCTCGACGGTCTGAGGAAAGCCTCCCATCGCCACCACCTGACGGGCGGCATGATGGAGGTTGCGGGCACGTGAGTAGTAACCCAGGCCCTGCCACTGGCGCAGCACCTGTTCTTCGCTCGCTGCCGCCAGGTCGCCCACCGTGGGCCAACGTTCGATGAAGCGCTGCCAATAGTCGCGGCCCTGGTCTATGCGTGTCTGCTGCAGGATGATCTCGCTAAGCCAAATGGGATAGGGGTCGTGGGTGGCTCGCCAAGGCAGCTCGCGTCCGTTGACTGCAAACCAGCGCAACAGAGTGGCAGCAAAGGGCTCCGTCGTTTTCGCTTTATTCTCAATCATGGGCACAAAGGTACGAATTAGTTAGGAGTTAGGAGTTAGGAGTTAGGAGTTATTTTGCAAGCAGAATGTATAAATAATGTTAAAGCCTGTGCGTTAACTCCTAACTCTTAACTCCTAACTCCTAACTTTTCATTACCTTTGCACCCGCATCACTTGATGGTGGTGCACGCCAGGGTTCGCTTAGCCGCGATTAATTGGGAAAGAGAGTGCAAATCTCCTACTGTCCCGCAGCTGTGAGCCTCCGTATAAGCTACGAAGCAAACGCCATTGAGGCATCCCCTTTGCTTTAAGGAGCAGCATGAGGGGGAGAAGACTTGAGAAGGCGCTTCGTGGTGGGGCAAAGTCAGAAGACCAGCCCTGGTGTGAGAACAGGCCGAACACCCTCGATGTAAGGGTGGCTAGGAGAATACGTGTATTATTATATTAAGTTTTAAGACAGGAGATCCTGTCGTGAGATAGCATCTCCTCTTCCAAACGAAGAGCACCCGCTTTGCTGACGGGTGCTCTTCGCTTCGATTTATCGGCGGATTGCCAAAATGTTACTTCGGCGCGTTATTGTAGACAGATTCCAGCGTGTAGGCAGCATCATCGCTGGTGGCAGCCTTGATCATCGTGGCCACGAGCGCCCCCATGTTGTTCAGGTAAGTACCGTCGTTGTGGTTGAAGTAGCCATGATGCTCATTGCCACCGCCCTGGGAGTTGTTGTCCCAAAGGCAAAGCGGCATGTTATAGGCATGCGCAGCGCGGCAGACATACTCCAGATAGTAATTACGGAAGAGGTTTGAACGGTCACTCTTGTGCATGACGCAACCATACTCGCCGATATAGACGGGAATATTGTTGACCACAAACTTCGTATAGAGCTGCTGGAAGGTCTCTGTGACGTGGCTCTCGTTGCTGCCATCCTGATACTTGCCGGCTGCAGCCGTGTGGCCCCACTCGCTCTTGCCATCTTTGTTCTCAGGCGTCAAGGTAAAGGTGTTGGGGTCATAGAAGTGCACACTGATCATGATGTGATTGGCAGGGTCAGCCGGAATTTTGAAGTCGTTGATGAGTGCGAAGGAAGCACTGCTGGCATAGCCTGGCACACCTATCCAGCGTGTGGCGTTCTGGCCGCCAGTGGCCCGGATGGCATCGACACATACCTGATTCCACTCGTTCAGCGTGCGGTACTGCTTGCCGCCGTCAGTACGGTTGGCACCCCATCCCCACTGACCATCCTGCACCTCATTGAAGGTCTCAAAGAAGAGGAAGTCGCCCTTATCCTTAAATGCCTCGGCTATCTGTGTCCAGGTTTTCTGCAGGCGTGCCTTGATAGCATCGTTGACAATATTGTTGGCTGCGGCAGACTTGATGTCGAGCCAATACTCATCGTGATGCATGTTGAGGATAACGTTCAGCCCTGCAGCTTCAGCCATCTCCACGTTCTGCCTCACCTCAGCCATGTAGTTGGCTTCGATGGTCCAATCGGAAGTATTCTGATAGTTGCCCCAAGTGACACCGATGCGGACGGTGCTAGCACCAGCCTGCTTCAGGTTGGTATAGAGTTTCTGCGTGGGCGTAGCATTATCCCAGTAGCCCCACTGCGGGTGCTTTCCGTCTTCATCGCTGCTGGTGTCGAAATGGTTTCCCAGGTTCCATCCCCACCCCAGACGTCTGGCCAAGGCGATAGCATCATTGTCGGCGACATGCGGGGCTGCGGCCTTG
Organism: Bacteroidales bacterium; assembly: GCA_016281475.1. The sequence goes on from JAEEIS010000020.1 coordinate 2,221, forward strand.
GTGGTGAAGCTGACGCTATAGGCAGGTGCTTTGACATTGGGATCATTTTTGGCAACGATGGCACCCTCGGGGATTGTCAGCGTATAGGCCGTACCTTCCTCCAGCGTGGGCAGAGTGATGTCAACATCCATCGCCGTAGTAGCACCCGAAGCAGCTGAGCACTTGGTACCGTTGAGGGTGATGTTGGCCGATGGGGTGACGCTCACCACCGTGTTGTAGCTGATGGTGACCTTTGTCAGATCGGAGGCATTATACTCCATTCCGTTGGTGACGGAGCAGGAACGGATGTTGACAATCACCGACGGTGTAGGAGTGTCGTTGTCATCATCGCTGCCGCCACAGGCAGTCAGCATCGGCAGGACAGCGGTCAACAGGGCGAGTAAGAATGGTTTTTTCATTAGTTCTTTTTATTTGATAATGCAACGGAAGCGCTCCTCACAAGGAGGAGCGCCCATTGTCGTGATTACTTGAAATAGAGTTTCAGTGGTGTGAATCCATTACCCGTAATGAGCAGATGCTTTTCGTCGAGCGTACCGACGATGGGGTCACTGCCAAAGTTGACCTTGATTTCGAATGTGCCATCACCATTATCGGTAATGAGCTCAGTCATGCTCCAAGGTGCAATGTCGACGTCTTTACCCAACCACTGGACATCCCACCATCCGTTGGTGAAGCGCACTTGGTAACTGTTGACGTCTTCGGGCTTATACTGCAAGTAGAACGTGCCGGTCTTGATCTTGTCCCATACATCCTGCGGGAACTCAGCGAGGCACTCGTTAGCGCCGTCGTGGCCCTCAAGGGCAAAACGGTAAGTGCCACTCCAGCTGACAACGCCTTCACCTGCATTCTTCCAGAACACGATTTCTGAGACTGGTGCGGGAACGGTCACCTTGGTCAGGGTGAAGTTGTCGCCCGTGATGACCAGGCCTCCGTTGGCAATCAGGTCGTCGAGAACATTCTGTGGGAAAGTGACTGACAAGATACCTTCATCCTCGTCGAGGTCATACTGACCGGGGATGGGATCGGGCAGTGCTGCCCAGTCCTGACCGTGGCGCAGGCTGATGCAGCCCCAGTTGCCAGGATTGTTCTTCTTGTAGTAGAACTTCACAACAGTGTTGGCAGCGATGGTCGTCCAGTCGAAGCCACCCCAAGCCATGTCTTGGTTGCCGTTCCAGCCTGAGCATACGAACTCA
>JAEEIS010000021.1 GCA_016281475.1 Bacteroidales bacterium
CTCGGCGCAAACCCGCAGCGTGTCGCTCGGGCAGTCTTTTGGCAACGAGGCGCGAACTTCGCCGTACTGTTCCAGTGTCATGGGGTAGGTATGTCGGGCGGTGTCGCCTTTGATGCACCAACTCTTGCTCCATGCGCTGTCGGACAGCAGGTGCACCATTGGCGCGGAAGCATCGTAGCTGCCCACCAACGTCGCCGAGTCAGCAGCAAAGGTCACCATGCGTTGGCACGACCCATTGCGGTTAATGATGGTGGTCATCTGTATCTCTCCATCGGAGCATGCCGCCAGCAGCTGTGCTGCCAACAAGGCGGCCAATATCACTTTAACTGTTTTCATGGCTGTACTTGATTAATTCGTTATGATAAAATGTTTGTTCCCGCTTTGCCTCCTGATAGCGCCTATACATGTCCCGGGAGGTGCCGTCGGTGGGTATTTGGGAAAGGTCAATTCGATATTTTTCTATGTTGTGAAGGTTGCTCGCCAGTAATTCTGAGGAGAATGCCGGCTGGGTACGAAGCGTGACAAAAAAACCTACCAGCACCACCAAGGCAATACTGGCGGCAACACGAGCTGCGAATTGAAAATTGAAAATTGAGAATTGAAAATCATGTTGCTGCGCCAGGCGTCCCCGTCCCCTCTTGAGAGGGGTGGCCGTAAGGCCGGGGTATGTTCTTAGAGGGGTGCCACGATAGTGGCGGGGTATGTAATCCTCCACTCCTTCAATCCTCTCCATTACCCTGTCGGCAAATGCCTCTTTGTCCTCAATCTGTGCCTGCTGCCGTTGCAGGCTGTCCAGCAATGTGTCCATCTTATTCATAGCCCAATTGTTTTAGTCGTTGTTTTACAATCTGGCGAGCGGCATACAGGTTGCTTTTCACCTGCCGCGCATCCAGCCCAGTCCGTTCTTCTATTTCTTGGTTGTCCAAACCCTCCAGATGCGAGAGGGTAAACACCACCCGTTGCTTCGCGCCCAAGCCCTCGGCAAGCACACGCACTATGGCCGCCAGCTCGCTATTCTCCAGCTGACGCTGGCCATCCATCTCGTTCATGTAGCGCCTCAACACCTGCTCATCCTCGGGCATCGGAGCCACCCGCCGCATCCGTTTCATGCGGGTCATGCACAGCCTTGCGGCCATAGTATAAAGCCAAGTGGATAGGGCATAGCGCGAGTCGTACTGCCCGATATGCTCCCATGCCCTCAGAAAGGTGTCCTGCACAATGTCCTTAGCCTCCTCCTCGTCGCCCAGCATCTTCAGCCCGAGGGTGAGGAGCATCGTTTGGTACTGCTCCACCACATATCGGAAAGCCGTTGTGTCGCCCTGCTGGCATCGTGCTATTATATCCTTCTCAGTTGGCATCATGGGATCTTGGGTGTTTTTGCCCTATTATACGCCCAAGGAGGACAAAAGTCAAAAATACATTAGTTGCGGGCAAGGGCATCTCTCCCCGGCCCGCAAAGTGGAGGGCCGCTCAGACTCTCTTCATCTTCATCACGATAGTGGTGGTATAGGTTTGGCCATCCTCCTCACCCGACTCGCTGTAGGTGAGGGACATGCTCTTCTTGTCGATGTTGTCGATGTGATAGGTCATAGTGCCAAAACCATCGATCATGGTCAATTTGTCGCCATCGACAGACCAGCTGCCACCATCTTCTTCGCCATCACCTTCGTTGGAGTGGTAGACACTTGTGAAGGTGTGATCATCCTTGAAGGTGATTGTGACGGTCTCGCCAGGCTCGAGCATCGAGATGGGATCTTGTGCCTCGCCATTGATGGTTTGGTTATAGGTGGCTTCCGTTTCTTCCCAAGTGCCAATAATCAAATCTTCGGCATCTTTGCTGCAGGAGAACATGGCCGTCGCAAACATTGCGACCATCAGAATTGAAAATACTTTTTTCATCTTGTAATAATTTGATAGTTTGATTAATGAAATAGTTAACTAATAGTTTACATACTAATTTCTACTCACCCTTGCCACAAAGCCGCCGCCGGGAGCAAGATGCACCTTCAGTTGCGTCATGCCCATAATCCCATACTCATCGTAGTCGCTGCCCTTTCGATGGGCGTTAGTTCCATCGGTATATATCGTGCCATACGCATTTAGCAGCCCTATCTCTATCTCCGACAGGTCAATCTCAATGTCCCGTTCCGTCCAATTGGTGATACCGCCGATATACCACACATCGCCTTTGCGCCGAGCGGTGACGATATATTCGCCCACCTCGCCCTGCAGCACACGTGTCTCGTCCCACACCGTGGGTATCTCTGCCACAAAGCGAGTGTAGTCGGGCTCTTTCTCATAGTTGGTGGGTGAGTCGCACAGCATGTTCAGCGGCGACTCCAGCACGATATACAGTGCCAGCTGGTGGCAGCGAGTACCCTGACTCATCGGCTCGCTCCAGCAGGGATAATAGCAGCCCTTGGCACCGTTGTGCATCGCCCCCTGGGTGTAGTCCATCGGCCCTGCCGTCTGGCGGATGAAGGGAATCTCGGTGTCGTACTGCACTTGGTCCCATGTGGCGGGAGCCCACTTCAGCTGTTCCAATCCAGCCACCCCTTCGAAGTTGAGCACATTGGGGTAGGTGCGGTTCAATCCCGCGGGCTTGAATGCCCCGTGGAAGTCCACCAGCAGGTGGTACTTGGCACACATGGCTGCGGCACGTTTGTAGAAATCCGTTACAATCTGGTCGTCGCGATCCATAAAGTCTACCTTAAAGCCCTTGATGCCCATCGCGCTGTAGTGCTGGCACACATGCTCCATATCGCGGTCGAAGGCGTAGTAGCCCGCCCACAGTATCAGCCCCACGTTCCGCTCTTTGGCATACTGCACCAGCATGGGCAGGTCTATCTCCGGCACCACCTGAAAGAGGTCGGCCTGCTTGTTCACCGCCCACCCCTCGTCGAGGATGACGTATTCGATGCCGTTCTTCGAGGCGAAGTCGATGTAATACTTGTAGGTGTCGTTGTTGATGCCAGCCTTGAACGGCACACCGCCGATGTTCCAGTTGTTCCACCAGTCCCAAGCCACCTTGCCCGGCTTAATCCAGCTGATATCCGCCACCTTGCAAGGCTCACCCAGCAGGTAGCTCATGTTGTTCATCGCCAGCTCGGTGCTGTTCTTCGCCACCATGGCTATGCGCCACGGCATCACCGTCTCCTTGTTCACCTCGGCGATATATTCCTCGCGCTCCTTCACTATCATCTGCAGGTTGTTGTGCCCGCCTTGCACCAGTGTCTTAGGATAGGGGGCATGCTCGCCTTCCAGCCTAAAGCCCGGCAGGCTCTCAGGGGTGGCAGTGCCCATCGCCTTGAGGTACAGGCCGGGGTAATCGGTCAGCGTCGACTCGGTGAGGCACACCTTCACCCCATGCGACGCATGTACCAGCAGCGGCAGGAAGCAGAGCCTCCGTGTGTCCAGCTTCGACAGCGGCAGCGTGGTGTACAGGTTCTCGAACGACGAGGTATACTGCACCTCGTGGTTCTTCTCGTCGAAATTGATAACGTATGGCACCGTCGCCTCATA
>JAEEIS010000156.1 GCA_016281475.1 Bacteroidales bacterium
ACATCAGCAGTTCTAGCACCTACAACCATACCCCGGGCGGCACCAAGGGTCTGTATTGGTACAATACCACCACCACCGGCACCTATGGCGACTACCAGATTCTGGTACTTCCTGCTGTGGATACGGACAACTACCCCATCAGCTCATTGCAACTTAAATTCTGGGCTCGTCCCAGCAGCACCAGCTACAACCCCACCTTCGAAGTAGGTGTCATGACCAATTCCATCGACCCATCCACCTTTACGCCGGTCGACACCATTCATGTGGGCACCAGCACAACGTGGACAGAATTCATCTCTCCGCTAGGTGACTACACCGGCTATGGCCAGTTTGTGGCAATCCGGGCCACTCGTTCCACTGCCACATGGTATGCCTACGTCGACGACTTCACACTGGAGCAGATGCCCTCGTGTCCTGTGGTCTCAAGTGTCAGTGTCCATGCCACCGCCGGTTCGGCACGTGTGACCTGGGATATTGAAGACCTACCCGGTGTTGTGCCGACAGGCTACAACGTCCGTTATGGTTATGCTGCCGACTCACTGGTGGGTGCAATCACCCTCACCACTACCGACCCATATACCGTCTTGGGCGGCCTCACTCCCGACACGATGTACACCATCTCGGTGTCCGTGGATTGCGGCGGCTTTGCGGGTACTGCGTTCACGCGTAATTTCTCTACGGCAGCCCTTCCCTGCTTGGAGTGGGATACCACTGGCGGCGGTAGCGGTAGCGGCTCAAGTCCCGAGGCCATTTATCCTATTGGCACACCGGGTACTAGTACCACCGATGTGATGCCTGTCAACGGGCAGTACAACTATAGCTATTGCAACCATCTCATTCTTTCATCTGAGGCCAACAGCGGTGCCGTCTACTTTAGTGGCATCGACTTCCAGTATGCGGGTTCCTCGCCCATGACCAATACCACCAACTGCACCATCTACATGTGCCATACCACGATGACCTCGTGCGACAACTTTGCTCCCATCGCCGACCTACAGTTGGTCTATGAAGGTCCTCTCAATTGTACCACTTCGGGTTGGAACCACTTCGAGTTCAACCGTGGATCATTTGCTTATGACGGTACCTCCAACATGCTTGTCGCCATCGTTAAGAACGGTACGGGTACTGAGTCTGGTGGCACCTTCTACTACCAGCAGACCACACCCCACATGTCGCATCGCGTCTTCCGCAACGATATGCCCTACTCTTTTGCCGACTTAGGCACTCAGACGGCCAGCAACTCATTCTGGCGTACAAATATGCGCCTTACTACGGGCGGCAATGGTGGCGGTGGTGACTGCCTCACTCCGCTCTATTGCTCTGCTCCTGCGGTCGACCTCGACAGCGTCACTGGCACCACGGCAACCTTCTCGTGGATACCTGGCTACAACGAGACTACTTGGACTGTCGAATACCGTGCGCTGAGCGATACCACATGGACCACAGCCATTGCCTCTACAGGTGCGCTTAGTTACACTCTCACAGGTCTCTTCCCCAACACCCAGTACGAGGCACGCGTGGGTTCTCTCTGCTCCGACACGACCCTCTACGGCAGGGTGAGTTTCCGCACCAATTGCGGCGACATGCCTGTGCCCTTCTTCGAGAACTTCGACACATGGTCGTCCACGGCTGCAGACCCGCTGCCCGCCTGCTGGGACAAACATACCAACTACAGCTCCAACTACCCCTATGCTTCCACCAGCTACAACCACACCCCTGGCGGCAGCAAGGCAATGTACATGTATTCCACCAACGCTACCTGGTCGTACATGGTGCTGCCTCTCTTCGCACCTCCTGTCGACTCGCTACAGCTGAACTTCTGGCTCTATAAGACCAACACCAGCTATACCCACCGTCTCATTGTAGGTGTGATGACCGACCCGACCGACAAGAACACCTTCGTCCCGGTTGATACCGTTGCTCCGTCGGTTCTCTCTACTTGGGAGGAGTTCACCGTGCCGCTGAAACGCTACACGGGAACAGGCCACCATATCGCCATCATGTCGCCCGACGGTGAGTACAGTTATCCCTACCTCGACGACCTGACCGTGGAATACATCCCCGACTGTATGCCTGTCTACGACATCGCTGCATCGAACATCACGCAGACAACCGCCGACCTCATCTGGACCGACAGCATCTCTGCCGCTTCGTGGACTGTTGAATATGGTCCCTCAGGCTTCACGGTTGGCACGGGTACCACACTCATTGTCTACGATACTACCCTTACCCTCACGGGTCTTACTGCCAACACTCCCTACACTGTCTACATCACGCCCGACTGTCCCACCGGCATCGCCGGAGTGGCGCACATCGACTTCCGCACTGCCTGCGGTCCCATCGACAGCCTCCCGTGGAGCGACAACCTCGACTTCTATCCCACTGGTACCAGCACCACTGGTTCCGCCTTCATCCCCTGCTACCACCACCTCAACAACGGTACCTCTTACGGCGGCTATCCCTATGTGGGCAGCAGCACCTACAACCACACTCCTGGTGGTGCACACGGCCTCTATTGGTACAACACTACCACCACCGGCACCTATGGCGACTACCAGTGTGTCGTCCTGCCCGAGCTTGATTCTACGATTAATATCAGCACCGTGCAGGTCACCTTCTGGGCCCGTGCCTCTTCGGCAACCTACACTCCGGTATTCCAAGTGGGTGTCATGACCGATCCTACCGACATCACCACCTTCCAGAGCGTGGATGTCGTGACGGTTTCCAGCGGCACCACATGGAGTCTCTACGAAGTGCCGTTGACCCTCTACACGGGTAGTGGTCACTATGCCGCCATCATGGGCGAACGTGCCACGGCAACATGGTATGCCTATGTCGACGACTTCACGCTCGAGTATACTCCCTCGTGCATACCTCCGCACAATGTCTTTGCTACCAATGCTACCACTTCCACTCTCACGGTCGACTGGGTCGACATCACCCCGGCCATGGAATGGCAGGTGGAATACGGTCCCCAGGGCTATACCCAGGGCTCCGCGGCCGGCACCTCGCTCACTACCACCACTCACCCCATTACTGTCGCAGGTCTTGACACGCTGACCAACTACGACTTTTACGTTCGTGCCATCTGCACCGCGGGCGACACCTCGCGCTGGTATATGCCCTTCACGTTGACCACCGCCATGTGCGACAACAGCAATGTCTTCTCCGTCGGCTCTGCCAGCTCTGCCAGCACCACCTACTACGCTCCTGTCAACAACTACTTTAGGTACACCCTTTCCGAGGTAATCCTCGACAGTGCCGAAATAGGCGGTCCGATGGACATCGAGTACATCGGCTACTACTACAACTATGCCACTGCCTCGACCGACAAGACCAACTGCACCATCTACTTCCAGCCCACCACCAAGACGGTCTTTAGTGGCAACACCGATGTGGTCGCCCTCGACACTTCGGCTGTCAAGGTCTACACCGGCCACCTCAACTGCTCGCAAGGTTGGAACTTCTTCGCCCTCGACACCGTCTACCACTACGACGGTATGACCAACCTCATGGTCATTGTCGACGACAACTCCAACGACTACAACGGCTCCGCCTATGTCTTCAAGTCCGAACCCTGCACTGGCAACAAGACGCTCTATTACTATTCCGATAGTTACGATCCCGACGTAACGAGCATCACCTCGTCCTATAGTGGCACTAAGGCTGTTGCCACGTGGCGTCCTGTCATGCAGCTGGTCTCCTGCTCGGCACCTTCCTGCATGCAGCCTGTCATCACGGGTGTGTCCCAGACCTATGAGTCTGCCACCATCACATGGGCAGGCACGGGTTCCGAATACGAGGTGAACATCAAGGAGACTGCGGCACCCAACTGGCCCGCCACCGACATCCACGTCACCGGCAACACCTACACCTTCACCGGCCTGCAGCCCGCCACCTACTACACTTTCCGCGTGCGTCAGGACTGCACAGCCGACAGCCTCGACTACAGCGAGTGGGTCATCGACGGTGTCCTCACCGACAGCCTGCCCTGCCTGCCTCCCGACAGCCTGACAGTCATCGGTGTCACCAACGCCACCGCCACCCTCGACTGGGTGCCCTTCGGCAACGAGACTATGTGGGACGTCCATGTCTGGTATAGCGGCGGCATCGACAGCATCTACACCGTCAGCGCGCATCCCGCCACCGTCAGCGGCTTCACGGCCAACACCACCTACCAGGCCTCTGTCCGCCCGCTCTGCGGCTCGGCACACAACATCGTAGGCGAATGGGGTGACACCATCACCTTCACCACCGCCGTCTGCCCCGACGTGACCGGACTCACCTCTAGCGACCTCCATCCCAACAGCGTCACCCTCACTTGGACTGCCGACCCGATGGCCCAGCAGTGGATCATCGAGTACGG
>JAEEIS010000157.1 GCA_016281475.1 Bacteroidales bacterium
AGGCATCAGCGTTTCGGCCGCATTAGTCCCTGCCAGATATATTTGGGTACCGTCTTTCAGTGGCAACAGGTCTTTGTTGTTTTTCAATAGCACCAATGTACTCGCCACCACCCACCCAGGATGGGCATCTGCTGTCTCAATAGTCCCCGTCGGGCTCATCTCCATCACCCGCAACCGTGTACGCAATATGCGTCGCACATGCTTGTTTATCACCTCCTCGCCGATATAGCCCGAATCCACCGCCGTCCGCAGTGCCGCCAGTCCGCTGCCACACTCCAAGTCCACCTCGCTGCCGAAGGCATCTGCCGCCGTCAGTGCAGCAGACGCATGGGTCTTGTGACGGGGGATGACCGTGTCGCGCTCCCAGCAGTCGTTCAGTGCCCAGCAGTCCGTCACCAGCAACCCATCGTAGTGCCACTTGTTGCGCAGTATGTCAATCAATAGTTCCTTGTTGGTGCAGCACGGCTCGCCGTTCAGACGGTTGTAGGCACACATCACCTGCTGCACGTCGCTATTCTTGATGATATATTCAAATGCGGGCAGATAGGTTGTCCACAAATCGCGTGGCGACACCCTTGCGTCGAACTCATGTCGCAATCCCTCGGGACCGCTATGCACCGCCAGATGCTTCAGACATGCCGCTGCCGACAGATGCACCGTGTCCGACTTCTCTGAACCCTTAAAAGAATAGTTATGCTGCAACCCATTCACACACGCCAACCCCATCCGTGCCGTGAGGAACGGGTCTTCGCCGTAGGTCTCCATGCCGCGCCCCCAACGTGGGTCGCGGAAGATATTGATATTGGGTGTAAAAAAGGTCAGCCCTGTGTAGTCGGTAGGCTCCTTGAGCATCTCTGTATTAGTGTCAAGGGCTTCGAAATACTTCCACCGTGCCTCGTATGCCGTCTGGGCAAACACCTGCTGCACCAACGCCTCGTCGAACGTTGCCGCCAAGGCTATCGGCATCGGCCACACCGTCGCTAACCCGTTGCGCCCCACGCCGTGCAGTGCCTCGTTCCACCAGCTGTAGGCGGGCAGCCCCAATGAGGGGATGGCAGGATTGCGGTGCTCCATCATGCTTATTTTTTCCTCCAGCGTCAGCCTTGACAGCAAGTCCTCCACTCTTTCGTCGACCGTCAACGCAATGTCTTGAAAGGGGAAGTTCTGCGCCAGAAGTGGGGAAACCACCACCCGCAAAACAACCAATACAATAATAATCAGACCATTCTTCATAATCTGTCCACAATTTACAAAATGCAAATATACGAATTTAAATTGAAAGGTGAAAATTGAAAATTGAAATTATCGTGACAAATTACCCACCGCCGCGAATCCCCTCTTTAGAGGGGTGCCGCGATAGCGGTGGGATATGTTCTTCTTTCACCTTTCAATTCTCAATTTTCCTCGTCCTGCACCAGCCGCACCGACAGGCGCGACAGGCGCTCCAACGGCATGATATATCCCAAATTGCCAAAGCTGAAGCAATAGCCCATGGCCGTCTCCTTGCTATACTGGATGGTGGTCCAATAATATCCCAAGCCCTCGTCGCTCTCCACGGGCGGACGGTAGTCCTTCAGCAGTTCCCATCTTGCCTGGGTGTCATTCATGATTCCAGCACCCTTGGCCTCTTCGGCTTCTTCTGGCATCATGCTGGCAGTCACCACTCTGCCCAGCGTTTGTCCCAGCCCACAGTTGAACATCGGTATCATCGTTTCATGTTGTCCCGGCAGCCACACGCCATAGTAGTAGCACATTATCTTGGCATATCCCGCACAAGGCAGAAACACCGCCCCTGCGCGCTCCACCATCCTCCACTGCTTCGCACCAATCATATACACCATCCCCTCTTTCAACGTGTCGCCACCCTTCTCCAGCCAGTCGTCGGGCAGCAGCAATATGCCCTGATGCCCGTCTATCGAGGCAGGCGACACCAGCATCCGCGCGTTAGGCCGCCGCATCAGCAGATACGCCCACTCGTTCACCGACAGCGTCCTCCACTGCCCCACACGATTGCCGCCATTGCTGATAGCGTTATACACCCCCCAGTCGTAGCTCGTCCGGTCGATATTGCGCTTGCCGTTGCCATAGTTGGAGTTATGGGCAGAATAGTAGTAGGGCGGACGGTTGCGATAGCCGCTCGTGGCCCATGCAAAAAGGTCTATCCAACCCGCATAGCGGCTGCCGTATTCCACATTGTCGAGCCCTATAATGTCGTACTGGTTCTCGGCAAAACGCCACTGATTGGCCACCGCGTTGTACTGCAAGTTGCCCTTCGAGAAACGCACCCGCTGCCTTGGCGACACGCTGAACAGCCCCTCTAACGCCCCGTTGGCGAGCCGTGCCATGCTTTCGGTGGTCATCGTGGCGTAGGCGTGCCCTTTTGCCAACGAGTCCATCACATACTGGTTGGGCATCCAGCCCGATGCGGGAATACTGTCGGCCGAAAGTACCAAGCGGAACCCCAGCACGCTCAGTTTCGTGTTGGGCTGCCAAAAGTTGCGGTACGACACCCTCACATCCCCCTCCACGTCGGCCCACGAGCCGCCTCGTCCCACCTTCGTCACCCCGCTGGAGGGACCTTTGGGCGAAACCGTCTCGCGAATACATTCCACGATGGAACGCTCCTCTCCCATATTTATCAAGTAGTCGCACAACTGCTGCCGTCCCTGCACCGTAGGCGGAACACTGTAGTTCGACGCCACATCCCTCACGTATGCGTCTTCGGCATACCAATCGCTGCACCACTCCCACACGTTGCCCGTCATGTCGTACAGTCCCAGCTCGTTGGGCACCAAACCACCCACCACGTGTGTCGAATCGCCACTGTTAATCTGCGTCCACGACACATGCATCAACTCGTCCGACCCCGCAAACGTTCTGCCCTTGGCCTCCTTGCCTCCACGTGCGGCATACTCCCACTCCGCCTCCGTAGGCAGGCGGAACGGCAGCCCCGTCAGCTCGCGCAGCCGTGTGACAAAGGTCTGCACCTCGTCGTAGCTCACCTGCTCCACTGGCAACTCGTCGCCCACAAAGTTCGACGGGTTGTAACCCATCACCGCCGTCCACAACGCCTGCGTCACCTCGTAGCGGCCCATATAGAAACTGCCCACCGACACCCCGTGCCGCGGCATCTCGTCGTTCTTGCCCGTCAGGCCGGTCTTACGCACAGTCACCTTATTCATCCCATAAATCCTCCTGCCCTCGGCAAACGCGCTGGCCGATGAGCTCCAAAACTCGGGGTCGCACCCCATCATATACGAGCCGCCTCGCACCAGCACCATCTCAAACCGCTCGCCCTTCACCTGCACCGGCATCGTCTCCAGCCGCACCTTGGCCTTTTGCTCCTTACGAGCCCTATCGCGCCGACGGCCGCCAAACAGCCCTTGCGCCTCCACATCCCATCCCGCCGCCAACATCCCTAGCAGACAAATAATTAGTGTAATCTTTTTCATAAAAATGTGTTTTGAAGTGCGCTGCAAATTTACACATTTTTTCCCACCCGCACACCGAATCACCGAAAAAAAACCTCATCCGCCAATCCCAACCACACCACTCCTTCAGCATTTATACTATATTTATACTTTAGTTATACTTCAGTTATACTATTATATATAGAATAACTAAGGTATAACTAAAGTATAAATATAGGATAAGTAGAAATGATATGAGGGAGGGAAGGAGACGGGAAGGAGGGCTGAGACAGTGGTGATGGAATAAAAATTTGTACGGATGAAAAAAAAAATGTAAATTTGCATTTTTAAATATTGTGTCGAAAAGATATGTTTGAAAGCATTAGTAGTAAGATAGAGAAAGCGTTACACACGCTCAGAGGTAAGGGAAGAATTACCGATATTAACATTGCCGAGACGGTCAAGGAGGTGCGCAAGGCACTGCTTGACGCGGATGTGAGCTACCCCATAGCCAAAGAATTTACCGACAACGTGAAAGCGGAGGCAATGGGTCGCAACGTTATCCAGAGCATCGAGCCGGGACAGCTGATGGTGAAGATTGTGCACGAGAAGCTGACCGAGCTGATGGGCAGCCAGGCAGTGGAAATCAACGTGAAGGGCAGCCCGGCGGTGGTGCTTATCGCAGGTCTGCAAGGTTCGGGTAAGACCACTTTCAGTGCCAAACTGGCCCACTATATCAAGAACAAGAAGAACAAGTCGGTGATGCTGGTGGCAGGCGACGTGTACCGTCCCGCCGCTATCAGCCAGTTGCAGACGCTGGGACAGCAGATTGAGGTGCCCGTGTTCACGGAAGAGGGCAACCAGAATCCTGTGGACATAGCCCAGAAGGCCATCCGCGAGGCGAAGCTGAGGGGCTACAACGTGGTCATCGTCGATACCGCCGGCCGTCTGGCCGTGGACGAGCAGATGATGGACGAGATTTCGAGCCTGAAGAAGAACCTGAACCCGCAGGAGACGCTGTTTGTGGTGGACTCGATGACGGGTCAGGACGCGGTGAACACCGCCAAGGCGTTCAACGAGCGCATCGACTTCGACGGCGTGGTGCTCACCAAGCTGGACGGCGACACGCGCGGTGGTGCCGCCCTGACCATCCGCTACGCGGTGCAGAAGCCTATCAAGTTCGTCGGCGTGGGCGAGAAGATGGACGCACTCGACGTGTTCCACCCCGACCGTATGGCCAGCCGCATCTTGGGCATGGGCGACGTGGTGTCGCTCGTGGAACGCGCGCAGGAGCAGTACGACGAGGAAGAGGCTCGCAAGATACAGAAGAAACTCATCCACAACGAATATAATTTCGAGGACTTCCTCTCGCAGGTGGGTCAGATTAAGAAGATGGGCAGCATGAAGGACCTTATCGGCATGATTCCGGGCATGGACAAGCTGACGAAGAATGTGGAGATTGGCGACGACGCATTCAAGCCCATCGAGGCGATGATCGGGAGCATGACGCCCTACGAGCGGCGCAACCCCAGTTGCCTGAACGGCAGCCGCAAGCAGCGCATCGCGGCGGGTAGCGGCCGCAGCATTCAGGAGGTAAACCGATTCCTAAAGCAGTTTGAGGAGACTCGCAAAATGATGAAGTCGGTGAGCACCAAGGGCCGTATGCCGCAGATGCCCCGCAGAAGAAGATAATTTATTGGTTTAAAGTTTAATGTTTAAAGTTTAAGCTGACGCGGTTAATCCTTTAAACATTAAACACTAAACAATACCAGACATTAAACTTTAAACATAAAACATTACTAAACAATGTTCCAGTTACTTGACGGCAAGACCCTTGCCTTGCAAATCAAAGACGAAATAGCCAACGAGGTGCGCCAGCTGACCGCCCAGGGGCATCGTCCCCCCCATCTGGCTGCCGTGATAGTTGGCAACGATGGTGCTAGCCAGACTTACGTCGCCAACAAGGAGAAATCGAGCCACGAGGTGGGTTTCACCTCCTCCGTGTATCGCCTTAATGAGAAAATCTCAGAGAAGGAACTACTTGAGACCATTCATTTCCTCAACAACGACCCCGAGATTGACGGCTTCATCGTGCAGCTGCCCCTGCCCAAGCACATCAACGAGCAGAACATCATCAACGCCATCTCGCCCGACAAGGACGTGGACGGCTTCACGGCCATCAACGTGGGTCGCATGGTGCTGGGCGAGGATGCCTTTGTGCCCGCCACCCCGATGGGCATCTGCACCCTGCTGCAGCGCTACCACATCGAGACCACCGGCAAGCACTGCGTGGTGCTGGGACGCAGCAACATCGTGGGTACCCCTGTGGCCAACCTCCTTTCGCGCAAGGGTTTCGACTGCACGGTGACGATATGCCACAGCAAGACACAGAACATGACCGAGCTGACCCGTCAGGCCGACATCCTAGTCGTGGCCATCGGCAAGCCCGAATTTGTCACTTCCGACATGATTAAGGAGGGTGCCGTGGTGGTGGACGTGGGCATCCACCGCATTCCCGACGAGAGCAAGAAGAGCGGCTACCGCATCATCGGCGACGTGAAGCACAGCGAGGCTGACAAACTGTGCAGCTGGGTGACTCCCGTTCCTGGCGGCGTGGGACCCCTGACCATCGTGTCGCTGCTGGAGAACACCATGAAGGCCTACAAGCGTCAACTGAACATCAAATAGAATCTCTATTCCTTAATAAAAGAAAGGGAGCCGTCCACATGGGAGGCTCCCTTTTTTTGAGCGATGTAATCGACTACATGTTGCGGGTGACGCAGACTTTGAAGCTGATGGGACCGGCCAGTTCCATGCTCTCGGGGTCGTAGCCGTCGAGGTCTTGGATGATGATGGTCACCTTGCCCAGTTCCCACTCAAAGCGGAGGTTCTCAGGCACGATAATCATGTCGGTGCCGCCCTCGTCGTTGGTCACATAGACCTCAAGCGGATAGACGAAAGGCAGCGTATTCCACGCGCCAAGATTGTGCTGTGCGTCGTAGACATTCCAGCAGTACATCTGGACGGTACCGTTCTGGAACACATCCTGAGTGATGGCGGGAATATCCTTTTCGCAATAGAGGTAGTTGTTTGCCCCGGGGAGGTTGTTGCCTTGGTTGCGGACCCAGTCGGCGGGGTTCACATTGAACTGGAAAGTTTGGATTTGCGAGCCATAATACTCTTTTGTGCAGCCCGTGGCCAGCATAAACACTGCCAGCAAGGGAAGGATTAACTTTGTAACTTTCATTGTATTGTGGTTTTTTGATTAATATTTCTTGTCTGTTGTTTGATGGTGCAAAAATACGGATGTTTTTTCAATATTTTTCCTGAAAAAAAAGTATTTTTCCAAAATGTGTCATCGCAGGTGCACCACGGTGATGCCGTCGCCGCCCAGTTCGAGCCGCTCGGAATGGAACGACTGTACGTCGCGGTTGCCCGTGAGGTAGTCACGTATTATCTGCTTGAGGATGCCGTAGCCCTTGCCGTGGAGGATGCGCAACTCCTTTTCGCTGAGCAGCTGGGCATCGTCCATGAAGTGCTGGAGGTTCTCCATTGCCTCGTCGGCACGCTGGCCGCGGAGGTCGATGGTGGGGTTGAAGGTCTTGCGACGCTCGTTGATGTCGTCGTAGATGGACTGGAAGCGGTTGTTCTGCCTGCTCAGCTTGTCCACGGGTATTGCCTTCTTCTTGGTGGCGGTGAGGCGGTTGAGGGCGATGGTCATGCGGATGCTGTTGCTCTCGACCACGGCTTTCTTGCCCTTGATTTCGACCACCTCGCCAAAGGTGTCCTGCCCGTCGATGCGCACGATGCTGCCCACCGTAATGGGATGGGTGGAATCGCCGTCGTCGACAGGGCTGCCACCTTTGGTCGCGGGCTTTGCCGACGGCTGGGTGCGTTCTATCGCTGTGCCGCTTTGCACCTTGGCCAGGTGTTCATCGTGCTGCTCCTGTGCCGAGGCCAGCCGCTCGGCCTCCGCCTTCATGCGCTGGCGGGCCTGCAGGGTGCGCTCGCGCTCCGCCTGCGCCGACTTGATGTCGCTGATGGTCTGCTCCACGGTGCGGTTGGCATCGGCGAGTATCTGCTGCGCCTCCTTGCGGGCGTTGCTGAGTATCTCGTGTCGTCGGCCTTCGAGCTGCTCGTTGAGCCGCTGGTATTTTGCGGTCACTTCGGCCAAGAAGTTGTCGGCCACCTCCAGTTCGGTGCGCTGGCGTGCCACCTCCTGCTTGTCGAGCTCCAATTGCTGCAGCTGGTGCTCGAAGTTGAGCATGGCGCCGCCCACCTTCTCGCTTGCCGCCTTGAGCACCTCCTCGGGGAAGCCGATGCCCTGCGCTATCTCGAAGGCGAAGGAGCTGCCCGGATGGCCGATGGCAAGGCGGTAGAGCGGCTGCATACGCTCGGTGTCGAAGAGCATGGCACCGTTGCGGATGCCGGGACAGCGGTCGGCCAGGAGCTTGAGGTCGGCATAGTGGGTGGTGACCACGCCGAAGGCATGGCGGCGGTGAAGCTCCTCGAGCAACGCCTCGGCGATGGCGCAGCCCGAGCGCGGCTCGGTGCCGCCGCCCAGCTCGTCGAGCAGGAAGAGGGTGCCCTCGTCGGCAGAGACGAGCAACTGCTTCATGTTCTGCAGATGGGAGGTGTAGGTGCTGAGGTCGTTGTCGATGGACTGCTGGTCGCCTATGTCGATGAAGATGTTGTCGAAGATGCCGAATTCGGATGTTTCGCGGCAGGGCACCAACATGCCGCACTGCAGCATGTACTGTATCAGTCCCACCGCCTTGAGGCATACCGACTTGCCGCCCGCGTTGGGGCCGGAGACGATGAGGATGTGGGCCTCGTCGTTCAGCTCAATATTGAACGGCACCACCTCGCCCTTATGATTAAGATAGAGCAGTGGATGGCGGGCGTCGAGCCAGTCGATTTTGGTGATGCTGTCGACGATGGGGCGACCGGCATGGAGCGTGAGGGCAAAACGGGCCTTGGCGCGGATGAAGTCGATGCGTGCCAAGAACCAGTAGGCGTTGACGAGCGCGTCGAGCTGCGGACGTATCATGTCGGTGAAGCGGGCGAGAATCTTCTGTATCTCATGATGTTCGGCAAATTCCAACTCGCGGAGGTCGTTGTTGAGCTCCACCACCTCGGAGGGCTCGAGGTAGGCGGTCTGACGGGTGGCGGACTCGTCGTGGATGAGGCCCTTGATTTTGCGACGGTGGGTGTCCAACATCGGTATCACCATGCGCCCGTTGCGGATGGTCACCTCGGCATTCTCGGGTGCCCATCCTTCGTGCTTGGCGCGCGATAGCTGGCGGCTGATTTGCACGTCGACGTCGTTGCGTTTCTTGGCAATCTGGCGACGGATGTCGAGCAGGGTATCGGAGGCGTTGTCGTATATCTCGCCCTTGTCGTCGACAATCTTGTTGAGTGCCTTGGTGATGGCGGGATTGAGGTCGACACGTGCCGCCAGTTCGTGGAGCATGGGGTAGCGCACGGGGTCGTCGCGCAAGAGGAAACGCAAGCACTCGCCGATGGTGTGCAGCGAGCACTTGAGGTCGAAGAGTGCTTCCAGCTCGATAACGGTGCCCGCCACACGCAGGCGCGTCAGCTCGTCGGTGAGGTCGATAAAGTCCTGCGACGGGAAGTTGTTCTCCAGCACCAGTATCTGCCGGAACTCCTCTGTCTGCTGCAGCTCACGCACCACGCGGTCGTACTTGTTCGAGAACGCCATCTCGCCCACCATGCGCACCGCCAGCGCGTTGGTGCACTCTGACGCCACCAATTCCCGTATCTTGGTAAATCCCAGTTTCTCTTCTATAGTCATTTTCTTCTCTTTAATCAAAATCCAAATAGAACGGCCAATGCTGTCTGAACGTCTGCAGCCGCTCGTAGTCGAGCACCGCCGTCCGCACCTGCGCCTGCTCGGGGTCGCAGTGGCTCAGTTCCATTCCTTTGTAGTCGATGGCGGCGCTGTTGCCCGTGTAGGGGATGCCCACGCCGTCGACGCCAGCACGGTTCACACCCACCACATAGCACAGGTTCTCGATGGCACGTGCCTTCAGCAGTGTGCTCCACGCCTCGTGGCGCGACCCCGGCCAGTTGGCACACACCAGCAGCAGGTCGTAGTCCAGCATCACCGCCTCCGACGGCCGTTCAACCCCATTGTCGGGCAGTTTGTGCCGCTCGCTAGCAGGCACCCCGTTGCGCAACCATTTGGGGAAACGCAAGTCGTAGCACACCGCCGGCTTCACACGCCATCCCCGCCACTCAAACAACTCCCGCCTCATCCCCTTCTGCAGCTGGCTCGCCTCGCTACTCATACGGAAGGTGTGACCCTTGTCGTAACAGCCGTAGCTGCCGTCGGGATAGACCCAATGCAGCCGGTTCACCACACTGCCGTGGGCCAGCTGCACCGTCCACGTGCCCACAAAAAGGGCGTCGTGCCGCCTCGCCATGCTGCGGGCAAACGCCAGCGTGGCACCCTCCTGCGGTTCGGCCATGGCTGCCATATTGTCCGAAAAGCCCGTGTTGAACGTCTCGGGCACCACCAGCACGTCGGCACCCCCACCCACCGTGGCGAAGGCATCCTCCACTAACTGGTAGTTCCTCTCGGGATTCTCCCATGCAATGTCCTGCTGGTAGTAGGCTATGGTCAGTTGTGGCTTTGTCATACTCATTCACAATTACATGTGTAATACCATTCTTTCCTCACCGAGGGCAGCATCCGTTCCAACGCCTCCTGGTCGGCCTGGGTCATGGGGCAGTCGCGCAGGTCCAGCAGTTCCAAAGTCTCATTCAGACGCTCAAACTCAGGCGGCAGGTCGGTCACGTAGGTCGACCACAGCACCAGTTCCCTCAATTCCGTCATCTGTGCCATCGCTACGGGCAGGCCCACCAACGGGTTGCGACTCATATCCAACCGTTGCAGGTGCGTCAGCAGTGCCATGCTGTCCGACAGCAGTTGGATGCGGTTGCCCCGCAAGTCCAGCTCGCGTAGGTTCACCATCCTATACACCTCTGGTGGCACCCTCTTCAGCCGTTTGCCCCGCAGTTGCAGCGAATAGACCGCCTCGGGGTCTGTCACCTCCTTCAGCGACTTATACACACGCCCCTCCTGCGCCTGTACCGAAGTCAGAGCTAAGAGGCAAGCACCAAGAAGCAAAAGGGGTATACGTTTCATTTCAATTTTCAATTTTCAATTTCTCCATCGCCGTCCGTCGGTCGTCGTTCAGCTGCCGCACCAGATGGTCCACCCCCTCAAACCGGCACACGTCGCGTATCCTGTCCACAAACTCCACCGTCAGCACACTGCCATAAAGGTCGCCGTCGAAGTCGAATATATTCACTTCAAACACTGTCTTCTCCAATCCGAAAGTGGGCTGTGCGCCAAAATTCGCCATCCCGGCGAGTCGCCGGTGACATTTAAAGGTGCGACCGCTATCATTTTTCAACTTTGAATTTTCAATTTTCAGCACCCTCACTGCGTACACTCCTGGGGCCGGCACCACCTTGGTGCTGTCGTCCAAACATACGTTGGCAGTCGGGAACCCTAGCGTGCGCCCCACCTGTCGGCCCTTCACCACCGTGCCCCACAGCCTATAGGGGTAGCCCAGTAGCGTGGCGGCGTGGCGCACGTCGCCCCTCTGCAATGCCTTGCGCACCTGTGTCGAACTCACCTCCACCCCCTCCACGCGCAGCGGCGTGTCCACCGCCACCCTCACTCCACGGCTCTCCGCCAGAGCGGGCAGGTGGTCGAAATCGTTGCGCTGGCGGTTGCCGAACATGTTGTCGTAGCCCAACACCAATGCCTTGCAACGCAGTCTGCGCAGCAACACCTCTTCGAAAAACTCGCACGCCGACAGTTCCGCCGTAGCCCGCGAGAAGTGCACCTCCACCACCTCCTCCACTCCGCACTCCTCCAGCAGACGGTACCGTTCCTCGTTGGTGTTCACCCTAAACGACGAGGCACTCTCGGCATTCAGCACCTGCCGCGGATGGCAGTCGAAAGTCACCACCACACCCCGCAACCCCTGCTCTGCCGACACCTTATCGAGCATCCGCAGAATGTGCCTATGCCCCATATGCACACCGTCGAACATGCCCACCGTCACCGCCGTATCGAAGGGTAACTCACTAATATCTTCTAACTTATATATGTTCATTAATTGTAAATCAAACGTGCAAAGTTACAAATAATGAACGACACGGCAAAAAAAACTTTTTCCCCACACCATTCTCACCGCTCCACCACCAGCTTTCGCGTGCCGGCACCTTGTGGCGATTCGAGGGTGACGAAATACAACCCTGCAGCCAACTCGCGGATCGAAAGGAAGGTCTCGCGACCCTCCACCTGTCGGCGGAGCAGCTCGCGTCCCGCCTCGTCGCGCAACGTCAGCCAGCAGTCCGGTCCATCCACCCCGTCCACCGTCACCGTCACCTCGTCACGCGCCGGGGGTGTATTGGACTGAAAAAAGTTGACTCGGAAAGGGAGTCAACATGTTTAAATATCGAATCGAAAAGAAGGGACAAGTATTATGGATTGGTCACCGACATGTATTTCAAAGCAGGTGCATCCATTACAACTATTTCAAAAAAAAATCCTCGCCGAAATCTACTATTCGGAGATGGATTAGTAACTTTGCAGAAGAAAACTGCATAGAGATGAAATCGAAGAAATATAGCAAGAAGATTAATTGCAAGACGAATAGCATCGACGACGAAGGTCGTATAGGATGCGATGAAAAGGCGTTGCGAGACGAGATCAAGCGACTGGAGAGAGAACTAAAAAGGGAGAAGCTACGCGCAGATCTCAACGAGGAGATAATCAGTGTTGCAGAACAAAAATTCAACTTCCAAATAAGAAAAAAAGCTGGCGCCAAGCGGTGAAGAACCTGCACGCAAGGTCGCCTAAGGAATGCCAAGTCAAGGCACTTTGCGGACTGTTTGGCGTGAGCAAGCAGGCATACTATAAGCACGACGATGACAAGGCGCTGTTGTATATGGCGCAGGAAGAGTCTGTCGTGCAGTACATACGGGAGGTGCGTGTATTGGATCCCGGCATAGGGGGCAAGAAACTCTGGGAGATGTACCGACGAGAATTCCAAGGGAACAACCCTGTCAGCAGAGACCGTTTCATGGACATCGTAGACCGCTATGGGTTCAAGGCCAGGCAGCGTATACGTGCTCCCCGCACCACAGACTCGACCCACAATCTTCCCGTATACCCGAACCTTGTGAAGGACTATATCCCGATGGCGCCCAACAGGCTTGTTGTCAGCGACATCACATACATCGTCATATGGGCAGACGAATGCACATATGTGTTCTGCTACCTCTCCATAGTGCTTGACGCGTACACAGAGGAGATTGTGGGTTGGAGCGTAGGAGAGTCACTGTCAACGAAGCACCCCATCGAGGCGCTGACGATGGCTTTCGACTACATCAGGCATCAATGGCGGCGACACGGACAATCTTATACATCACTCAGACCGAGGATGCCAATATGCAAGTCACGACTATGTCAACATGCTGATGGAGAACAATGTCAAGATCAGCATGACAGAGAGCGGTGACCCGAAGGATAACGCGCAGGCAGAGCGTATAAACAACACGATGAAGAACGAGCTGCTCAAAGGCATGACTTTCAGGAGTGTGGACGATGTGCGTGCCGCTGTGGCCAAGGCCGTGGAGTTCTACAACAAGCGCCGTCCTCATATGAGTATAGACATGATGACATCGGCGGAAGCCCGGCAGTACAGCGGTCCGATAGAGAAGAGATGGCATAGCTACAGAGAGGAAGCCATATCGAAGAATAATCCGACTATGGGTTTACCAGACGCTTCCGTACAGGGGTCTCCTTTCGGGCTACGCCCTCAAGTCAACCCCTGTACGGAATAAAGAAAACAATGTCAACTAAAACTAGGATTAAAACAATAAAGTCAACCAATAATCGTTATTAGCACAAAACAGAGTCAACTTGACTCAGTCTTTACACTCTAAATGAGTCAACCTATTTTAGGAAACGACACCGCGACAACCTTTACCCCACCTTCCTTTTGCCTTAGTCCGACATCTTGCCTCCACATCATAGCTCCTTCGCCACTATAAGAGCAATTAACAGTCCCCCATTCGGTAGAAATCGGTAGAAATCGGTAGGAAAGCGTAGGAAGCGGTAAGGGGTAGGAAAAAAAATGTTATGGGTGGCGGGGTCCAGAACAGGTGACGGCAAAAGAATGAGCATGGAAAACATTGAGGCAAAGCGGCATAGTACTTTTTTGAAAAAAAAGTTCATTTTCATGAAACTTTTTTGCAATTTTATCGTTATGTAGGGTTAGAAAATAGTAGGTGGAATATAATATATTGCCATGAGACAGTTAAAAATTACCCATTCTATCACAAACCGTGACATCAAGTCGCTGGACAAGTATTTGCAGGACATCTGCAGCGAGGAGCTGCTGACCCCCGAAGAGGAGGTGCAGCTGGCACAGCGCATTAAGAACGGCGACCAAGAGGCGTTGGACCGCCTGACGAAGGCAAACCTGCGCTTCGTGGTGTCGGTGGCAAAGCAGTACCAGAACCAGGGACTGAGCCTGCCCGACCTGATTAACGAGGGCAACGTGGGGCTGATTAAGGCCGCCAAGCGTTTCGACGAGACACGCGGATTTAAGTTCATCTCCTACGCGGTGTGGTGGATACGCCAGTCGATACTGCAGGCCATCGCGGAGAACAGCCGCATCGTGCGCCTGCCGTCGAACCAGCTGGGCGCACTGAACAAGCTGAAGAAGGAAATCAGCCGTCTGGAGCAGGAGCTGGAGCGCCCCCCATCGGAGGAGGAACTGGCCGACATGCTGGACATCCCCGAGGAGAAGATCAAGAGTATCCTGGGCATCTCGGGACGCCATATATCCATCGACGCGCCGCTGGTAGCCGACGAGGACGTGAACTTTGTGGACGTGCTACCCAACGAGGACACGCCGCCGACCGACAGCGCGCTGATGCAGGAGTCGCTGTCGCAGGAGATAGAGCGCGCCCTCGCCACGCTGACGGAGTATGAGCGCGAGGTCATCAAGATGTATTTCGGCATCGGTATGCCGCACGCGCTGAGCCTCGACGAGATTGCCATGAAGTTCGGTCTGACGCGCGAACGTGTGCGCCAAATCAAGGAAAAGGGCATCAAACGCCTGCGCGTAAGCAGCAAAAGCAAACATTTGCAACAATACTTGTAAAGGTGAAAGGTAAAAATTGAAAATTGAAATTATTGAATAACGATGCCCCGATAATTTCAATTTTCAATTTCCAATTTCCAATTTCAAATGGATCTTATACTGAAATATTTTCCTGAGCTCACAGGGCGGCAACGCGAACAGTTTGCTGCCCTGCTGCCTTTGTATGAGGACTGGAACGCGAAAATCAACGTCATCTCGCGCAAGGACATGGACAATTTCTACGAGCACCATGTGCTGCACAGCCTTGCCATTGCCAAGGTGCAGCCGTTTAAGACGATGGCGGAGATATTGGACGTGGGCACGGGCGGCGGATTTCCCGGCATACCACTGGCTATCATGTTCCCACATGCCAACTTCCACCTGATCGACTCGATAGGCAAGAAGATAAAGGTGGTGCAGGACGTGGCGCAGCAGTTGGAACTGAAGAATGTGCGCGCCGAGCAGATACGCGCCGAGCAGGTGAGGGGCGACTACGACTTCATCGTGTCGCGCGCAGTCACGTCGTTGGGCGAGTTTTGCGGCTGGGTGCGCGGCAAGGTGTCGGACTCGCACTACCACAAGCTGCGCAACGGGATATTGTACCTCAAAGGGGGCGACCTGACGGAGGAGCTGGCACCGTTCAAGAAAAAGGTGCGGACATGGGACATATCCGATTTTTTCGAAGAGGAGTATTTCGAGACCAAAAAGGTTATCCACCTGCCTTTTAGATAAGGGGGAGTTAAAATGGGAGTTAAAGAGGGAGTAAAAAGGGAAGTTAAAATGGGGGTTAAAGGGGGTATAAAAAAACTTCTACCTACCATTCTATTACTATTGTTAGCACCGAGGCTGGCGGCACAGACTGGGCAGCAGACGAGGACGTTTGTGGTGGGCGACTGCAAGTTCGACATGGTGTATGTGCAGGGCGGCTCGTTTATGATGGGTTGCGAGACACCGACAGGCAGCAGTCCATCCGGCATAGTATCATCGCAGGGGTCTACCCCTGTGGCGGGCAGCGGGGTAAAGTTCCACAGTCTCGGCAAGTACGACGAGTTCCCCTCACACGCAGTGAGGCTAGACGGCTACTATCTGGGACGCTACGAAGTGACACAGCGGCTGTGGGTGGCGGTGATGGGCTACAACCCCTCGAATTTCAAGGGCGACGACCTGCCGGTGGAGCAGGTGAGCTATTTCGAGGTGAAGGAGTTTCTGCGCAGGCTCGACAGCCTGACGGGCTGCCGCTTCCGCCTGCCCACGGAGGCGGAATGGGAGTATGCGGCACGAGGGGGAAGGAAGTCGGGCGGCCACATTTACGCGGGCGGTGCCGACGCGACAAAAGTGGGGTGGGGACAGGTGAACAGCGGCGACTCGACCCATGTGGTGGGAGGATTGGTACCCAACGAACTGGGGTTGTACGACATGACGGGCAACGTGTGGGAATGGTGCAACGACTGGTATCGCGACATCGAATACTCATGGCAAGTGGGGAGGGCATTGGAGATGCCCGATTATATTAAAACCGAGAATGCACTAATGACATGGCTGATGAATACCGGACGGCTGAACTATCTGCCGGGGGTTAAAGATGCGATAGTGCTGATGAGGGACGTAGAATTTGAAGAGGAGGTGTACAATCCCCAAGGCGCAGACACAGGGGAATGCCGCGTAGGCCGCGGCGGGTCGTGGACTGACGTGGAAGGGGACTTGCGCATTGCCTACCGCAACCTGTGGGTGCCAGATATGAAACTGAGCGTGCTGGGGTTCAGGCTGGCATTGGACGCAAACAAAAAATCCAATGAGGCAACGGGTTCGGTGTGGATGCCCAACCAATATATCATCGACTCTATAGTGGGCGACAAGATATACAGCTCGACCACCACTCAGACGGTGGCACACATGGCGCAGGGGGTGTTGGAGGGGCTGTTCAGCGTGGCTCCAGAGAAACAGGTGCGCTTCTCGTCGGGCAACCTGCAATATAACGCGGTGGCGGGGCTGTGGCGTTTTGCCGACAGGCAGTACGACCGCATAGGGGATGCCAACCTGCGCTACGGCAAGAGCTACGCGGGGTGGATAGACCTGTTTGCATGGGGCACGAGCGGCTATCGGGAGAAATACCCATACTATTTCTCCGCCAATGCCGCCTATTACGGCAACGGGGCGAACAGGAACATCGACGGAACGAGCTACGACTGGGGCGTGTATAACCGCATTGCCAACGGTGGCGACCGAGAGGGGATGTGGCGCACACTGAGCGTGTATGAGTGGGACTACCTGATGACCAGACGGCCTGACGCATGGCTGCTGCGCACGATGGGACAGGTAGGCGATGTGCAGGGGTTGGTGCTGCTGCCCGACGACTGGCTGAAACGGGGATTCGACACGCTGCATTACAACACCATCTATGTCTTCACACCGGCACAATGGCAGGTGATGGAGAGGGCGGGAGCGGTGTTCCTGCCAGCGGCAGGCGAATGCCATTTCTCCAACTATACCACCGCGCTGGCGAATGCTACCAACCCGTTCAAATACAGCGGGTCGATAGAGGGGTTCAACGTGGGATACGGCACACAGATACCGATGGTACACGAGAGCGTCAGCTCCATGACAAAGACCTCAAACTGCACCACCGATTTCTCGGCAGGGCACGGACCAGACGATATTGTGACT
This sequence comes from Bacteroidales bacterium, assembly GCA_016281475.1. Next base: position 17,270 of record JAEEIS010000157.1, read on the forward strand.
GTCGCAGAAAGCGATTTCATCAGCAAGGCAAACTACGCACCCCCCATAGAGGGAAAAGAACAGATAGGATATTACTGGACAACCATACACGAAGGCAAACAACATGCGATGGGGATGTGCTTTGCCATCGGCAGGAGTGCCGTCTTGATGCCTTTGGAGCGGCTGGTGCGCTGCTCGGTGCGACTGGTGCAGGACGTGGAGGATTGAAATTTGAAATTATGGGAGGGCGATAAGTTCTGCAATAATTTCAATTTTCGATTCTCAATTTCATTTTTTTTCGTATCTTTGCTTTTTAAATATAACAATAATAAAATGCCTATTCTTTTGTTGTACAAAACAATAGGCAAAAATTAGGCTATCATGCACATTGCTATTGCAGGGAATATTGGCTCGGGCAAGACTACATTGACGAAGATGTTGGCACGTCACTATGGGTATAGGCCCATATATGAGTCGACAGAGACGAATCCGTATATCAACAGTTTTTATGAGGATATGCGCCGCTGGTCGTTCAACATCCAAATCTACTATCTCCACACCCGCACGCGGCAGCTGCTGGACGCCCACAAGGAGAGCAAGAACATCATCCAAGACCGCACACTGTATGAAGATGCCTATATCTTCACGCCCAACCTGCACGCGATGGGGCTGATGAACACACGCGACTTTGACAACTACCAGCACACGTTCGAACTGGTGTCGTCGTTCCTACAACCGCCCGACCTGCTCATCTACCTGCGCGCCGACGTGCCGACGCTGATACGCAACATACAGTCGCGCGGCAGAGAGTATGAGAACAGCATCCGCCTGGACTACCTGACGGGACTGAACAAGCGCTATGAGGACTGGGTGGAGAACTACAACAAGGGCAAAATCATCGTGGTGGACTTGAGCAAACTGAACTTCGTGGCAAGCGACGAGGACCTTGGCGCAGTGTACAACATGATAGATGCCGATATTAACTCACTATTCACCGAAGCCTAATGAAAGTACTCGCCGTCATACCCGCCCGCTATGCATCGACCCGTTTCCCCGGCAAGCCCCTTGCCCTGCTGGGCGGCAAGCCGATGATAGAATGGGTGTGGGAATGCGTCAGCACCGTGCCGACGATAAGCAAGGCCGTAGTGGCGACCGACGACGAACGCATCATAGAAGCCGTCTCGGCATTTGGAGGCAACGCCATGCTGACCAGCAGCAGCCACCGCAGCGGCACCGACCGTTGCGGCGAGGTGCTGGAGACGCTGGAAAAGGCGGGAGAGCAGTATGACGTGGTGGTCAACGTGCAGGGCGACGAGCCCTTTGTGCAACCAGAGCAGATGAACGGCCTGACCGCCTGCTTCGAGGAGGCAGACACTGTGATTGCCACCCTCAAGACCGCCATCAGAAGCACGGAGGAACTGCTGTCGCCCAACAATGTGAAGGTGGTGTGCGACAAGGAGGGCCGCGCACTCTATTTCAGCCGCCAGCCTATCCCCTACCTGCGGGGCGTGGAGCAGCAGGAATGGCTGCAAAAACACAGCTACTACAAGCATGTGGGGATATACGCCTTCCGCGCCGCCACGCTGAAAGAGCTGGTGCGCCTGCCCCAGTCAGCACTGGAGATGGGCGAGAGCCTCGAGCAGCTGCGCTGGCTGGAGAACGGCTACAGCATAAAGGTACGCCAGACACAACAAGCCAACATAGGCATAGACACCCCCGAAGACCTGCAGGCGGCAGAACATTTTTTAGAACTTAGAATTAATAATTAATATTTTGGCTACCGCAACAATTGACAATCAAGCAATATTTTCTCAAACAATCAAGAAATCGAACAATCAAGAAATAAATAATCTCGTATGAATATTACAGAACTTATCGTAGAATTTGTCCAACAAGGTAATGTAGTTGAATTTCCCGGCATGGGAACGTTGACAGGCAGCAATGTCAGTGCACACCATGATGCCGCCACGGGCACCTATTACCCCGCACGGCGCACGGTGGTGATGAACAACAGCCTCTCGGGAAGCAAGGCCATCATCCGTCATATAGCTGAGAAAGAATGTGTGACCAACGACATCGCGGAACAGATGTGGAACAACTATATCGCGGCGCTAAACGACAAACTGCACCGCACAGCTTCGGGACATGAGTTTCCAGGACTGGGGACGATGCGGCTGAAGGGGTCGAGCGTCACTTTCGACGCCCTGCCCGACCTCGATCTGGATGCCAACAAAAGGCACGAACAGCCGCTGGAAAACGTGGCGACCTACACTCCCAAGGCTGTCGCCGACCCGTTTGCAGTCTTTGACAAGCCCGCCACTCCGGCTCCCGAACCCGAACCCATTCCAGAGCCCACACCTGCCCCCGAGCCCGAGCCTGTGGCAGCTCCCGCCCCTACGCCCAAACCGGCAGCAGAACCCCTGCCGCCCATCGAGCCGACACCAGCCCCCACAAGCAAGTCGGACCACCTGTCGGAGGTGAAACGCATGCTAGACGAGATACCCTCCTCGCCCAAAGATGCCAAAGAGCGTCGCATGGCCGAGAAGGCTGCCGCCAAGGCCGAGAAAGAGGCACGCCGTGCCGCCGAAGAGGCCGAGAAGGCCGCCGCACGCAGAGCCGAGATGGCACTAAGAGACAAGGAAAAAGCCGCTAAGGAACAGGCCAAAGCAGCCAAGGAAGAAGAGAAACGGGCCGCCAAAGCCAAGAAAAAGGAAGAAAAAGAGGACAAGAAAAAGCGTCGCGGATGGCTGTGGATACTGCTGTTGCTGTTGTTGTTGCTGCTGGGCGGCGGAGCCTACTACTATTTCACCCAGATGCATACACCCAAAGGCGAGAGCTGCGCACGCGAGGTGGAACTGTCGTACAAAGACCAATTCACCGACGACCGCAACCTGCTTGAATTCGACGAAAAGGATATCAACAGAAGCACTATTCTGGTACACAACTTCATGGCCGACTACATCCACCAGTTCCTGCTGGCACGCCACTACGGCAATGCTTTCGCACCCGTGATGAACCAGGTGGACCAATATGCCGACAGCCGTCTGCACGAATTGATGGTGGAAGGCTACTGCGTGAAACGTTTCTTCCCCTATGAAGACTTCTGGTTGAAACGCAACTATGCCGAGTATAAAGAGGCCGGTGCCAACTACTACCGCTGCAAGGTGCAGGGCGAACTGATGAACCTCGACCTGCTTGACGGGTTGCTGGACGACATTATCGTCAGCCTCGGCCTTCACGCTGACGGCTACGGTCTGAACGGCTACGGTGCGGGCGCGGGCGGTGGTAGAGCGGCCGCCAACGCCAACAAGAAGAACGACCAGCCATACGTGGAGGTGGTGCCCGAAGCCCCGACCTTTAAGAACAGCAAGCAAGGTTTCGACATCATTGCGGGATTCTTCACCTCGAAGAAGTCGGCCAACAAATGTGCCAACCAGCTAAAAGCCCTCGGCAGCGATGCCTATATCATCAGCAAGTCAGGTGGCTACTATGTGAGCATGGGTTCAGCCCCCACCTACACGGCAGCCCAGGCAATGGAGAAGCACATCAAGTCGTGGTACAAGAGCGACGTGACAATTAAGAACTTCAACGAATAATGATTATTGCATAAATTTTCGGGGTCAGAGGTTAGAGAAGCTGTCGCACCCCGGATAATATTCATTTTTCACCTTTCAAGTTTCAATTTAATACAATGGGCCATCACAAGCTGGAACGTTTTGCCGAGAATCTGACCTTTCCCAACCTGTTTCAGGTGTCGTATGAGATGCTGAAAGAGGAAGGGTTTGCCTTAAGAGGCGAATGGAACCGATTTTTCGGCAACGACAACCCCATCACGCTGGAGCTGGGATGCGGCAAGGGCGACTATACGGTGAGCCTGGCCCGCATACATCCCGACCGCAACTATATCGGGGTCGACATCAAGGGGGCGCGCCTGTGGCGCGGAGCCAAGACCAGCAACGAGGAGCAGATGAAGAACGTGGCATTCGTGCGCACCCGCATCGAGCTGATAGAGCAATTCTTCGCCGACGACGAGGTATCGGAGATTTGGATCACCTTCCCCGATCCCCAGCCCAAGAAGGAAAACAAACGCCTCACCTGCGAACGCTTCCTCGACTACTACAAACACTTCCTGCGTACCGGGTCGCCCATACACCTGAAGACCGACTCGCAAGAGCTCTACGACTACACGCTCAACGAAGTGATACCTGCAGGAGGATACCGAGTGGAATATGCAACCGACAACCTCTATGCATTAGAAGCTGCCGAGCACAGCGAGATACCCTGCCTGACGGAAGCCCAGATGACACAGACCTTCTACGAGCGGATGTTCCTAGCCCAGGGGATGCCCATCACCTATCTGAAATTCTATATCAACTAAACGGAACAACAAACAATCTATAGTATTAATATATAAAAACTAATTTTATGTCAGGACACAACAAATGGTCAAAGATTAAAAGAGCCAAAGGCGCTGCCGATGCCAAACGCTCCAAGCAGTATTCGAAAATTTTGAAAGAAGTAGCCGTTGCCGTTCGCGAAAGCGGCCCTGACCCCGACAGCAACCCCCGCCTGCGCCTGCTGGTGCAGAATGCCCGTGGCTGCAACATGCCCAAGGACACGCTGATGCGTGCCATCAACAAGGCCAGCGACAAAGATGCCGCCGTGCTTCAGGAAATCACCTTCGAGTGCCATGTGAACCATGGCATCGCCCTGTTTATCGAGTGCCTGTCCGACAACAACATGCGCACCGTTGCCAACGTCCGCAGCATCATGAACAAAAACGGCGGCACCATGGAGACCAACGGCAGCCTCAGCTTCCTCTTCACCCGCAAGGGTGTCTTCGTCATCCCCCGCAAACCCGACATGGATGTCGAAGAACTCGAGATGACACTTATCGACGGCGGACTGGAAGAGATGGAAGTCGACGACGAATACCTCACCCTCTACACCGCCTATGAAGACTTTGGCAACATGGTCAAGATGTTGGAAGAGATGAAGATTGAGTGCGAGAGCGCCGAACTCCAGCGCATTCCCAACACCACCCGTTCTATCGACGAAGACTCGATGCGCAAGGTGCTCAAGGTCATCAGCCTGCTGGAAGAGGATGACGATGTCACCAACGTCTTCCACGACATGGAGATACCCGACGACTTCGAAGAAGAATAATCGAACGATTGAAGGGGTTATTATTGCTTGATTGTTTGAATGCTTGAGTGGCTGACGCGACAGCATCCAAACAATCAAGCAATCAAACGCTCAAACAATCAGGCAATCATGAAGCTATACCTTGTACCCACCCCAGTTGGCAACCTCGGCGACATGACATTTCGTGCCGTCGAGGTGCTGAAAGGTGTCGACTTGATACTGGCGGAAGACACACGCACATCGCGAGTGGTGATGCAGCATTACGGCATCGCCACCCCCATGCAGTCATACCATATTCACAACGAGCACCAGACGCTACAACACATCATCGAAAAGCTGCTGGCGGGTATGACCATTGCGCTAGTCACCGACGCAGGGACACCAGGCATTAGCGACCCCGGATTCTTGTTGGTACGCGAAGCGGTCAAGAACGACATCCCTGTGGAGACCCTTCCCGGTGCCACAGCCTTTGTGCCGGCATTGGTCGGCAGCGGCCTGCCCTGCGACAGGTTTGTCTTCCTTGGCTTCCTCCCACACAAAAAAGGTCGACAAACAGCCATTCAACAACTGGCACAGGAAACAAGGACGATGATCATCTACGAATCCCCTTTCCGTCTGGTGAAGCTCCTCGAAGAGCTGATGACAGTGTTGGGAGAGGAACGACAGGTGAGCATATCGCGCGAAATCAGCAAACTGCACGAAGAGACCGTGCGCGGACCCCTGATTCAAGTCCACGACCATTTTGCCCAATCCGACGTGAAAGGAGAAATCGTCGTGGTGCTGGCAGGAACGTGAGAATTGAAATTCTGTGATTAGTGATAAATAGACAAATGTGATTAAAATGAAAATTGAAATCTCGCGGGAGAGACCCATAACCCGATTCCGCGAAGTTTCAATCTTCATCTTTCAATTTCTTAACCCTCTAACCATTACAAAACATGCCGCTAGATGTTTTTCTCAACAGACTGATATGTGCCATGGTGGCAGGCACGGCCATCGGACTCGAACGCCAACTGCGCAATCGAAATGCCGGCCTGGCTGTGAACGCGCTGGTGGCGGTAGGAGCGTGCATATTTATTCTTATATCAGAAAACGTCATCACCACCGCCATACAAAACGGAGGCCTCGTCAACAACGACAACCTTCGCGTCCTCTCCCAAGTGGTCACGGGCATTGGATTCTTAGGAGCCGGTGTCATCATGAAAAACGGACTCACCATCCACGGACTAAACAGTGCCGCCACCATCTGGTGTAGTGCTGCCATAGGATGCCTTTGCGGTTACGGCATGTGGCGCTACGCCGCAATAGCCGTGGGCGTTGTGCTATTTATCAACTGGATAATAAAAAACTTTGAAATCTTTGTAGAAAAAAAGAATCAAGACCGCGATAACACCGACAATGCTTGAATGGATAATCAGACTTTCAGATATTCGGATTTTCAGACAATCTGTCTATCCAAATAACTATCCTACCCGAAAGTCCGTTTATGCAAAAGAAATGAAACTTTTTAACCTTTTCTGCGTATAATCTATCATTGCTTGAATATGTAAATCATTGCTTGAATGCTTAAATGTGTTAATGTTTGTGTAACCACTAAAACAATCAGATAATCAAGCATTAAATCCACTCGATCAATCAAGCAATCAGACAATCAAACAATAAAAGTAATACGCTAAATGAAGAAACAAAACATACAAGAAGGACTGTTAGAGATGGATTTGGAACTCGACAAAATACTCTCTCCCGGAATGGATGCCGACGGCTTTGCATCACGTGCCGAGATTATACCCCTGGTCACTAAAGACGACGAATCTTTCCTCCTATACGAAGAAGAAATACCCGACGACATGCCGTTGTTGCCGCTACGCGACAACGTGCTCTTCCCCGGTGTTGTGATGCCCATCACCGTAGGCCGCAAATCTTCGTTGCAGCTGCTGCGCATGGCTGAACGCAAGAATATGCGCATCATCGTTGTGGCTCAGAAAAACGACGTCGAAGAACCCACCATCGCCGACCTCAACCAAATAGGCGTAATCGCCCGCGTGCTTCGCGTCATCGACCTCCCTCACGACAACACCTTGGCCGTGCTGCAAGGCACCATGAAATGCCTCCTCTCCAACATCACCCAAACCACGCCGTTCTACCACGGACAGGCTACCCTCATTGACGAAAACGAGAAGCCCAGCCACCCCCGATCCTTCCACAACCGCGTGCTGGCCATACGCCGACGCTACGCTGAACTACAGCAAAAGAAAAACAATGGCAGCGGTTTCAACACCAAAGACATCATCAACTCACTGTCCAACATTGGCAGCGACCGCATACTAATAAACTACATTGCCGCCCACCTCGACATCTCCAGTGCTGACAAACAGCAACTGCTCGACGCCTACGGCTATGAACGCCGTGCCGACATGGTGGCCGAATTTATCGAAAACGAACATGAGTTCTTCCGCATCCGCGACGACATCCAAGACAAGACCCGTCAAGAGATGGACCGCCAACAGCGCGAGTATTACCTCAACCAGCAGATGCGCGTCATTCAAGATGAACTCGGCGGCTCTTCCTCCGACCAAGAACTCCACCTGCTGCAAGAACGTGCCGCAAAGAAGCACTGGAGCAAGGCCGTAGGCGAAGCCTTCGACCACAGTATCGAAAAACTGCGGCGCACCCCTCCCCAGACACCCGACTATACCGTCGAACTCAACTACGCCGAACTCCTGCTCGAGCTGCCCTGGGAAGAATATAGCAAAGACGACCTGCGCACCTCCCATGCACGCAAAGTGCTCGACCACGACCACTACGGACTCGAGAAAGTCAAAGAACGCATCCTCGAATACATCGCCGTCCTCAGCCTCAAAGGCGACATGAAGAGCCCTATCCTCTGCCTCGTTGGTCCTCCGGGCACCGGCAAGACCTCCCTAGGCAAAAGCATAGCCAGTGCTATGAAGCGCAAATATGTCCGCATGGCACTGGGCGGACTTCACGACGAAGCCGAAATCCGCGGACACCGCAAAACCTACGTCGGTGCCATGCCCGGTCGCATCATCCAAAACATCAAGAAAGCAGGTGTCAGCAACCCAGTCTTCGTGTTGGACGAAATCGACAAAGTGCAAGGCATGAGCCACAACGGCGACCCCACCTCAGCACTGCTCGAAGTGCTCGACCCCGAGCAGAACAACGCCTTCCACGACAACTACCTAGAGCTCGACTACGACCTCTCGCATGTCCTCTTTATCGCCACTGCCAACACCCTCAGCACCATCCAGCCCGCCTTGCTCGACCGCATGGAAATAATAGACCTCAGCGGTTACATCCTCGAAGAAAAAATCGAAATCGCCAAACGGCACCTCATCCCGCGCCAGCTCGAGAGCCACGGCTTCGCCAAACGCGAGTTGAAATTCGACAACGAAGTACTCACCAACATCATCAACAACTACACCCGCGAGAGCGGAGTCCGACAATTTGAGAAAACCCTTGCCAAGATAGTCCGCCACCGTGCCGTGCTCAAGTCCGAAGGCTCCGACTTCGACCCCCGCATCCGCATCTCGGAGCTCAAAGAAATCCTCGGACTCCCCATCCACAACAGCGAGCACCGTGGCGACGAACCCAAGGTGGGAGTCGTCACCGGACTGGCTTGGACCCAAGTCGGCGGTGAAATTCTTTTCATCGAATCCAGCATCAGTAAAGGCAAAGGCACCCTCACTATGACTGGCAACCTCGGCGACGTGATGAAAGAATCCGCCACCCTCGCCTTTGAATACATCAAGGCCAACGCCAGCCAGTTCGACATCGATTCCGACCGTTTGGAGAACAGCAATATCCACATCCACGTCCCCGAAGGGGCCACACCAAAAGACGGCCCCTCCGCAGGGATCACCATGTTCGTTGCCATGGTCTCCGCACTCACTCAGCGCAAGGTCATCCCCACCATCGCCATGACGGGCGAAATCACCCTCCGCGGAGCCGTCACCGCCGTTGGCGGCATCAAAGAGAAAGTCCTTGCCGCCAAACGCGCCAACATCACCGACATCATCCTCTGCAACGACAACCGCCGCGACATCGAGGACATCCCATACCAATACCTCCAAGGTCTCACATTCCACTACATATCCGAGATGAAAGATGCCCTCCCCATCGCATTCCAAAACTAGCCCGTCGCCATGAAACGCCTACCCCTCCTACTCATCCTGCTGGCCTCCTTCGCACTCCATGCCCAAGCGCCGTTCGCTATCCATTCTCTACACCACATCCGCCTACCACAAGGACTTGACAATCTCTCCACCGTCGACAACCACCTCTTCGGATACAACCACCTCTTGGTCAGCACACCCATCACCGAAAAGAACTCTACAGACCTTCAACCCGACACCCTCTGGGCCAGCCTCATACCCGATGCCGACTACATTGTCCGCAACCCATCCGACAGTATCCTCTACTTCACCCGCCTTGATGCCGACGGCGTCACCAACCTCTATACTTACACTCCCAACCGTCTACGCAAAATCCACCGCATCAACATCCATGGCTGGCAGCGCGACATCTGCCATCCCACATTCTCCCCCAATGGCACGATGATGATATTCGCCTCCCAAGGCAAAGTGGGACTAGGCGGATACGACCTCTGGTGCTCCCTTTGGAACGGACACCGATGGACCCGTCCCATCAACCTAGGCAACACCATCAACACCCCCGGCAACGAAACTAACCCCGTCTTCTACCACAACTTCCTCATTTTTACCTCCGACAGTATCCCCAACACCCAGCCTGGCCGCCATCTCTACGCCTTCCATATGCGCGAAACCTCCACCATCGACGAAATCATCTTCGACTCCTACACCATCCAACCCCTCCCCTACCCCATCAACAGTCACGGCGAAGACATGAACCTAGCCGTCCACCTCCCTTCATCACAAGGCTGGTGGATTTCCTCGCGCTCGGGCAAACGCGAACTGCACACCTTCTCTGGCGAATTGGCAGGAGTTCTGGTCGCAGGCACCGTAGCCGACAACCACGGCCGCCCCATCCCCAACACCATAGTAAAAATCTCGCTGAACGGCCGGACCGTTGCCAACACCACCTCCGACACTAACGGCTATTACCAACTCTACGTCCTACCGAACGACGACTACATCCTCCAAGCCTCGCAAGGCGGCCACTTCAACTTCGAGCAAGAGATCCCCGTCATCCGCACCACCGAACGCCTCCTCGTCAACACCCTCACCCAAAACATTCAACTTCACACACTCCCCATCGCCCCCATCATCATCCAATCCCCATTCGGACAAGGCACCGCCATCCAACTCACACCTGACGGCACCAACGCACTAAAGCCCATCGTCAACTCCTTGCGCGACAATCCACAAATCAAAGCCACCTTCACCATCTGCTACGACAAAACCGACGACAATAGCTTCAATGATATACTCATCAATCATCGTATCAACACATTACAGCAATACCTACTCTCCAACCTTCCCTCAGACACCCAATTTTCCATAAAAAACGGCAACAACACAGAAGAAACCACCCCTTCCCACACTAGTATCGATGCTATTTTTATCACCTATTACGAGTAACATATTAATCACACACACACAATATTAAGCATCATTTTTACACATCGCGACCAAGAAAAACAAAAAAAAATTTGGTCAATTCAAAAAAAAGTAGTACTTTTGCAACCGTTTTCAAGAGAAACAAAACGTTCGGGGCGTGGCGCAGTTGGCTAGCGCACTTGCATGGGGTGCAAGGGGTCGAAAGTTCGAGTCTTTTCGCCCCGACGAAATGAAAGGAGTTGAAAAACTCCTTTTTTTTATTCCCCACACAATAATAAACAAACACACGCGTTATCATCAAAATTATAAAAATAATCTCTATGAAGAAACTGTACATTCTTTTAATTGCCTTGGCTCTCACCGCCGGCACAACCTATGCTCAGAGCAACGATTCCATCGAACGTGCCAAGCAGCAAGAGGCCTTATTGAAACAACAACAGAAAGAACAAGAAGAACTGCTCAAGCAGCAGCAGAAAGAGCAGGAACGCCTGATGCGCGAACAGCAGAAAGCCGCCGAAAAGGCCCAACAAGAACGCGCCAAAGAGCAAGAACAGCTCATCAAGCAGCAGCAGAAAGAGCAAGAGAAAGCCCTGAAGAAAGAGCAGGACCGCCAGAAACGCGAGCAGGCAAAGGCCGAACAGAAGGTTCGCCAACAGCAGAAAAAGGCCGAGAAAGAGCGTAAGCGCCAGGAGCACTACGCCGCCTGGGGCCGCAAGCCCAACTTCACTGCCGACCCCTCCGTCAGCATGCTCACCGACCGCCGCATCTACGGCCAAAACAACTACTACAACAGCATCGGTGCCAACCTTGGCGTCACTTTCGACTACCACCGTCCCATCGCCCGTCGTTGGGACTTCAACGTCGGCCTCGGCTATCGCTACACCATCTATTGCTACAGCCACCTAGGCATCACTGGCGACGGCATCACCGCTGCCTCCTACGATGAAAAGGAAAAGACCACCACCACCAGCACCATCATCCTCCCCGTCAAGCTCAGCCACATCAACAAGGACAACGAGCACGGCTGGTACGTCGGCGTCGTTCCCGGCTTCATGATCAACAAACCCGTCTACAACATGAACCGTCTCCGTCTCGACGTTGCCATCGGCACCCAGAGTCGCTGGCTCATCTTCGCCCCCGGCACCGAGGTTTACTTCAACCTCCTCCCCACCTACAAGAGCGGCAGCGGCAACATGATTCACGAATTTGGCATCCGCTTCACACTCTAACCAAATCGGCAGATTCCTGCCCTTTGAATATCACAAAAGCCCGACGCATGAAGCGCCAGGCTTCTTTTTATGGTACATATATGAAGTTAAAGAGGGTGTACTAAAAGGGAGCTAAAAAGGACAATACATTTGGCGACCAAGCATTTGTCCACTTTAAATTCCATTTCGACTCCATCTTTACTTCATCAATCAATAATAGTACCCACCTTAACAATACTCAGTATAACTAATTGTAGGCGTGTACACCACCTAGAATGAGATTCACTCCGAAGTAGGTGATGGCAACACTGAGTATCGCCACCATGCAATAGATGTGAAACACTTTATGGGAGTGATTGTCTTTATTTGACATATAAATAGGGTAGAGATAGACAATCAGGGTAATGAGAGCCCACACCTCTTTGGGATCCCACGACCAATAATTGCCCCACGACACATTGGCCCACACGGCACCTATGACGATACCCACCGCTAGCAACGCCTCGGCAGGATAGAGCAACAAGAGGTTAGTATGCTCCAGCCGCTCGCGCTGCTCGGGCAGGATAAGCGCAGCAACGCTGCCCAGCATCACGAAAAGGAACAGCGCGTAGGCTATCATGATGACCGTGACGTGCAGCGACAGCAACGGCGAGTTGAGCACCGGCATGAGATGGGTGACGGGAGGGTTGGAACCGTTCATCATCGCCACCAACTGGCAGAATCCCATCGCCAACAATGCCACCGAAGGTGCCGAACGATGCCGACACATGGCAAAGAGTGCCACGATGCCCAAGACGACAGACACTAGGTTCATACTGTCGAATCCTCCTGCCAACGGCACATGCCCTCCCACTATCCACCGCAGCACAATGACGAGCAGCAGGTATGTGGTGACGGCCGCCACAATAATGGCAGCAATGCGCGATAGGAGACGAATCCTGCCTCCTGTGGCAATGGTGAGGGCAAAAAGCACGACACCCAGCACGACTGTCATTATCGCCAGCCACCGCCCCATAGTAAAGGAGTTGTAGACCCGTTCGGCCGCAATGCGTGCTGGCGAAGGGATGATGGCGGCGGCCTGTTTCTGCTGATATTGGAGGGTTTTGGCAAACACTGTGTCGAGGGTTGCGAAATCACCTTTTATCACCAGTTCCTGACAATAGCCCAGCTGCTTGCGAACAAAAAGATACTGGTCGTCGTCGACGCTGAGCGGCAGTGGGTCGTTTTGCGAATACCAGCCTATGTTGCCAAGCGAGTCGGAGAGCGGATAGATTTTCAGCAGCTGGCTGTTGGCCACCATCTGCACCAGTTGTAGCTTCTCGCTGGCAGCAGCAAGTTCCTTCGTATAGGCACTATCAAGCAACGCTTGGTGTGCCAACAGGTTGTTGAGCGAAGTGTAGCGACCATCCATACCCAATTGCCGACGCACCTGCGCACCCTTAATCTTGATAAGGGGTTCGTCACACCACTCGCCATAGTATAACATCCAGCCGCCAAGCACCTGCTCGGGAGTGAGCCCATGGTAGGTAGAACGTCCGTATAGCTTGGTGGTAAAGTCCTTGGCGAGAGTCTGCAACGGACACACTCGCCCGTTGTAGAGCACCTGTACGCGTCCCATCTGGTCGGCAGTATGGCGCGGCAAGGTTTGGGGCGCAGCGGATACCGCCCCTGCCACTATGAGCATCAACAGCAGCGGCAACCCCTTCAGTAGCCGACGGAAACGCGACCTCGGCGACAGAAACATGGCCACCAGTCCCAAGACGAGCATGGCGTAACCGATATAGGTGACGGTGATGCCGATAGGGTCGTGCGAGACGCTGAGCGTGGAGCCACCCTCGGCATCATAGTCGGCCTGATAGAAACGGTAGCCTCCTCGACGGTAGATGTTGTTCATGGATATGTCGACCCGCCCGCCTGCGATAGAGATATGACTGACGAAGTCCATCGGTGCCTGGGAACCGGGGTATCTGACTACCTCGAAATGCTCGAGCGTGACAGAGAACGGCAGCTGGTGGGCTGTGCCTCCATCGTCGGTGAAAGTGCTGCAGGGCACACTGGGGTGCAACGTCATGTCACCATGGTTGCCCGTCCATGTGGAGAGTCCGCCACCCAACAGGATGACCACCACCGAGCCGTAAATCAGCAGGCGATAGGGGGTGTGCCACATCTTGTGGCGCACAATGGCGACTATGGCACCTATGCCCACCAATGCCAGCAGCAGGACGAACCACCACGAATTGTATACTGCCTCCGAGGCGGTGTCGGTACCACCAACTTTTTCAACAATAGTGCCGGTGGCGAGAGCTACCGCCACCAGCACCATGAGAAGAACATTGTAATTTTTCATCTATTCGGATGTTCGGATAATCAGATTTTCGTAATATCGTAATAACGGATAACACCAGCTAGATTGCATTGATAAACTTCACCACGGCGTCGCGGTCGCTTTTGGAGAGCTGGCGGAATTTCTCGACCGTCCAGCGGGCATCACTACCTGGGCAGCCGTGCCACATGATGGCCTCCACCACGTTGCGGGCACGACAGTCGTGCAGGCGGTCGGAGTGTCCGCTACAGATGGGCGACAAACCACGACCCCACAGGGGAGTGGTGCGGCACCAGCCTGTACGGATGTCGTTGACCATGCGCAGGCGGTGCTGCACCATGTCAGTGTAGGGCCAGATGGTCTGATAGGGGTAGCGGGGCAGGCGTGCGTCGCCATCGGCGAAGAATCCGTTGGGGTCGGTGTAGATGTCTGGACCCGTCTTCCAGCTGGGACGGTGGCAGGTGGCGCAGCCCATGTCGCGGAACAGTTTGCGCCCGCGCTGCACTGCGGTGTCGCCCAGGTTGCGTGCGGCAGGCACTGCCAGTCCGCGATGCCACACCATGAAGTTAACGTAGTCCTGGTCGCTCATCTCAGCGGGCAAGGTGTCGCACATCAGGTAGTTGTAGATGTCGGTGCGTGGGTCTCCCGACTTATTCCATTGGGGGAAATAGTTGTAAAACTGCGCCTGCACCTCGGGATCTTCCGAAGCGGTAGTAGCATAGATACTCTTGTTTAGGCTGAGGTAATGGCTGCGCCGGTCACTACGGTTCACATTGGTGATGTTCCAGATGGCGTTGGCTCCTGCTGCGTCCTGCAACGGTCCGCGGCTGAGGGCGTAGGTGAAACGCTTGGGGTGGCTGGTGCCGCCATAGAGCGAAGCCCAGTCGTTGCCAGCCCAAATAGCAGGGTTGAGGTCGGCACCCGCATCATATTCTTTCTGATATTGGGCTTTCAGCGAGTCGTCGGGGATGGCATCGAGCAGTCCCGTGCCATAGATGCCGATGGTGCTCTCCAAACGAAACGCCAACTGGCTATATGGTGCCGACAAGGGCGCATAGAATGCATCTTCGGGAATATTCACTTCGGGATAAATCAGGCTGTAGGTCTCTCCGTCAGGGAAGCGGTTGCCCCATTCGTCGGTGTAGCCGAGCCACGCAATGCTGATTTTGTCCTCGTCGATAGAGGGCTTGAAGGGTTGCACCGCCTTGGTCTGCGGCATGCCTGCCACCGAGGTCTCATACGCGTCAGTAGTCTTGTTGTACACTACCAGCAGATACCCGTTTGCCCAATCATCAGCACGATAGCGTTCCATGCGTCTGCCATGGCCGTAGCCCGGATGGCACGCCTCGCACGAGGAACGCACGTAAAGGGGACCTAGACCATTGAACGGCGGGTTATTC
>JAEEIS010000158.1 GCA_016281475.1 Bacteroidales bacterium
ACTTCCCACGGAAGTACGTATCACGGCACCCTCACGAAAAACCTCTAATAAATTGCATTGACCAACCTCCTCTACGGCGTGTAAAAGCTGCTGCAAATCAAGAATGACTAATTAAAAAGTTTTGTGTGTAATGTGTAGATTGTCAACCAAATACCCCCCCCATGCAGAAGTCCGGCAATTATTCGTTGTTAAATGAAAAAAAAGTTGTACTTTTGCATTCAAAAAATCAAAAATTAAACCCCATCTTATGAAAAAAGTATTCTTAATATTTGCAGCGACATTAATGCTTGGTATGACCCTGCGGGCGCAGCAGTGCGACACCATCACCACGCTGCCGTGGGTCAACGACTTCTCCACCGACTACGACTGCTGGACGACCGTTGGCAGTGCCGGTTGGAACCTGTTTGTTTCGTCGAGCGGGGCTGTAAGCATAGTGGCCGACCATATCGCCGGAGGCACCGCTCAGCGCATTATCGCGTCACCGGCGGTGACGCTGCCTGCCGACAGCACGGGTCTGCGGCTGCATTGGAAGATGAAACGCCGTTATAGCGGCTCCGCGAGATATATGGTGCTTGTCACCACTGCCAGCCGCGACAGTTTGGCGGGCTACGACACACTCGTTAATGCTTTCTGTAGCAATGCGGGCAATTTGGCACCCTTCAGCCTCAGTCTTGCCGACTATGCGGGACAGACGGTGTCGATAGCCTTCTGCCTACCGCTCCAAGGTAGTCAGTCGCGAGGCTTGGAGATTGGCGATGTCGCTATCTACAGCGACCGTATGGCAATAGGCACTCTCTCAGGTCCCGACTACTGCGTCGTGGGCGACAGCGCGACGTTCACTCTTAGCCTGTCGCAGGGCGACACCACAGGCCTTGCCTACGCGTGGCATAGCTTGCTGACCGGTGCCACGGGTTCCGACTCGACGTTCTCCATTGTCCACACCGCTGCGGGTTCCGACACGTTGTCGGTCACCGTCAGCAATGCATACGGCACTATCACCTACCGCAAGCCGATTACCGTCTACGCCTGCCCCACCATCAGCACCTTCCCTTGGACGGAAGGTTTCGTGCAGAACGGCTCCTACAGCGCCTGCTGGGTGGTCGACAGATACAGCCACAGCAATGGCAG
Source organism: Bacteroidales bacterium (assembly GCA_016281475.1). Next base: position 1,129 of record JAEEIS010000158.1, read on the forward strand.
TTACTTTACCTGCAACGACGAGGACGGCAACAGCTTGACTGTTAACAACTACTTATCGGCCTTCAGTGGCGGATACCTTATCACCCCCACCATCCAACTGCCCGCAGATGCCGCGAACATCTCGCTGGTATTGACCTATCGGAACTGCGGTATGGAGGTGCGTGTGGGTCCGGCCTCTGCCACCGACACAGCCCTCTTCAACAATGTTATCTTCCATGAGGAGCCGTCGGGCAACAGGCTCAAGGTGCGCAAAATTCCTCTTGAATCCTTCGCTGGGCAGACTCTCCGGATGGCTCTGGTGCGTTTCGGTAGTGGTGCCACTTCGTATGTGGTCAGCGTAGGCATCGACTACGACACGCTGCCCAAGTTGCATGCCCTCACAGTCCCCGCCAAGGTGCCGACAGGCGAAGCCGTCTTATGCACCGCACCCCTGCGCTATGGCAGCACCGACAGCCTGCACTACACATGGCATTCCACCCTTGGCGGCACTTTCACCACCAACGCCTTGGGCGACAGTGCTTGGATAACATACGCTATAGGTGATGCGACCGACACAGTCACCGTGATGGTATCTAATCTCTACGGCAGCGACACCCTGAGCAATACCCTTCAAGTCATCGACTGCTCCCCCGCCGTCGCCCTCCCGTGGTTGGAGAATTTCTACAACGGCAGCCTCTGCTGGTACAAGCCCGCAGGCAGCAACTGGCACGATGCCATACCCAACCAATATTCCACCGACGGCGAGCGTGCCCTCATCTCGCTGTGTACGGGCGATACCATGGACCAATGGGTAGTTTCCAAGGCAATAGACATCCCAGCCGACACTAACGAAGGCGTTATCCTAGAGTGGGATGTGGCTACGAATATGACCGATATGGCATACCAGCCCTACTACGACGTGCTGGTGAGCATCGACAGCGACCGTACCAACCTTGCCGCCTACCAATTGCTGCAGACCGACAGCACAGGTATATCGGCCGCTGGCAGCATGTGGATAAATAAGAGCCACCGCATTGCAAGTTTGGCTGCATACGCTGGGCATACCATCTATCTGGCCTTCCGCAACCACCCTGTGAACTACGGCAGTAATAGCGTGACGCTGGTGGTGGACAATGTGTTGGTGCGTAGCACCGCCGTGCCGGTCATCAGATTCGAAGCACCGCAGAGTGTTGAAAGCTACGACACGGTAGTCTACGAGTGCAACCTGACCGAGGGGCGTCCGTGCAGCTACACATGGTACAGCACATTGCTCGACACTACCGTCGTGATTACTGATTCTCATTTTCACGTATTCTACACCCTTGGAGGCACCGACACCATCACCGTCACTGCCACCAACGCCTATGGCAGCGCCACCGACACGGCAGTGGTGTATGTGGCCGACTGTGCACCTCTTGCAACACCTTGGATGGAACTCTTCAGCTCAGTGGCAGGTACGCAGTTTTATGTGGCTGGCTCACTGCCCGACTGCTGGCATAGCTCTTGGAACGGCACCAACTCCGCCATTGCGCCGCATGTCATCAACTACCACCAGAATACATCCATCAATGCCTATGTCTCGGACAATCAGGCATTGTATCTGGATGCGGGTTTCTCCTCCGACGGATGCGACAGCGTAATTGTGGTGGAAAGCCCCGTCATTGCCGGCGGGTTGAGCAACAAGTGGCTCTCGTTCTTCTATATGCAGGAGAGTGCCACCAATGGCACGCTGAGCGTGGGCTACATGCACGACAGCACCTTTGTGAGCCTCGCCACTATGCCACAGCAGACGACGGGACGCACCGTGAGGATATTCCTCGACAGCCTGCCTGCCTACGCAGAACGCCTTGCCTTTCAGTGGCAGGTACCTTCTTGGTGGTGTGTTATCATCGACAGTGTGCAGCTCATAAGCTTCGACTCGGTGCCCGTGGTCCATATCGCCACCTCTGCCGCAGGAGGCGACAGCATCCTTTTCCATGCCAATCTGACCAATGGCGTTGCCAGCGGCCTCACCTACGCATGGCACTCCACTATGGTCGCTGCCGGACAGGCTTCTATGACAGCGTTTGGCGACTCGGCCTACATCGTCTATACTGCCCTTGGCACAGACACGGTCAGTGTCGTTGCCACCAACGCCTACGGTACCGACACGGCGCGAGTGGTGTATACCTTCATGGGCTCGCCTGTCGCCGTCATCAGCGGCCCCTCGGCAGTATACTCTGACGATACGGTGACCTACACCGCCGTTCTAACCAATGGCTCCCATACCGGCCTCAGCTACAGTTGGCAGTCTGCCATGGTCGATGCAGGTAATGCAATGCTTACATCCGCTGGCGACTCTATGCGGATTGTCTACCTCGCAGGCGGCACCGACACGCTGACCCTCACCGCCACCAATGCATTCGGCACTAGCACGACCACCAGCACGGTCGATGTCACAGGGTGTCATATCAACACTTTCCCATGGCATGAAGGCTTCGAGAACGGCTTGGGCGACTGCTGGAGCACGTGGAGCAACAACACTGGCAGCGCAATGTACAGCTGGTTTGTGGCAAACTCTAGTCATAGTTCTCATAGTGGCAGCTGTTGCATAGAATCTGCCAACCTCACTGGCGCAATTGACACTACGCAGGATTGGCTGATGATGCCGCCTATTGATGTGCCTTCGACTATCAGTTTGAATCTTTATTTTTATGTTTGCTTCAGGGGCAACCTCTATCATGATTGTCCCGGCCTGACTATCGTGGCCTCAACACAGGGTCGTGGCAATCGTGCATTCTTCACCGACACACTCTATTTCGAACAAAACCATACTGGCGATATCCGTACTTCCGACTATGTGCTGCGCAGTGTGTCGTTGGAAGCCTATATGGGCCAGACCGTGTGGATTGCCTTTGTGCACGGGAATAAGGCTATCAATCTCGCACTTGACGACATCAGCATCGTCAATGGTGCCGAATGGCGTACGGTTACCGTGTTCAGTGCCGACACGGCTTTGGGCACAGTTACAGGTGGAGGTATCTATCACGACAGTAGTTGGGTGACCATCGCGGCACAGCCGATGGAACCGTCAGCCGATGGACGTTATGCCCGGTTCGTCGGTTGGAGTGATGGCGACAGCAACAACCC
>JAEEIS010000159.1 GCA_016281475.1 Bacteroidales bacterium
CATCTGTCGACGACAAAGGAGGCATCTGCCCCGTGACCGTGACGGCCGACAAAACCACCGAATGCAATCTCATCCTCGACTGCGCATTGTATTGAATCAGAAAAAGGTTGGAAGCAATTCATTAGTTTTTAATTCTTAATTTCTACCATCACCACCGAACAGTTCATACGCGACATCGTCTCCCTGCAGCCCGCCATGCGTCGCATGGCAGCGAAGATTCTAAAGGACGACGAACTGGCAGCCGACGCTGTGCAGGAGACGCTGGCACGCCTATGGCATCGGCGGTGGCGGCTGGGATTGATGAAGAATCCACAAGGGTTTAGCATGAACGCGCTGCGCAACGAGTGTATCGACACCCTGCGCCGCCAACGCGTTCGCAACCCGCTTGCCACCGACCCCGACGAGGTGACCGACTACCAACCCTCGGAGAGCGAGGCAGCCGCCTTGGAGGCACGCTACCAACGGCTGGAGCAGGCGATTGCCACCCTGCCCAAACAGCACCAACGGCTAATAAAGATGAAGTATGTGGAGCAACGCAGCAGTCGCGAGATAGCCCAGCTGACCGGTATGACCGAAGGCAACGTGAACACCACCATGTGCCGTATTTACGAAGAATTGAGAAAACAAATGGATGAAAATAGCGAGATATGAACCAGCATGATATAGAAGAGTTACTACAGCAGTATGGCGAGGACCAACGCCAACAGCAGCATGCCGCCGGACACGTGCGCCACTTGGCACAAAGGCAGGCGCGTCGCCGCACCGCGCTGGCATGTGTGGCAGTGATGGCAGCTATTGTGGGCACGATGCTGCACCGCTGGCAGGCGCTGCCCGAGCCCGTAGGCATCCTCATAGCCGAACAGCCGGCAGACATTGATACAAAAGACAACACACTGCCCCCATCCATCGCACCAGAGGTCTCACCCACTGTCTCCGCCACCCCGCGTAACGCCAAGCTCCAACCCATCGCCATCCAATCAGACCATTCCGATTATTATTCTGATAATTTCGACTACTCCGACCACTCCGATTTCTCCGATTATTCCGACCACTCCGATTATTCCAATCCCCCCTCCATTGCCCCACCCACCCCCATCCAGCTTGAGCCCCTCCAGCCCGCCCAACCACCACAATCCACACCCAAACCCAGCCGCCTACACCTCATCGTCTCGTTGGGTGTCTCCACCATGTCGAACGTATCATTCGGGATGGGCAAGGAGACAGGTCTTAACAGTCTCGATGCACCGAACTACACCTCCATCACCCCCACGCAGAACCTCTCCGCCAACGTGGGTGTGGCCTACACCATAGCCTACAACAACCACCGCCATCTGGACGTAGGCGTAACGCTGAGCGGCTATGCCGAACAGTGCAACCTACATATCCACGAGGCAGGCTATACCTATGTCAACGGCATCGACGGCTTTGGGGTATCATCCTACGAAAACAACGGCACCACCGCCATCCCCAACAACACCGACCTCCACTACACCTTTAACACCCTCAGCCTCTATGCCGGCGTGCCTCTCACCCTCAATCTGCACCCTCGCGGCAGCGACCGTATGGGGTGGCAGCTCAGCCTCACTCCCGCCCACAGCCTCATCCCCGTCGGCAAGCTCGGCAACATGCCCACCCTCAACCCCTGGCGACTCACCATGGGCATCGGCATCGCCATCCCCGAGAGCGTAATCCGCCATATCAACTTAACCGCCAACCTATTGCCAACCTACACCTCACAATCCCTCTACGAGTTTGGCATAGAGATAGGATTGTGATGAAATACTAATTTTTTAAATCCCGATTCCCAATTTTTTATTCATATCCAAAAAACTTTGTATCTTTGCATTTTTAAAATTAGATACTATCGAATATGAATATCTTACTTCTTGGTTCTGGCGGTCGCGAACACGCCATGGCCTGCCAATTGGCAGCCAGCCCTAAATGCACCCATCTTTATGTGGCCCCCGGCAACGCAGGCACCGCCCTCATGGCTAACCTCCACGGGGGGGCCTACGTGCAAAACATCAACCTGGAACCCACCGACTTTGCCGCCATCCATGCCTGGGTGCTCAAACATGAGATAGACATGGTTGTGGTGGGTCCCGAAGCTCCGCTGGTGGCGGGCATCCGCGACTATTTTGCCTCGCAGCCGTCGCTACGCGACATCATCGTCATCGGCCCCTCCAAAGAGTGCGCCCAACTCGAAGGCAGCAAGGACTACGCCAAGGAGTTTATGCATCGCCACGACATCCCCACCGCCGCCTACCGCACCTTCACCGCCGGCACCCTACAAGAGGGCATCGCCTTCCTACACACGCTGAAGGCCCCCTACGTGCTCAAAGCCGACGGCCTGGCCGCAGGCAAGGGTGTGCTGATACTCCCAACCCTCGAGGAGGCCGAGCACGAACTCACTGCCATGCTCAAGGAGGCCAAATTCGGGCAAGCCTCCGCCAAGGTGGTCATCGAAGAATACCTCGACGGCATCGAACTCAGCGTCTTCGTGCTCTCCGACGGCAAGCACTACAAGCTGCTGCCCACCGCTAAGGACTATAAGCGCATCGGCGAAGGCGACACCGGCCTCAACACCGGCGGCATGGGCTCCATCAGCCCCGTACATTTTGCCGACAAGAAGTTCATGAAAAAGGTAGAAGACCGCATCGTCATCCCCACCATCAAAGGCCTCTACCAAGAAGGCACGCCCTACAAAGGATTTATCTTCGTGGGCTTGATGGCTGTAAACAACGACACTACCGGCGAACTCGACCCCTACGTCATCGAATACAACGTCCGCATGGGCGACCCCGAAACCGAGAGCGTCTTCCCCCGCATCAAGAGCGACATGGTGGACCTGCTGCAACGCGTGTGGCGTGGCAACCTACAGCAGACCACCCTCGAAATCGACCCCCGCACGGCCGCCTGCGTAATGGCCGTTGCCGAAGGCTATCCCGAGCACTACGAGAAGGGCAAACCCATCAAGGGCATCGACAACGTGAACGGCAGCCTAGTATTCCATGCCGGCACACGGGTGACCGACAACGGTGCCATACTCACCAACGGCGGCCGCGTGCTATGCGTCACAACCCTCGCCAACAGCATGCCCGAAGCTCTGCTCAAGTCGTACCAAGAAATTGCCAAAATCTCGTGGGACGGCATGTACTTCCGCCGCGACATCGGCCAAGACTTGCTAAAAATGATTGTCGCCAAATAACGTGTCTGCCCTCAAAAAGGAAGTTAAAGTGGGAGTAATAGAAGGGAGTTAAAGTGGACAAATGCTTGGTCGCCCATTGTATTGTCCTCTTTAACTCCCTCTTTAACTTCCGTTTTTATCTCATCAGAACCGTACGCTCATGCGGGCCAGACAATTGATGCCGGGCTGCTGATACCATCCCGCGTAGTGGTAGTATCCGTCCCAGTAGCCGTCGCCAGCCCACGCGCCGATGCGGTAGTGGCGGTCCAGCAGGTTATTCACCACCAGCTGCGCCTCAATCTCCTCGCCTCCCTTCAGCTGCCAAGTGTAGCCAGCCTTAAAGTTCAGCAGGAAATAGGCATCCTGACGGTAGCAGTCGCGCGACGTGTTGTCCAGATACTGGCTGCCCACATACTTGCCCGTCAGCTGCAACTTCAAGTTCTTCATCGGCTCAAAAGTGGCGATGGCAGCACCTATCACGTTGGGCGAATAGGCCAAGTCGGTATTGCGGGTATAGGTCGTCAGCACCGTGTCGCCCTCCACAAAGTCGGTATACGTATAGTCCACAATCTTGTTCATGCTCAGCGTCAGGTTCGCATCCAGGCGGAACCACTCCGTGAAACGGTAGCCCGCCACCAGCTCCACACCCAGACGGTACGACTTGTCCACATTCTCCATCAGGCTGTAGCCGCTGCTGCTCAAGTCGCCGTTGGGGGTCAGCTGGTCCTTATATAGCATCGCGTACCCATTTGCCGAGAAGGCAAAGCGGTTCCGATTCACCTGATAGCCCAACTCCACATCCAGCATCGCCTCGGCCTTCATCGTGCGGCCGTTCACAAAGGCATCCTTAATGTCGCTGCGCGTAGGCTCGCGGTGGGCGATACCTGCCACAGCATAGAGCCGTTGGCCTTTACCCAGCTGGTAGTTCGCGCCCACCTTGGGATTGAAGAAGGGGTAGGTCCCGTGGAAATCAAGGTCGTACCCATCGTCCTCCACGCCCTTGAGGCTGTAGTCAACATAGCGCATCTGCAGGTCGGCATATAGGTTGAGCTTCGAAGAAACATCCCAGTCGGCCTTGGCGTAGGTGGTCGCATCCACCTTCTTGCCCTTGTAGCGATACCACTCGTAGGGCTTGGTGTCGAAGCCCGTCGAATCCTTGCACCAAATCACGTCGCCATAATGGTCGCCATCGAAATAGAGCATCATCTCACCAAAAGTGAAATTCACCTTTTCGCCCGTATAATGAGCCGACACGTTACCCGTGTAGGCACTGTTCCACATCAGCTTCTGCGTGACGAAGTCCGACTTACCGCTGCGGTCGATGCCGTACTTGGAGAACTTCTTCTCCGCCTTATACTGCTCGTAGTAGCCGTCGCCGTGCGTAAAGTCCGCCACCGCCTTCAGGCTCCAGCGGTCGTTCATCAGCAGGCTGTAGTACAGCTGGTAGCGACGCTGATTGTAGTTGTCGCTCTCGTTGCCGTAATAATAGATGTTGCCCAAATCGTCGTAATACTCGCCTGCGCTGTTGTATCTCGGATTCTCTTCCAGCACCGAGGCATCCTCACCATTCCAAGTGATGCCCGTATGCTGTGTGCCGATAATCGCCACCGCCTTCAGCAGCGACCGCTTGCCGTAGTAGCTTGCACTCGCAAACAGCGACTGCTGGTCGGCAAAACCGTTACGCACAAAGCCGTCTGTCGTCTGGCCGTTGTAAGCGATGTCGAACGCAACGCCCCGCTTCGTGATGCCCGTACCCGCGGCTATGCCGTACTGCCGCGTGTTCCACGAGCCGTAGGCGATGTCGGCCTGCCCGTATGCATGGTCCTGTGCGTTGAGGGTCTGCAGGTTGATGGCACCGCCGAACGAGTTGCCACCACCGTTCGACGCGCCCACTCCGCGCTGTATCTGCAGGCTCTGTGCCATCCCGCCGAGGTTCGGCACATTGTACCAAAACACCGCCTGGCTCTCGGGGTCGTTCAGCGTGATACCGTTGATGTTCACGTTGATGCGGCTCGCGTCAACGCCGCGGATGCGCATCGACGTCTCGCCCATCTTGCCGTTCTCGCCGCTCACCACCACCGAGGGCTGCAACTCCAGCATAAAGGGGATGCTCACGTCCGTTTTGGCATCGTCGAGCTGCTCGCGTGTGAGATTCGACGTGGTGAAGGGCGACCGCTCTCCCGCACGAGAGTCCTTAATCAGCACCTCGTCGAGCGTGCGTGTGGTGTCCTGAGTCTGCGCGCAGACTGTCCCAATTTGAAAACTTAAACATGTCGCTATAGCGACAACGCGGCTCACTGGCCGCATGGCTAAAAAGCCACCATTGATAGTACTTTTTTTAAACATATTACATTTCCTCCGCCGGCATTATCCGGATCAGGTTCGAGGGTTTAATCTCAGCCACAATCACTTGCAGCACCCCTGGTCGACTTCCTTCCGATCGGAATCAAGTGCAAAGATACGAAAAAATAACCATCCGCAAACAAAAATCCACCAAGACAACATCCTCACACCACCCTCCACATCTCACTCTAGGTCCATCATTCCCTTTGCACTTATATAATACTTATACCTTAGTTATACTTTAGTTATACCTTAGTTATACTATTATATATAGGATAACTAAAGGATAAATATAGTATAACTATAGGATAAATGCTAAAGATTCTAAGGAGTATCTGCGAGTTTTGGGGCGATGGAATGGGATTGGGGAGGGAAATATGATGATTTTTTAGTAAAAAAGTGTTATATATCGGAGAAAAGTTGTATATTTGCATCGTCAACCATCCGAACCCTTGACGGGTAAGCGGGTGGGCGACAGAACATAACGAAAGGACGTTGAACGCAACGTTTTATCTGCGGCATACGAATCTGGCACATTCAAACCTACCGCACGGTAAAGCAAGGTCGACGCCTTATGGTGTGGCTTATACATTTCTTGTATATTGTCACAGCGTGGGGTTCGGCATTGTTTATCCTCGGTAGGTAGGCATGCCAGAGCCTCGTATGCGGGATAAATGATGAGTTTGATACCCGCGCTTCTTTTTATATGTTCCCTTAGAATAATTAACTATATCTGGTGCAGGTATCCGCCAGCGACAAAAACTCTAGCAAAAACCAATGAAAGAGAACTTTAAACAGGAGTACGACGCTCCTATGGTAGAACTGATTGAGGCCCGCGTCGAAAAGGGCTTCCAAGCAAGTGGCACAGCTCCAGAACCACAGACCGCAGGCTCGACCGAGGGACTGACATCAGGCGGCAGCTACACTGGTAACGATTTCGACTAATTAAAGAAAGGAGAAGAAAATGAAGAAAAACCTAGTTTCTTTAGTGTCCCTAGTATGTCTAGTCGGACTAGTGAGTTTGACCTCTTGCAAGAAGGAGAACACCCAGGGCAACGGCACGCAGTTCCGCGCCACGATGGAGGACTGCAACGCTGCCAAGACTGAACTGAACGGCACCGCCCTCGAATGGGTGAGCGGCGACCAGATTGCCGTCTACGGCACCGCCGGTTGCGGTATCTACTCTGCCACCCCGCAGACCCCTGCCACCACCGCCGTGTTCGACAACGTGAGCGGCGAGACGGGCGACAGTCCCTTCCGCGCCTTCTATCCCACCACGCTGACCACCGACGGCGTGAACATCACCCTGCCCGCTACGCAGACCTACGTGGAGGGCTCTATAAACCAGTTCCCGATGTATGCCGAGAGCAGCAACGACCAGCTCACCTTCAAGAACCTCTGCGGTGTGCTCGCACTTAACCTTACCAAGGCCAACATTAACATCTCCAGCATCACCATCACTGCTAATAGCGCGGTTAACGGCACTTTCGCAGTAGACAATACAACTGGAACGCCCATCCTGAGTGATGGCAACGGTACGAACACTGTCACCCTGAACTGCGCCACCGCCCAGTCCATTAGCAGTGGCAAGGTATTCTACATCGCGCTTCCCGCTACGC
>JAEEIS010000160.1 GCA_016281475.1 Bacteroidales bacterium
AGGCTTTCGAAGGATTGAAGGCCTACCGTTGCAAGGATGGCAAGATCCGTATCTTCCGTCCCGAGGCCAATGCCGAGCGTATGCAGAGCACCTGCCGCGGCATTATGATGCCCGAGCTCTCCACCGAGAAGTTTGTCGAGATGTGCAAGAAGGTCATCAAGCTCAACGAGCGTTTCATTCCTCCTTACGGCACAGGTGCAAGCCTCTATCTGCGTCCGTTGCTGATCGGTACGGGCATCACCGTGGGTGTGAAACCTGCTGACGAGTACCTGTTCCTCATCTTCGTCACTCCCGTCGGACCTTACTTCAAGGGCGGTTTCAAGGCCAATCCTTATGTCATCACCCGTGACTATGACCGTAGTGCACCTCTGGGTACTGGTAAGTATAAGGTGGGCGGCAACTATGCCTCCAGCCTCCGTGCCCACGTCGAGGCTTGCCATGGTGGCCAGTATGCCTGCGAGTTCTATCTGGATGCCAAGGAGAAGAGATTTGTCGACGAAGCTGGCGCAGCTAACTTCTTCGGTATTAAGGACGGTGCCTATATCACTCCCAAGTCTACATCCATCCTGCCTTCCATCACCAACAAGAGCCTGATGCAGTTGGCCGAGGATATGGGCATGAAGGTGGAGCGTCGCCCCATCGATGTTGAGGAGTTGGCCGAGTTCCAAGAGGCGGGTGCATGCGGTACCGCTGCCGTCATCAGCCCCATCGAGCGTCTTGACGACCCTGCCACCGGCAAGAGCTATGTCTTTGGCAAGGAGCCCGGTCCCTGGAGCACCAAGCTGTACAACGCCCTGCGCGCCATCCAGTTGGGCGAGGCCGAGGATGTCCACCACTGGAACACCATCATGGACTAAGCAACTAGTTGAGATCAAAATATCTCACAATCCCGCAGCCTCGGTTGCGGGATTTTTTTGTCGTAGAATGCCATAGGGGAGGGGTGTGTAAAAAAAGAGCCGCGCAATTTTGTGCGGCTCTTTTCATTGTTTCTTTGCAAATCAATATTTGTAGAATCCTTCGCCCGTCTTGCGGCCGAGGAGGCCGGCGCGGACCATCTTGCGCAGCAGGGGATGGGGGCGGTATTTGGGGTCGCCGAACTCTTTGTAGAGCACTTCCATGATGGCGAGGTTCACGTCGTTGCCGATGAGGTCGGCGAGAGCCAAGGGACCCATGGGGTGGTTGGCACCGAGCATCATGCACTTGTCGATGTCCTCGGCGGTGGCGATGCCGTCGGCCAGGATGCCCACAGCCTCGTTAATCATGGGGATGAGGATGCGGTTGACCACGAATCCGGGAGCCTCGTTGACCTCGACAGGTGTCTTGCCGATGGAAGTAGAAAGGTCGACGATGGTCTTGCAAACCTCGGCAGAGGTGAGCTGCCCCTTGATGACCTCGACCAATGCCATACGGTCGGCGGGGTTGAAGAAGTGCATGCCGATGAACTGTGCGGGACGGCCGCTGGCAGCTGCAATCTCGGTGATGCTGAGGCTGGAACTGTTGGTGGCGAAGATGGTCTCGGGTTTGCACACGAGGTTCAGGTCGCTGAAGACCTTCTTCTTGAGTTCCATTTCCTCGACGGCGGCTTCGATGACGAGGTCGGCATCAGCGAAAGTGGCATATTCGGTGGTGGTGGTGATGTTGCCGAGCAGGGCGTCGACGGCCTCCTGGGTCATCTTGCCTTTCTCAACGAGCTTGGCATAGGATTTGGCAATGGAGCCCATGGCCTTGTCGATGCTGGCCTGGGTTCTGCTCTTCATGACGACGGGCATGTGGGCGGCAAAGGCTTTGACGATGCCTTTTGCCATGGTGCCGGTTCCAATAACGCAAATTTTCATGATGTTAAGTGTTTTTATTGTTGATGATTTATTCTTTTTTCGGAGTGGTCGGAGGAGTCAGAGGGGGCTGAATTATTTTCCTTGGAAGGTGTATTTGTCTTTGCTGAGGAAGGCCTTCATGCCGTTCTTCTGGTCCTCGGTGGCGAAGCATTTGCCGAAGGCGTCGCTCTCGTACTTGATGGCCTCGTCCACGGGCATGTCGTATTCGGCATTGATGCACTGCTTAGCGGCCTTGATGGCGAGCGGGGCGTTGACGGCAATCTGATTGGCGAGTTCGACGGCCTTGTCCATCAGCTCGGCCTGGGGCACGACGGCGTTGACCAGACCGATGCGCAGGGCTTCGTCGGCCTTGATGGGTTTGCCGGTGTAGATGAGCTGCTTAGCCATGCCCATGCCTACCAGTCGAGCCAGGCGCACGGTGCCGCTGAAGCCGGGGATGATGCCCAATCCCACTTCGGGTTGGCCGAAACGGGCGTTGTCGGAGCAGATGCGGATGTCGCAGGCCATGGCCAGTTCGCACCCACCGCCCAGTGCAAAGCCGTTGACGGCGGCGATGACGGGCACGGGGAGGGTCTCGATTTTGCGGAATACGTTGGCACCGCGCGTGCCGAAGGCTTGACCCTGCTGCACGTCGAGGTTGGCCATCTCGCTGATGTCGGCACCTGCCACAAACGACTTCTCGCCGTCGCCGGTCACGATAAGGCAGCGGTATTTGTTGCAGTCGAAATGGTCGAGGAAGTCGTTCATCTCGTCGAGGATGGCACTGTTGAGCGCATTGAGCGATTTAGGAGCCGAAATGGTGAGAACCATTACGGCTTGGCGTTCTTCTATTTTAATATAGTTATACATAGAGCACTTTGTTTGTTCGATTTTGAATTTGCAAATGTACGATTTTTTTATGGATTAGTGAAAAAAAATTAGAAAAAAGTGTGTGAATCAAATTTATTTTGTATTTTTGCAGCACCAAAAGAAACAAAATATTCGTCTAACCCAAAAGCCTAACACCTGATGGAGAAGAGAATAGGAACAATAACAATACTCATAGTAGACCGTAGCAAGTCTGCGGAAATCAACACAATTATTTCGGAATTCTCCGACCTGGTGCTGTGTCGCCAAGGTCTGCCTTTTCATGACCGTCCCGTGGCGGTGATTTCCCTAATTGTGGAAGGCCAGCCCGACAAAATCAATGCCCTCACGGGCAAACTGGGTCGGCTGGAAGGCGTGGAGACGAAGGCCGTATTAACCAAGAATCAACAATAAATAACAACCAATACCATGAGAAATCAAAATTTTATCGACCGCGACAAACTCTACGGGATGCTTGACAATAACGCTCCTACAGAGTCGCAACTCAACGACATATTAAACAAGGCCCGTAAACTGAAGGGACTCAACTTGGAGGATGTGGCAAAGCTCCTCTGCGTGGAGAACGAGGCCGACATACAGAAGATTCTCGACACCGCAGAGTACTGCAAGGACGAGATTTACGGTCGCCGATTGGTGCTTTTTGCCCCCATCTACACCGGCAATGCCTGTGTGAACAACTGCGTCTACTGCGGCTTCCGTCGCGACAACAAGGCGTTGAAACGCAAAATCCTCACCCTCGACGAGATTGAGACCGAGACGCTGCACCTGCTGCGCATGGGTCACAAGCGTGCCCTGCTCATCTGTGGCGAAAGTCCGCGCAACGATGCCAACTATATGGTCGAGGCCATCCGTCGCTGCTATGCCGCCAAGGACGAGAAGGGCAGCACCATCCGCCGCATCAATGTTGAGCTGGCTCCCATGAGTGTGGAGGACTATGCCAAGCTGAAGGCCGAAAGAATTGGTACATACGTCTGCTTCCAAGAGACTTACGACCCCATCGAATACGCCAAGTTCCATCCCGCAGGCACTCCCAAGGCCGACTACCTCTACCGTCTCACCTGCATGGACCGCGCCCAAGAGGGCGGCATCAACGATGTGGGCATCGGCGTGCTGTTTGGTCTTGTCGACTACCGTTTTGAGATTCTTGCCCTTATGGAGCATGCCCGCCATCTGGAAGAGGACTACGGCTGTGGCCCCCACACCGTCAGCTTCCCCCGCATCGAGCCTGCCGAAGGCACCCCCTTCAGCCTGCCGGAGAATATCCCGCACCCCGTGAGCGACAAGGACTTCATGAAGATTATCGCCATCATCCGCATCGCCATGCCCTACACCGGCATCATCATCAGCACCCGCGAGCGTCCCGAGATGCGCGACAAGTTGGTGAAATACGGTGTCAGCCAAATCAGTGCCGCCTCAGAGACCAACCCCGGCGGCTATGATGAGGAGGGCGACAACACGACCGCCAAGCCATACGAGAAGACTGGCAGTACGGGTGCCCAGTTTACTCTCGGCGACCACCGCTCGCTCGACGAGGTCATCAGCATGATGATTGACGGCGGTTACATCCCCAGCTTCTGCACAGGCTGCTACCGCAAGGGCCGTGTGGGTGCCGACTTTATGGACCTTGCCAAGCCCGGCCTTATCAAGGAATTCTGCAAGCCCAACGCCATGTTCACCTTCCGTGAGTATCTGGAAGACTACGCCAGCCCCGAGACCAAGGCCAAAGGACTGGAACTGTTGAAGAAACTCACCCAGACCTTCAGCAAGGAGGATCTCAAGAAGCGTGTCGAAGGCAACCTTTGCAAGATTGGCGAAGGCGAACGTGACCTTTATTTCTAATTGACATTAATACAATCAAAAAAGAGTGGCTGCCACGGCAGTCACTCTTTTTTTGCATACAGGTGTCTGGTCACACCTCCGCCGGTTGTGGAATGTTCGGTGCTAGTTCGGCTTCCAGCTGCTGGCTAGTGGCACCTTTCTCTATCTCGAAGGTGAGTTTCTGTTCTTCCCCTTCGGGTGTTTCTGCCGTGGTGATGTGGATGGTGTCGCCTGGCAGGATGTCGGCCTTGATGATTTCGTCGGCAAGGTCGTCCTCGATATATCGCTGGATGGCACGTTTCAGCGGACGTGCTCCGTACTGCTCGTCCCAACCCTTCTTGAGAATGAAATCCTTGGCCTTGTCGTCGAGGTCGATGCCGTAGCCCATGCCTCTGACACGCTTAAAGAGTCCCTTTAGTTCAATGTCGATAATCTTGTGTATGTCAGAACGCTGTAGGCTGTTGAAATAGACCACGTCGTCGATTCTGTTCAAGAATTCGGGGGCGAACTTCTTCTTCATCTCTTTCTCAATCACCGAGCGTTCCAGCTGGTTGCGCTCGGCCTCGCGGGCGGCGGTGTTGAATCCCACTCCGGTGCCGAAGTCCTTCAGTTGGCGGGTGCCGATGTTCGAGGTCATGATGATGATGGTGTTCTTGAAGTCCACCTTGCGGCCCAAGCCGTCGGTCAGCTGTCCGTCGTCAAGAACCTGAAGGAGGACATTGAACACGTCGGGGTGTGCCTTTTCAATCTCGTCGAGCAGCACGATAGAGTAGGGCTTACGCCGCACCTTCTCGGTCAGCTGGCCACCCTCTTCGTATCCCACGTATCCCGGAGGTGCGCCGATGAGTCGCGAAACGGCAAATTTCTCCATGTATTCGCTCATGTCGATGCGTATCATATTCGCCTCGCTGTCAAACAGGTACTTCGCCAACACCTTGGTCAGATAGGTCTTACCCACGCCTGTGGGACCCACAAAGATAAACGAGCCGATGGGGCGGTTGGGGTCTTTGAGTCCGGCGCGGTTGCGGCGGATGGCCTTAGAAATCTGACGCACCGCCTCGTCTTGGCCTACGACGGAGTTCTGCAACTCGTTCTCCATCACCAGCAGGCGTGTGCCCTCGTTCTCGGCGATGCGCTGCACGGGCACGCCGGTCATCATCGCCACCACCTCGGCCACATCCTGGTCGGTGACGGGGATATGCTTGTCGCGTTCCTCTTTCTCCCAAAACTGCTTGCGCTCCGTCAGCCGTTCGCGCAGCTGGCGTTCTTGGTCGCGATATTCGGCCGCCTCGCTGTACATCTTTTGTGCCAGCACTTGTTTTTTTAGCTTTTCAACTTCTGCTATCTCGTTTTCTAGCAGTAGAATATCCTCTGGCACCTCAACATGTGCTATACGTACTCGTGCACCCGCCTCGTCCAGCGCGTCGATGGCTTTGTCGGGCAGCAGGCGGTCGCTCACATACCTTTCGGTGAGTGCTACGCAGGCCTTCAATGCCTCGTCGGTATACTGTACGAGATGGTGCTCTTCGTATTTCGACTTGATGTTCTTCAGTATTGTCAGCGTCTCCTCGGGTGTGGTGGCCTCCACCAGCACTTTCTGGAAACGTCGCTCGAGGGCTCCGTCCTTTTCAATATACTGGCGGTACTCGTCGAGGGTGGTGGTTCCGATGCACTGTATCTCGCCCCTTGCCAAAGCGGGCTTGAACATATTGGAGGCATCCAGCGACCCGCTGGCACTGCCTGCGCCCACTATGGTGTGAATCTCGTCGATAAAGAGGATGATGTCGGGATTTTTCTCCAACTCGTTGAGAATGGCCTTCATGCGCTCCTCAAACTGGCCGCGGTACTTGGTGCCGGCCACCAGCGATGCCAGGTCGAGCGAGATGACCCGCTTGTCGAACAATGTGCGTGGCACACGGCATTCCACGATGCGTGTCGCCAGTCCCTCGGCAATGGCGCTCTTGCCCACGCCGGGTTCGCCGATGAGAATGGGGTTGTTCTTTTTGCGGCGCGACAGAATCTGCGCAATGCGCTCCAACTCCTTCTCCCTGCCTACGATGGGGTCGAGCTTGCCCTCGTGAGCCAACTGGGTGAGGTCGCGTCCGAAATTCTCCAGCGCGGGAGTCTTGCTGTCGGACTTTGAGTCGTTGCTTGCGTTATACCGCATCTGTTGGCGCTGGCCGTTGTCCTCGGGGTCGGCGTAGGGGTCGTCGTTGTCGTCCTCGCTCGTCTGCGACCTGAAATCGGGGAGGGGGGTGGTGTAGTCATCCTCGGAACTCGAGGGAGGCAGCGAGCCCTGCTGCTTCAGGTATTTGATGCATTGGTCCAAGTTGACCCCCTGCTGTTTGAGCAGTTGGGCCACCATGTTCTCGCCTTCGTGCAGCATGGCCAGGATGACATGCACCGTGTGTATCTCCCTCGATTTGAGTCGGGAACTCTCCAGATAGCTGAGACGCAAAATCTTTTCGCATTGGCGGAGCATCGGAATCTCGCTGTCGCTGCTGTAGCGCACGTCGCTATCCATCTGTCCCACCGAAGTCTCTATGCGGGAGCGGATGGCGGCAATGTCGGCACCGAGGGTCGTCAGCATCTTCACAGCCGAGCATTCCTTCTCCCGTATGATGCCGAGGAAGAGGTGTTCCACCCCTATGGCACCATTTTTCAGTCGGATGGCTTCGTCGCGGCTGTTGTTGATAGATTGTTGTGTGTGTGGTGTGAGTTTAGGATCCATATATATTAATTAGCGATTGCAAAAGTACTACTATTTGCGCGAATAACGCATGTCCCTCCGACAATGTTATCAACATATCGTGGTTAAAACCTCCCAATTCCTCCTTGCCTTGTGGCAGATAGGTGTTTGCAACAAAGATTTTTTTGTATTATTCGATTTTTTTTCGTATCCTTGCAATGTGGTATTTGTGGGAAATATTGACCCATAAAGTGCTGCTAAACGCTAATATACAATACGATAATTTCAATCCAGCATGGCCGACGAACGTACAATCAAATCTTCCTTGCATCCTCCGAGGAGTTAGAAAATGACCGAAATGCCTTTGGCAACCTTGTCCGCAGACTCGACAAGATATACGAGAAGCGTGGTATCCGTATCGAACTATTTGAGTGGGAAGACTACGATGCTGCTTACAACGACCGTCGCAAACAGGACGAATACAACGACCGAGTGCGTGCCAGCGACATGTTCCTAGCTCTCTTCCACATCAAGGCGGGCAAATATACCATCGAGGAGTTCGATGTCGCAACAGAAGAGTTTAAACGCACTGGCAAGACCCCTAAGTCATACGTCTATTGCCGCGACTTGCAAGATGGGGAACAGGAGAGTGAAGAACTGAAGGAGTTCAAGCACCGTCTTTTCGAGGAAATGGGGCACTATTATTGTCGCTATAACAACAAGGACAGTATGCAGCTGCATTTTGTCATGCAGCTCCAGTTGGTCGAAAACAGCCGTATGGATGACCTCAAGGTGCAAGACGGCACTGTCTGCCTTGGCGACACGCCCATTGCCCGCATGGACAATCTTCGATTTGCTGCCGACAATGAAGACTACCAACGCATGAGCCGTCGGCTCGCCGAACTGCCACAGAAGATTGAGAAGAAGCGTCTACATGTCGAGAAATACCCCGACGATACCGATTCACAGGAAGAACTACAGGACCTTCTCAACGAACGCAACCAACTGCAAGAGGCTTTTGACCAGCAGCAACAATTCCTTTTCGATACTGCCAAACGCATCGCCCAGTTACAAGGTGATACCATTACCGACCGTATGCG